>JAFMMM010000038.1 GCA_017859815.1 Planctomycetota bacterium | reverse complement strand
CTGGTTTTGGAACAGGAATTCATGAACTCACCTTCAACTGCCGGCTCTCGAGAAGAAATTTTGGCGAGAGTCCGTAAAGCACTGCCCCAATCCGCACCGCTTCCGGAAGTAAAACATCGGGACAGCTGGCAGATCTACGAAGATCCCTTGTCACAGTTTTCAGAAGTGCTTGAGTTCGTTGGTGGCACCGCTGTCCGAGTTGATTCGTTGGCAGAAGTGCACACGCACCTGAGCAGTCTGCCACAGTGGGCGGACGCTGCGATTCGATGCAGCTTCGTTGATGGTGTGGGAGATTGTATCGGGTTGACTGCGGATGGATCTGATGCCGTCGCCTATGAGAGCGTGGAATTCGCTGTGATGAACGGAGAACTTGCCGTCGCCGAAAACGGCGCGGTCTGGGTGACAGATGAAGGAGTTCCACACCGGGTGCTCTACTTCATTCCGCAGCACATGGCCCTGGTTGTTCCGGCTGCAGCGATTGTGAACAATATGCATGAAGCCTATTCTCGGGTGACTGTCGGCCAGAATCGCTATGCGGGCTTCATTTCCGGACCGTCCAAGACGGCGGATATTGAACAGTCTCTGGTGATTGGAGCGCATGGGGCACGATCGCTGACCGTGTATCTGGTCGGCTCGATCGATTCTGCTGAAGCCTGACGCGAATACTAACGAACGGCAAATTCGTCAGGCTTTACCCAGGCTTTCGATTGGGAATTCCCCCCGTTTTTTCCGCGGTTTCCTGCTGACGGGCAGGAATAGTGGTCGAGTGTTGCGATTCACGCGTTAGGTTCAGGAATGCGCAAGATTTTGCGCGGCCAGAACCAAGGTATCCAAGGGAGTTTACCGAGGAGGCGGTTTTTCCGATCTGTGAGCCGGAAGCAGGGATGCTGAGTTATCAGCGTGAGCCTTCAAAATGAGTAAACTGACACAACGCTTTTCCAGCACTCTGGTATTGCTGAGTCTGTTTCCGTGCCTGGCCGGAGATTCTACGATCGCCGCGGATGGAGATCGAACGGCGGGAAACTTGTTTGAATCGCCAGTGCCGATGCCTCGGGATTCGAATTTGGATTCCGATCGCATGGCTTTTCAGCGGCCATCCCAACCTTTCCCTCAACCCCAGGCTGTTCCTCAACCTCGGCCGCAAATGCCGCAAATGCCGCAGGCAAGGCCCCAGCCTCCCTCTCAGGCACGACCACAAATGGGTGAGCGGCCGATGACTCGCGAGGAGATGATGGAGCAGGAAGCGTTACGTCAGATGGAGATGAGAGCCAGGAAGAAGGCGAAGAAAGAGTTCAAGCAGCGCTCTCTGGAAGCCAACCAGAAACTGCATCTGCTGGGGACTTTGGGACGCACCTATTACCGGCAGTCACATCCGGTTCCCACAGCAAAGCATCCGCGGGCCGGTATGCTGGCGATCCGTACAACGAAGAAATGGCCAATTTCCGTCGATGGAATGAGCGGCATTCGGCTGCAGAGCGGCGTCTGGCTGTTTGAAAGTAATCGTCCGCTCGACATCGGGGTTTCTCACGTCGTACGCGTGGAGCACCGCCGAAACGTGAACGACATTGAAGCCACTGCTTATCGCTTCGTCAGACTGATTCCAGGTCGAGTTGTCTATCTGAATTTTGACGTCGATTCGCTTCCCTGAGTGATGAGGGGAACACTTTCCGGCAGAGGTGGTGTTCAGATCGGGAGCGTGTACGAAACGCTGCTGCACTGAGGCGGCAGTCTGAATCCGGTGAAAAAACGAAACAGCCCGCAACCGTTTTTCTGTTGCGGGCTGTTTGCGATTCATGCGGTGCGATCACCGGACTGTTGGGGAGTTCGTCTGTGTGTTGAAGGGTGGGCACGTCCGCGTCAGCGGGGGCGTTCACCACAGGCCGTTTCCAGCTGGCAAAGGCTGTGTTCTCTGGGGCACAGCTTCAATCCCCTGAGCGATCGCCTTTGATAAAGCTTTCTGCCTGCAGTTGATCAAGTCGATCACGGTCTTCATAGGGACGGTTGCGATAGTACCACTGTGACCAGTTCTTGAACGAGCGGATTCGCCATTCGGTCGCATTCCGCAGTCGATCCGCTTCGGGATCGCTGGCCGTCAGCCCCCCCAGTGGGTCAAGTGGAGTACCGAATCCATTGGGTCGGCGGGAGATGAACCTGAGCGCCATTTCGGCTTCCACGTTCACATCCACATTGGGATCTTTCAGGCCTTCGAGCATTTCCGGGACCAGACTGAATTTCCCGGTCCGACCCAGCGCCCAGTAAACAGAACGTCGAACCTCGGCGCTGGGGTGTCGAATCAGTTTCTTCAATCTGTCCAGCTGCCCAATCAACTCATTGGGGTCGTCGATGGACTGGACGCTGAGTACGACGTCGTCTGCGATCTCTTCGTCAACTTCGTCAAGTGCGGAGAAGTCGATGTCTTCCATGGAGGCGAGAAGCAGGTCAAGTTCCGTTGGTTCCTTCTTTTTCTTCTTGTCGCCAAAGGGATTCCCTTTGTCAGCCCGCAACTGCCCGCGGCCCAGCAAAGATTTCAGAATCTGGTCCGTGGAACGCATGTAGTAAAGAATCGCGAGGGCAGTTCCGTTGTCTTTCCCGGAGTGTGTAGGAAAGCTGCCGTCCTGTTGCTGCAGCGTTAACAGCCCGTCACCGTAGACCGTGTACCAGTCATTACCATTGACGTCACTGAGTTCGCCAACTGCGGCAGCACGTTCGATGCAGTAGTAGAAATAGACCTTGTGTTCGACATTACTGACAGGGCGAAAGTTTCGCGTGTTCCATTGAAAAGCCCGGTCGACGCGGTTGTCCATTACTCCGGAAGCTACTGTGGATCTGTGATCTTCGAATGCCGGTGGAACCACGCTGGGATCCACATCTTCTTCAACCTTTTCCAGTTCACCGAACAGAAGCTCTTTTTTCTCTTTCGGCTGTGGTTTCTCGCGTGAGCCGTGCAGCATGAGCCGGCAGACACCCAGCGAGCCGGATCCGGCCATGGTCATGTTGTGGGTTGATGATCCGCCCCCTGGACCAACGTTGGTGCCCGGACGGTAGCCCCACCCGCCATCACCATTTCCGCTTTTGAGCAGATAATTGGCTGCTCGTTCAATGCATTCCGGGGACAACTGACAGCCCGCTCTCTGGCATGCCCAAAGTGCCAGCACCGCATACTGCGTCATGCTGATATCCCCGGGATTGCGGGGGGTGTCGCTCCATGAACCGTCGCCACGCTGCACTGCCTGAACGTAATTTGCAATGACCTGCAAATTGTTGACGTATGCCTCTTTGTCCACGTCGGCGAGGAGCATGGCGTCAACCCCCGCACCATAAATGTGGTCGTAGGCGGAAATTGGTTTGTAGGTAGGACCTGCTGATCTGCCGGCAGCAGCATGCAGTCCGGCAGCCACTTTCGGGTCGGCAGCCGGGATACCGCATTTTGTCAAAGCGTAGGCGACCAGCACACCTGTACCACCATGACCTGAGGGCCGATCCTGGCGGAGGAATTCCAGCGCCTTGTTGACGGCCGCGTCATACCGCGGAATATTGGTGGATTTTCGTCCCCCCTCTGCGAAGGCGAACGCAGGGGTGCTGGCTACCGAGAGCACTGCAGTGATCAGAGTCAGGTTGATAATCTGCCGCATGGACAAAGACCTTTGAAAATCAGGCGCACGTCGACGGTGAGAAGCGGTGGGGCGGGCGGCAAATGTTGTCTGCCGGCTCGTTTTTTCGTTTCGGCTCCCAAGCCCTGTTTGCATCAGCGTCTCACCCCGGCTGACGGGCCCACGAAACCCTTGAAAAGTCTAGTTCTGCCGGCGGCCAATGTCAATTTTGCGGAATCTGCACACTTTCCGCCGAGGAGCCGTCATGGTTCAGGGATCAGGGACGATTGCTGCCGTGACTTTGCGGCCCGAGCCCGTAGTTGATCTTCGAGGTTCCGCATGTGCTCGTGATACTGCTGATCAAGTGTCTGCCAGCGGACGCCGGTAATCCGGTAAAACGAGGGTTGTGCGAGGACATTTTTGGGATCTGGCCGGTAGATGGCTGCCAGCAGTTCAATCAGTTGATCTCTGTAGAGTCCGTCTTCGTAGTGCATCAGAAAGTGGGCAAATCCGGAGGCCTGAGAATAGAGCGGACTGATCTGCGGGTGCTGCTGGAATTCATTCATGCCCAGCCCGAAGAACTGTTCTGCCGGCAAATAAAAATGAAATGCAGGATCCAGCAGTCGTTGCCGAGCCGTATCAAAGCGAATCCAGGCGGGATCACCGATCGAGATTTCTCCACTTTCCCCGACTGCAAATGATTCAAAGTAGCATGCCAGTCCCTCAATGATCCAGAAGTTGGATTTGCTGCAGAGCGTCCATTCTTCGACGGTACGCTGGCGGAACTTCGCAGCGAGCGCTCGCGCTGCCGTTCGCCTTGCGTCAGCGGTGGCCACATCGAGGATCTGGTGGGTGGCTTCATGATACATGGTGGAGTAGTCGGAGGATTCCGGGTCGTCGAAAAAGTAGCAGGTGCGGTCTGGTTGCCAGTACAACCCGTTGGTTTCGATACCGGGCGGAAGCTTGCCGCGCATTTGTTCCTGATATTCCGCACGTGACGCGAAGTAATGGACTTCGAGCGGACGCGGGCGGGATGAACGAGAACTGCGAACCGTCCGTTCAAACCGGTCTTCCAGTTCGGCAGGCGTTTCAAAGAATGCCGCGAAATGCTGTCGGAACCAGGCATGGAAGAGTTCCAGCCGACGGCTGAGCTGAACACCTTCCTCCAGTCCCACGTTGGTGCGGACCAGAAAGTTCTCACTGGGGATCTCCCACGCGCTGCGGAAGTCTCGCCGCAGTTCCTGTTCCCGTCCCTCACTGATCCAGTCGCCACGCCAGGGACGCAGACCTTCTTCGTAGCGATCCACGGCGGAGTCAGGGATCCAGCCAAAACGAGGATGATCAACATGAGGACTGCGACCGCTGCGCATGCGTTTTTCAAATGCCGAGACCCATTCGCCGTTGTAACCGGGCTCGCCCCGGCGAGCCGGGTCCACAAAAACTTCGTCACCGAGAATCGATCTCCCCAGCCGATGGTCCGGATCAATACGGACGACTTCTTCCACCATTGAAAAGGCCAGTGATGGGAAGTCAGATCGCAGAGCCGAGCGGGCGAGCGTATACAGACGTGACGCATGTTCCGAACGGATCCGAATCATTCGCTGCTGGAACAGACTTTCCACCGGAGGAAGTTGTGCGGAGGCATCCGCACGCAGCAGGGCTGGAAGTTCACTGGACGAGTAAAGCGGTCCCGCCGCATTCAATTGTCGGTCAATCTCTGCGGCTGCATCGGTCAGGCCTCGCTGAAGCGCCCATTCACGCGTAGCAACCAGTTCGGACTTCAGCGAATCAAAGATCTCGGCTCGCCGTTCACCAAGCAACAAATGGCGACGATCGCGAGTCGTTTCGTCTGCCGCCGCAGGCAGCAGGAGGACCAGTGCCACCAGGACACCGCCAGCGCGGCAGACTGTAGACCGCAGGCGGGTCACAGGACGGAGTTGCTGCATAACGAAGTTTCCCGCCACAAAGTGAATTGAGTTTGCAGAACGCAAATCCACGCCGCTGGACTGTAACCTGAAAGTGAAATCTTCCCAAATTCAATTCCGGATGCCCGCCCTGCGGAGACGGTTTCTCCGCAGTGGCTAAGATTCCACAAGGAGATTTCCCGGCAGGATCAGCCACTGAATGGCGGGCACGGCCGAACAGGCGTCTCCTTGTCGCGATGCCCGGTCGATTTCCACAGCTGACTGCTGTCCGACTTGATGACCGGAATGGGTGGCGCATCTGGTCCGATCAGATCATGTCGAGTCGGGCGACGTCGACGCAGGAAACCCAAGAAAACTGACAAATATCAAAGAGTTTCCGCAGACTGCGGAAAGGTCTGCAGCTGGAGAGCAGGGGTGAATCGTTCTGAACCAATCGTGGTAATCGGTGCCGGACTGGCTGGACTAAGCTGTGCCAAAGAACTGGTTCGGCGGCAGGTTCCGGTCGTGTTGCTGGAGGCTGGCGATGCAGTGGGTGGGCGTGTTCGCACCCGGGAGATCGATGGTTTCCGAATCGACGCCGGTTTCCAGGTGCTGCAGACAGCGTATCCGGAAGCTCAACGGCAACTGGACTACGCACGCCTGAACTTGAGGCCATTTCAGCCGGGGGCGCTGATTCGAACACAGCAGCGTTTCGTTGAAATGGCTGATCCATGGAGACGTCCACAAGCCCTGTTCAGCACCCTGTTTAATGGGGTTGGAACATTCGCAGATCGCCTGCGGCTGGGGCGACTGCGAGCGGCAACGTTGCGGGCAACGGATGCTGGTTCGGCCACGGAAACGGATCTTCCGCTTCATGAATTCCTGCGGCAGGATTACGGGTTCTCCGCGGATTTCATCGATCGGTTTCTGCGTCCGTGGTTTTCCGGAGTCTTTCTCGAACCCAACCTCGAGACGTCGAGTCAGTTTTTTCGGTTTCTGTTTCGCATGTTCGCCGCTGGCGATGTTGCCGTTCCGGTCGGAGGCATGCAGGAAATCCCCAAACAGCTCGCGGAGTCGATTCCGGACGAGCAGATCAGACGGAACTCACGAGTGCTCTCCGCATCTGCAAACAGCGTGGAGCTGGACAGTGGGGAGCGATTAACCGCTCGCAACGTCGTTCTGGCAGTGGACGGCCCCAATGCTGTCCGGCTGTCGGGTGAGCCCGTTTGTCGGGAGACGGGCTATGGCACGATGTGCCTGCAGTTCGCCGCCCCGCAGGCACCAGTGGATCGCCCAATTCTGCTGTTGAACGGCGAAGGGCGACAGGCGGGCCCCGTCAATAACATGTGCGTCATCAGCAATGTCGCACCCGAATATGCTCCGGTGGGCCAGTCGTTAATCAGTGTTTCAACCTGTGGACTGCCTTCCGCGGAGGTGGCTGCAGTGGAGGTGGCCGCCCGCAAGCAGTTAGGCGACTGGTTTGGGGCCAGTGTGAATCAGTGGTCGCTTGTGGCCGCAGACACCATTCCCTTTGCCCTTCCGATTCAGTCTCCCGGCGATTCCAGTGGCCGCGAAGGTTTCCGCAAGACAACAGCGGGAGTGTACTGCTGCGGAGACAGCTTCAGCTCCGGGTCGATTCACGGGGCTATGCTCAGCGGGCGATTAGTTGCGGAGCACTTATCAGGGTGATTAGGTAGTGTCGACGCGTGTCTCTGCTGGAGCGCGGAGTTTCCGTCCAGCTTGTTCTTGCTGGCGTTACGGACGGGGCGCTTCACCTCGTGCAGAGCTATTGGTTGCACTTTCGGGCTGTTGCGGCCGTTTTGAGGCGGTAGGCTGGAGACCAGATCTCAGTCCTGTTGCGCAGGTTGAAACGATTAGTGCGATTCGTTGCATGTTGGCAAGTGTGGGTTTTTGCTCACGGGGGTATTCCCGTGGGAAACTTCTTGCGAGAGGTTTTTGAGCCACTCCAGACTGAAACGGTTCTGTTGTTTTCGGGCAACATCTTTCGCCGTTTTGGGAGGGGCTGGCAACATGTTCCAGTTCATGAAATCTTCTCAGCATCTGACAATTCTTCACTCGCTTCTGCTCTGGACATTTTGCATCACGCAATGGGCTGAAGCGGGCATTGTCACCTTCGGGTCCGGTGCGAATTCATTCACAATGGAATTTGTGGACATTGGCGACAAAGCCAACGCGGCGGATACTGTGACCGGCTATGGTGGCGTGGCATACACGTTCCGTGCGGGAAAGACCGAAGTCAGCAATTCAATGATCGCGGTCTACAACGCATTGCAGGATCCGGATATTTCGACGCTTTCCACGGTGGCTGACCGTCCCGCTCAGGGAATTACGTTCCGGCAGGCTGCGGCATTTGTCAACTGGATGAATGAAGAGACCGGCAATGCCGCGGCATACAACGTTGATTCCGGCACCGGCGAGATCGTGCAGTGGAACGCAATTGATCATCCCGATGACTACGATGCATCGAATCCGTGGCGAAGCACTCGCAGCGTTTACGTTCTGCCAACGCTGGACGAGTTCTACAAGGCCGCCTACTACAACCCCTCGGCATCCCAGTATTTTGCCTACCCCACTGGTTCGGATACGGCACCGACAGCTGTTTCTTCGGGAACTTCGGCTAACACTGCGGTTTTTGATGACGACCCGAGCGATTTCGACTTTCTCGGCAATCCGGCGGCGATCAATCAGGCTGGCGGATTGAGTGCTTACGGAGTGATGGGCCTTGGCGGAAACGTCGCGGAGCTCAGCGAAACCGGGTATGACGATTTCGGCGACTACGTTCGGTTTGAACTGGGGGGCAGTTACACCTCCCCTGTTGAGTTGCTCGCTGCGGCATCGCAGGGCAGCGGCGCGCAGGAGTTGCTGGATGACGAGTCCTACAGTGGGACTGGTTTTCGTGTTTACGAAATTGCGGACTTCGGAGATGTCGTGCCGGAACCATCTTCGCTGATCGTGCTGGGGCTGTTTGCAGCCGGCACATGGTTTTACCGCCGCCGTCAGGGATCACGCTGCATGTCCCCGCCCTGAGATTGAGCCCTGCAAACGCTGCTGGGGGATTTTCAACAGACTCCAACCTGTTAAGCTCTTCCCGAATTCAATCGCTGAAGCGCTGAGTACGGGTGGGCATTCAAGATGATGCAGTCTGGGGAAACTGTTCAACGCGTGCAGTCAATCCTGCAGCGGTCCGGGGTTACTGCGGCAGATGTCTCAGCCGGGCGCGGCAATCAGAGATTGCTGGAATGCAGTCATCGGGGCGGCGAGATTGTCGCCGACGCAACTCTGTTTCTGACAGCTTCGTTGACAAAGCCCATCGTCAGTCTCCTTGCTGTCCAGCTTGCTGCCGAGGGATATTTCAGTCTCAATGAGCCGGTACGGAGCTTCCTTCCCGAGTTTCGCCGAGGGCCCCTGCGGAGGATCACGCTGCGTCATCTGCTGACGCATACTTCGGGGCTTCCGGATATGCTGCCGGAAAACGAGGAACTCCGCACGCGTCATGCCACGGTGCGGGAATTTGCGGAGCGAACCGCATTGCAACTGCCCGCATTTGCTCCGGCAGAGGACTGCAGCTATTGCAGCATGGGGTTTGCTGTGCTTCAGCAGGTGCTTGAACCGCTTCTGGGCAGGAGTCTTCCGGAAGTGCTGAGTGAGCGTCTGTTTGAGCCTTTGCAGATGCGGGAGACATCGCTGGGAATTCGTGAGGAGCAGTCCGACTGGTGGTCTCGCGCTGTTGCATGTGAGTTACCTCCAGGGCAGTCGCCGGACAGCGACTGGAACTGGAACAGCCGTTACTGGCGTTCGCTGGGGGCTCCATGGGGCGGACTCACATCAACTGCGACTGACTTGTCGCGACTCCTGAGTTGTCTGCTGGCCGACGGAGTCCTGGAGAGTGGTGAACGAGTGCTTTCATCGGCCGCGGTTCAGACCGCAACACAAAATCAGACTCAGCATTTCCATGGTCTGCCGGTGCTGCATCGTCAGTTTCGACCGTGGGGGCTGGGCTGGAGATTCAACTGGCCGGATCATGCGGGCTGCTTTAGTGACTTCCTGCCGACGAATGTGTGGGGGCACTGGGGAGCAACCGGAACGCTCATGTGGGCTGATCCTGAGACTGCATCATGGTGTGTCATCCTGACAAATCAGCCATGGGAAGTGAGCCAGCAGACAATTCTGCGTGTCTCCAATTCTGTCGCCGCAGCACTCCGGGCAGAGGGAGGGGCGTGATGCGACAGGAGCTTGACGACAATTCTTGCGGGGCAGCCCTGTCGGATGGAGTTTCGCTGCCCGAGACTTCCGGCAAACCACTGGCCAACGGCGGGCACGGGGGAAAGGAGAGAGTTCGGTGAGCAGTTCCGGACAGCGGAATCTGAAGAAACGCATCCTGCGCACGCTGCTGGCGGTGGATTATCGCCCGGGCACGCCGGAGCAGCTGGAAGCTGCTTTGAGGCTGCGAGAGAGTGAGCTGGCAGCGTTCGACACGGCGCTTGAGGAATTAATTGACGAGGGACGCGTTCGTCAGGATCGTCGCGGCCGTCTGAAGCCGCGTGGCATGCTGGGAACGGTCCGCGGGATTGTTCGCAGGCTGCCCAGTGGAGCGGGCTGGGTCATTCCATCGGAACGTCTGGAGGAGTTGCGGGGCGGCGACGTATACGTTGCATCCCGGGATCTGCGTGACGCTCAGAGCGGCGACGAGGTTGTCGTTACTCTGACAGCAAGACGGCGGTCGCGAGGGCAGCGATGCGGCGTGATTGAGAAGATTATCGAGAGAGCCTCGACGGTCTTTGTCGGGACATGGATGGAAATCGGGGGCCGCGGTTGTGTGCGTATTGACGGGGATCAGTTTCCGGAACCGCTCAATGTCTCTGACAGCGGGGCCCGCAGTCCTCACGTCAATGACCGTGTTGTCGTGGAAATTCTCCGTTTTCCGACGGCAAAGAAGGCTGGCGAGGCGGTGGTCAGCAAAGTCCTTGGGAAACACGGAGACCCAGGCATCGACAATCTGTCTGCCATCTACGGGCTGGGGATTCCTCACGAATTCTCGGAGGGGGTTTTGAAGGAAGCGAGGATTCGTGCAGAACAGTTCACGGACGAGATTCCGGCGGACCGCGAAGATCTGACCGGCGAGACAATTGTCACCATCGATCCCGCTACGGCTCGGGATTTCGACGATGCGATCAGTCTCACGCACGACGGCAGGGGGGTCTGGCGTCTTGGTGTTCATATCGCCGACGTCGCTTCACTGGTGCCGCCGGGCAGTTTGCTGGATCACGAGGCTCGAGAACGCGGGACAAGCGTCTATCTGCCGGATTACGTGATTCCGATGCTTCCCGAGTTGTTGAGTAACGGGCTGGCCAGCCTGCAGCAGGGTGAATTACGCTGGACCCGCAGTGTCTTCATTGACTTTGATGCTGAGGGCATGGTCCTGGGCACTCGCATGGCCAACACTGTCATCCGCGTCGCCCGCAGATTTGCTTACGAACAGGTCATGCCGGTCGTACATGGTGAACCGGAAGCTGCGGAGTGTTCGGCGGAGATCCGGAGACTGCTGTGCCGGATGCATGAGCTGGCCATGCTGCTGCGGCATCGGCGTGTCGAGCGCGGGGCATTGGAAATGGGAATCCCGGAAGTCCAGATCGACTTTGACGAGGAGGGATTTGTCTGCGGGGCTCACGAGCGGGTTCATGACGAGAGTCATCAGATTATTGAGGAGTTCATGCTGGCGGCCAACATCGCGGTGGCCCGGTATTTGTCTTCTCGCAACATCGCATTTCTGCGCCGGGTACACGATACGCCTGACGAAATGAAGATTCGCGGCTTCCAGCAATTCTGCAGCGGACTGGAAATATCCCTTCAGCAGCCTCAAAGTCGCTTCGAACTGCAGTCACTGATTCGGCGTGTGGAAGGGAGGCCCGAACAGCGCGCAGTGAACATGGCTTTACTGCGAAGTATGAAGCAGGCGGTATACTCCCCGGAAGATGCCGGCCATTTTGCGTTGGCTGAAGAGGATTACTGCCACTTCACCAGCCCGATTCGCAGGTATCCGGATCTGACAATTCACCGGCTGATCGATCAGCTGATCCGAAAGGAAAAGAAACCGGCGGTTTCAGAGGATGGGCTGTACGAACTTGGAAAACACTGTTCACAGACGGAACGACGCGCTGAGAAAGCCGAACGCGATGTGATTCGCGTTCGCCTGCTGCGGTTTATGGAACCGCGGGTCGGCGAAGAGATGAACGCGGTGATCACCGGCGTGGAATCATTTGGAATCTTCTGCCAGGGACTGGAGATTCCAGCCGAGGGTCTGATCCCCGTTGCTTCCATCTCTGAGGAGTACTGGGAATTCGACCCTGCTGCACGGACCATGACCGGCAGCCAGACTCGTCGTCAATTCCGTCTGGGCGACCATGTTGTCGTCCAGATTGTGTCGGTGAATGTCGATCGCCGGCAGATGAATCTGCTGCCGGTTCGCGACGCAGAACGAGAGGGTGGGCGGCGGCGGCGCAGCGCCGGACATCGGCAGTCTGCAGAGAAGAAATCGCGGTCCGGTCATCGTCGACACGGAGCAGGGCAGGGTGGTGATATGAGGAAGGGCGAGCAGGCATCCCGAGCCCGAGCCAAAGCAAAAGGCACGCGTGGGAAGAAGCGTACCAGACGAAGACGATAGCCAGCAAATTTCCGGGCCGCAAAGCCCGCCAGCATGAATATTCATGGGAAGATGACAACACACCCGGCAGCGCTGGATGCAAGCGTGGCTGCACCATGCTAAAACCCAAGCAGGGAGCACCAGGTCAGAAAGGCAGGGAGCCATCGTGGTCATCCTTTGTCGGACTCCCAGCGCGCCCGAAGTGAGGGGCGATGACGGCCGCGTTCACATTCGTGTTTCCTTGAAACCAAACGTTTTCTCTTCATCGGTTTGGAAGCCATGACACAACCTCGAGTCTGTATTCTTCGTGCTCCCGGCACCAACTGTGATCTCGAAACGGCTCACGCATTTGAGTTGGCAGGGGCTGTTGCGGAGCGAGTGCATCTGTTTCGACTGTTCGAGGATCCGACACAGCTCAGCCGGTTTCAAATTCTCTGCGTGCCGGGGGGATTCAGTTACGGCGATGACCTTGGAGCGGGTGTCATCTTTTCGCGGCAGTTACGAAGTCAGCTGAATGACGCGTTGTGCGAATTTTTGCGCGGTGACAAGCTTGTTCTTGGAATCTGCAATGGGTTTCAGACCATCCTCAAGGCTGGCTTGCTGATGGGCCGCGGTGTGGACGACGCTGCTGATGATCGAGTGGAGCAGCAGATGACGCTGACGTGGAATCGCAATGGTCGATACACAGATCGGTGGGTCCGGCTCAAGGTCACCAGCCCGAAGTCTGCATTCCTGCGTGGCATGGATGAGTTTGACGTGCCCATCGCTCACGCCGAGGGGCGGTTGGTGGTCTCCGATCAGGCAGTTGCCGATCAGCTTCGTCAGCAGGGGCAAATGGCCCTGTGTTACTGGTCTGAAAGGGCGGCTGAGCTGGCGGCTGCCGCGGGCGACCCGACTCGAATTGATCTCCTCCCCGAGCCGGAAAACCCCAACGGATCGCTCGCGAACCTTGCCGGACTGTGTGATGCCAGTGGGCGAGTACTGGGGTTGATGCCGCATCCGGAGCGGTTCCTGTTTGCAACCCAGCATCCTCAATGGACGCGGAAGGGATTGCGTGGTGAGGGCGAGGGGATTCGATTGTTCCGAAATGCCGTGACCTGGTTCACGGAAAACTGACGAGCCCCGCAGCGACTGACCGCTGCTGACAGTCAGGCGGATTGACCGGGACCTCTGATGATCTGGATCGGACTGCCATGAAGGCGCAACACTTTGCGGGACCGTTCTGCTGCATGATCCTTGCCGCGCAGATTGCTGTGGGCCAGACAAGCCAGTCCTCCGGCGATGCAGCATTGTTGCCCGACACCCTTCGACTGCATCAATTGCAGATGATCGGAACTCACAACTCGTACCACATCCAGCCTGCTGCCGGGATCGCCCAACTGATTGGTCTGGCGGGGGGATCAATACTGCAGGGGCTGCAGTATTCTCATCGGCCAATTCCGGAACAACTGCAGGAATTAAAGATCAGACAGTTGGAGCTGGATCTGTTTGCTGATCCGGACGGCGGGCTGTTTTCAAATCCGTTGGGACGACAATTGTCTCGGATGGCTGGCGGGAACCCGGGACCTGATCCGAATCATGGCGGCGTTCTGGATCGGCCGGGGATCAAGGTCCTGCATGCACCGGGCTTCGATTATCTCAGTACAGTTGCTGATTTTCGCACTGCGCTGGAACAGGTGGAACGCTGGTCGGAGGCCAATCCGAAGCATCTGCCGGTAATGATTCTGCTGGAGCTGAAGGAGACGGTTCCCAATCCAACCGGTGTTCAACTTGTGAAGTGGACGGCGGAGCGTTTTCGTGAGCTGGAAGCCGAAATTCGGAGTGTGATTCCGGCAGAATCTGTAATACGTCCGTCATCGCTTCGGAAACCTGGCGACAGTAGCATTGGCGACGCTGTCAGGAAACGCGGCTGGCCGACAATTGGAAGTATTCGCGGGCGTTTGTTTTTCTGTCTGGACAATGAAGGTATCTGGGTACAGCGATATCTTGAAGCCGTGAACGAAGCGAGTGACCCGCTGTTGTTTGTCAGCGTTGGTCCGGACCATCCTCGTGCTGCGTGGATGAAGCGGAACGACCCAATCGGTCAGCAGCGGGAAATCAGGCAGTTGGTGCAGACTGGATTTCTCGTACGTACTCGCGCTGATGCCGATACGCGGGACGCGAGGGCAAATCAGACGCGGCGACGTGAGCACGCATTTACCAGTGGTGCTCAGTATATCAGCACAGATTTTCCCGAGGCGAACGCGGATTTTTCAGGATACAGGGTTCGGCTTCCGGACGGTCACGAGGCAATTCGGAATCCACTGCATCCGCCGCTGTCTCAGCAGTAGTGCTCGATCCGAGCCACCGCCGGGTCATGCAGACTTCCGCTGCGGTTGATCTTCGGCCGCGGCGAGCGGGTTCACTGTTTGCTGACTTCCCATGGCTTCGACCTGCTGCAGACGTCGTTTCCGCCCGCGGCGGCTGAAACCGTTCGCCATGTCGATCAGTGACGGAAAGAAGCGTTTGATCTGGAACAGCAAATGGGCCATGGGAGTGATCAGCACCTGCCGTTCGTTACGACGGATTGCCTTCAGCGTACGTCTGGCGACCTGTTCCGGTGAAGCGCAGACCCATGCGGGAGGCTCCGGTACTTTGCCATCAGCGCGTGACGAAGACGCCTCACGATAAAGCTGAGTCCGCACCGGGCCGGGACAGATGGCTGTGACGCCGACACCCTGACGGCGATACTCTCCCCGCAGTGCTTCCGTGAATCCGATGAGCCCGAATTTCGAGGTGTGGTACGCGGCAAACCGTCCACCGGCAACCAGTCCGCTGATGCTGCACATGTTGACAATATGCGGATCCCGGCGAAGTAACAGATGCGGGAGCAGTTGCTGCGTAAGCTGAATCGGAGCCAGCAGATTGATCTGCATGACCTGATTCCACTGCTCCATAGACATCTGATGAGTCGGACCATAGCAGGCCACTCCCGCATTGTTGATCAACAGGTCAATTCCACCGGTGACTTCGAGGGCATTAGTCACCATCCGTGAAATCGCATCGGGATCCTGCAGATCGCAGACCTGCAAGCAGACGCGAACGGGTGTGCCGCGCAGCTCATTCGCAAGTTCCTGCAATCCCGCCTCGTCCCGGTCGACGAGGCAGAGATGGCAGCCTTCGCCAGCAAGAGTGTAAGCGAGTTGTTGTCCGATTCCGGAGGCTGCACCTGTGATCAGAGCAAAGCGATTCTGCAGGGAGTCCATTGCCTGCGGGTCCTTCCATGGTCGTTGCGGTCAGGGAACGCGTGATTTCCTCGGTGAATTCACGGCGGAAATTTTAACCAACTCCTGAGTGTGAGGCGAGATGGATTGGTGCTTCGCGGCTGGAATCTGAATGCAGCCCGGTTGAATTCCGAGCAATTCCTGACTTGCGAGTCCAGTGGATGTGGTTCTGTTGGCACTATTCGGAATCTGCAGCGTGGCGACGATAGTCGCGAATGACGAACAGAAATGCGATCAGGTCGTAGACCGTGTGGGCGATGATCGGGACCAGCAGGTTGGGGGTGGAATCGATGGAGAGCAGTGAGGTCAGATAGAGTCCAAGAAAGGCGGCGATGACGGTGTACAGTGGCGTGACAGCGTGTGCGAGTCCGAACAGCAGATTGGTCACCATGACGGCGAAGAATGGATTGAGTGGTTCAATGGCCAGAAAGATGAAGCCTCGAAAAAAAACTTCTTCACAAACACCGGCCAGTAACGCCAGCAGAACGAGGTCAGCAAGCCGACATTGATTCAGCAGCGGAGCAATGGTCCGACGCAGAAACTCGCGAATCCGCCCGAGACCTTCCGTTGGCGCCATCAGGCAGATGACCAGAAACAGCAGCATCGGCAGGGTGGCAATCAGACCCAGCAGAGTGTCCCGCAGATTAAAAGTGAGCGTTGCAAGCGGATCGGTCCCGACCAGCCAGCCAACGGTCAGTGCGGCCACCAGCAGTCCACCCTCGAAGACCGCTGCGCCTGTGAGAAACTGCCGATGGGTGTATTCCGGTGATGTTTGTTTAATGAGATCGGCTTTTGCTGTGGAGACATGATTGGATGTTCATTATTGATTTGCGGTGGAAGTCAGGTCGAGACCGGAAACAGCATTGCCGCTGCCCCTCGGATTTGCTGCAGAGTGCGCTGCAGAAGTTGTTGACATGCGTCCGAGCTTGCAGTGATCGCGCGGCTTCCAGCCACCACCAGAAACGGATCTTCAGTTGCCTGCAGAAGATCTGTCAGCAGTTGTTCACCATCTGCAGCATCGGCATGCAGCTGTACGCCTGAAGAAATGGTGCGGAAATCGCAGTCCACCAGTAACTGTTGCACGTGATTCGCGGTCTCTGTCGATGCTGCGCCATTAAGCGATGGAATGACATGCAGCCCGGCGTCAAACCACCGAGCTGCGGCCGTCGCCGTGGCCATGAGCTGTTCGGCACAGGACACGGTATCGACGCAGACAATGATTTCTGCCGGACCAGTCTGGGGCTCTGTTGTGGAATCTTCTGTCGTTGGTGACTGGCACCACCATGTTTTGTTGCCAGCCGAAGAGGCAAGGGCATGCTGCAGGTCGTGCGGCTTGTCCAGTAACAGGACAAACAAATCTGAAGGCGTGGGAATCTGGTCAGGCTGAAACAGCTGCGACTCTGCGGAAAACATTGTGCCGGTGCCGGTGGCATCACGAATCAGGAGACTCCGACCGGGGGTTTCGCGGATGTTCGCGGGAAGGAGTTGTTTCAGTGGCTCGGTGATTTGGACGGTCGGGATCAGGCTCTGCTGTTCGGCAAGTGACTGCAGCAGTTGCAGCCAGCCGACAGGTACCTGCAGGGACTGCGGGTCCTGCAGAAGCGACGCCTCCACCAGACTCAGGTCAAGAATGACATTCCGGAACGACATGAGGAGGAGACTCGCTGGCGGATGACAAAGGAAACTGGAAAGAAGTAATGCCATGCTGGGCGACGGGATTTTCGGCGAGTTGGAACGGAATTCCCACTCGCCATTCGGAAGCCAAATGCGGGCGTTCGGATTTCCCATGATTCTAGCAGGAATTTGCCCGGCTGGCATTGCTGAATGAAGCACCTATACTTGTCTGCAGTCGCCGATTTTTTGATGGGGTACAAGGCTGAATGTTATTCCTGCTCGTTATTGCATCGCTGCTGCTGGTGTTGAATGGTTTTTTTGTGCTGGCAGAATTTTCTGCCGTCAAGATGCGTCCTTCCCGACTTCGCGAACTGCAGGACGATGGCGTTCGAGGGGCAGCAGCAGCGTCTGACATTCAGGAAAACCTCGACGAGTATCTTTCCGTCTGTCAGGTGGGGATCACCTTTACTTCCATTGGGTTGGGTTTCGCCGGAGAACCTGCCATTGCTCCTGGCGTGGAAGAGTTGCTGATCTGGAGCGGGTTATTCGTTGCGGGCAGTTCCACCACCTGGATGACCGCTCATTCCGTCGCATTTGCGATTTCTTACGCAATTGTCAGCTACCTGCACATTCTGGTGGGAGAGCTGGTTCCCAAATCGATTGCGATCCGTCGCACAGACAAGGCGGCAATTCTCACTGCACCGCTGTTAAAGATGTTTCGTGGCCTCTTTGCCGTGCCGCTGTGGGTGCTGAACGGTTCTGCCAACTTCGTGATGCAACTGCTGGGGATGGGGCGAACGGGCCACGAAGAGACTCACAGTGAAGACGAGCTGCGGATTCTCCTGAATCAGTCCCAGTCCACCGGGACGATGAGTTTCCGCAGGCTGCTTTATCTGGAGAACGTTTTTGATCTTGGAGAGTTGCAGGTGCGCGATGCGATGCGCCCTCGTTCTCAGGTGCGTTGCATGGCATCGGGTAACAGTCTCGATCAAAACATGGCAATTGCCCGGAAGTATCGGTTCAGTCGTTATCCGTGGCAGCCTGCCGATGCGGAGCTTCCAACAGGGATCATTCATTTGAAGGATCTGCTGCTGATGGAAGACGATTCAGATGAGCTGCAGTCATTGCTGCGACCACTGATCTGGACCGAAGAAAAAACACTGCTGGAAGCCGTGCTGGGTGAGATGCAGAAAAAGCGCTGTCATGTCGCACTGGTGAAGGATCAGGCCGGGGAATGGTGTGGGTTTCTGACACTGGAAGATGTGATTGAAGAAATCGTCGGAACGATCCGTGACGAGTTTGAGGATGAGGAGCCAGTCAGTCTGTCGGATGCACTGGCAGAAGATCGTATCCAGTTAGATATCGAGGCTGGCAGCGTGATTGAGGCTGTGAGGAAGGGGTTGATGCAGGTCAGGCCTGAGTCCTTGCCAGTGTCGCCGGAAGAAGTAATTCGCGCCGTGGAGGATCGAGAGCGACTGGTCGAGACATATCTGGGCCGTCATCTTGGTATGCCTCACGCCAGACTTCCGGGACTGTTGAGGGCGATGGTTTTGGTGCTGCGTTCGGACAAAGGAATTCCCTATCGCGGAACCACGGAGCGTGCTCATCTGCTGTTCGTCCTGCTGACTCCGGCTGGCCAGCCTCGTGTGCATCAGCGACTCCAGGCTGTCATTGCCACGTTACTGGACGAAAGTGAGTATATTCCGGAGCGTCTTCGCACGGCCCAGTCGGCCTCCGAGGTCCTGGAAATTCTGCGAGCGGGAGAACAAGCCGCGCTGGACTGACGGCCTGCGCTCTGCAGGTGCAGGACAGTTCCATTTGCCGACATGATTGTTGTTCGTGCGGAAATTGAAAAGCACACGGTGCATGACCGGAAGTTCGGCGATATGATCAGGAGATCATTTGTCGTTGATGGCTGCTGCGTCGGCAGGGGCTTAGATTTGTGGAAAACAGTGGGGTGCTTCGCACCGCCGCGGTGAAATCCTGCGAGGCAAATTATGCACCGCTCAACCGTGACTTCAGCACTCCCAGTCCCGCGAGGGTGTCGTTCTGCTGCGGGTCTGATGATCTGTCTCTGTCTGCAGGTCTTTTGTTATGGCGCCGATGAGCCGCAAGCTGCCAATTCCCGGGCGGTCGAACAGCAATTCAGTGAAGAACAGCTGAATTTTTTTGAATCCCGGATTCGTCCTGTGCTGATCAAGCACTGTTACGAGTGTCATGCTGCGGAATCTGATCAGATTCGTGGAGGGTTGCTGCTGGACAGTCGAGCAGCGTTGTTGCAGGGTGGAGATTCCGGTCCGGCAGTCATTCCGGGTGACCCCGAAAACAGCCAGTTATTGCTGGCCCTGCGTCACGAAACATACGAGATGCCTCCCGAGGGACGACTGCCGGACTCGATTGTGCAGGATTTTTCGGAGTGGATCGCGGCTGGTGCAGCGGACCCTCGCACGGGAAAGGCCCCGGCAAAGTCTGCCGCCATCGATCTGAAGGCAGGGCGTCAATTCTGGTCATTCCAGCCGGTGATTCGGCCTCAAATTCCACAGTCCTCTGGTGAGTGGGCAAGGAATGATATCGACAGACTGTTGCAACATCACTGGCAGCAGGCTGGTCTGACCGAGATCCCGGAGGATGCAGACTCGCAGACAATCCTGCAGCGGTTGCACCTCGTGCTCAGCGGTTTGCTTCCAGCTGCGGCGGACCGCAGCCGATTCCAGCAGGAATATGCAGCCAACCCTGATCTGGCGATTGAGCACGAGGTTGATCGTTTGCTGGCTGCCCGGGAATACTCTGAGCGATTCGGGCGAAGATTCTTGGACGTGCTGAGATATGCAGAATCCACGGGCGGCGGACGCAGCATGATGTTGCCGGAGGCGTGGAGATTTCGTGATTACGTCATCCAGTCCTTTGCGGAAGATCGTCCCTACGATGTTGTTCTGCGCGAACTGCTGGCCGGGGATCTGCTTCCTTTCGAAACGAATGCCGAGCACGATCGGCAGCATACGGCTGCCGGCTTCCTTGTCCTCGGAGCGATCAACTACGAGCAGCAGGATAAGGAACTGCTGCGTATGGAAGTGGTCGACGAGCAGATTGATACGGTTGGTCAGGCATTTCTCGGAATGACTCTCGGATGTGCCAGATGTCACGATCACAAATTCGATCCGGTGCCCACGGCTGATTACTACGCGCTGGCGGGAATATTTCGCAGCACCAAATCATTGACTCCGGGGAACGTCAGTGGCTGGGTGACTGCGGATCTGCGCGAAGGAGATTCCGCCGAGAAGTTCAGAGCCTGGGAATCTCGCAACAGGGAACTGCAGCAGCAGCTGGCTGCTGCGAAGCAGAACCGATCCGATGCTGCTCATCTCCCCGGTCAGATTCTTGACGAGGCTGAGGCGGAACTGGAAGGACGTTGGGTCCTCTCAACGTTTCAGCAGCCGTGGTTCGGAGAGGGCTACCACCACAGTGACGATCCCCGCACGGGTCGATCCGCGGGATGGAAAGTGCAGGTTCCGACTGACGGGCTTTATTCTGTGCGAATGGTGATCAATGCTTCCGACAATCGTTCACCGCAGGTTCCGGTCAGGATCGTGCATGCGGGTGGTGAGTCGGTCGTCAACGTGAATCAGCGAAAGCGAAACCCGGGCGGTGAAATTTTTCGGGAGCTGGGCCGTTACCGGTTGAACGCAGCTCAGCCACTGGAAGTGGAAGTGGATGCTGCTGCTGCTGCCCCCGGCCATGTCATCGTGGATGCGATCCATGTTGTGCTGGCGGAAGAACTTGATCGACATATGCCGAAACCGGATTCTGATCCAGCTGCTTTGGAAGCGGCAATCGCGGCTCACGCCAAACTGAAGCCTCAGGTCGCGCGGGCCATGAGTGTGACTGACGAATCTGATCCGGCCGACTGGCACCTGCATGTGCGGGGGCAGATCCGGAGTCTTGGTCCCATTGTCCGCCGTGGTTTTCTTCAGGTTGCATCTGCAGGAGAGATGCAGGCACGATTGCCGCAGGGGGGAAGCGGCAGCGGACGTCTGCAACTGGCGGAGTGGCTGACTCATCCGGCCAATCCCCTGACACCGCGTGTCTGGAGTAATCGTCTTTGGGGATGGGTGATGGGGCAGGGCCTGGTGCGAACGCCCGACAATTTTGGTTTGCACGGGCAGCGTCCTGATTCATCCGAACTGCTGGATTATCTTGCATACTCACTGGTGCACGAGGACAAGTGGTCCACGCGGGCGATGATCCGCAGGTTGTGTACTTCTCGTGTGTTTCGGATTTCGTCGGGTTCTGTTTCACGGCAGGCCGCCGCTGATCCGGACAATCGATTATGGGCTCGCGGATTCGCGCGCAAACTCGACGCCGAGGACATTCGTGACCGGATGCTGCAGGTTGCGGGGAAACTGGACCGGTCGATACAGTCGGGGTCAACCATCGGAAAGGTCAGTCAGTACGACAGTGGCTACCAGCACGCGGATTACCCTTTGTCGTGTCGCAGTGTTTACATTCCTGTGTTTCGCAATGCTGTGCCGGATGTCTTCGAAGTCTTTGATTTCCCCAATCCGAACACCGTTTCCGGCAGAAGAGCTGATACCACCAGGGCCGCTCAGGCTTTGTACCTGTTGAACAGCGAATTCGTGATGCAGCAGGCGGAGCTGGCAGCAGAACGACTGCTGACGGAGTTTCCGGATTCTTCGCCGCGTGATCTGATTCGGCATGCGGTGGAGCGAAGTCTTGGTCGCGCTGCTGTGGATGCTGAGTTGCAATTGCTGGAGCCGAGTGTTCTTGATAGCGCGGGCACGGTCTCTTTCCGCGGACTTACCCTCGTCTTTCATTCGTTGTTTGCCAGTCTCGATTTTCGGTACGTCAAGTAATGCTGAATAGTGTAAAGGTGGAAACAAAATGGCAAAGAACGTATTTGGCGGTGACTTGATTGCCTGCTCAATGTCCCCGGTCACAGGGTTCTTCCGCAATGGAAAATGCGATACCTGCGGTGAGGACAGCGGCATGCATACGGTCTGTGCTGAGATGACTGCTGAGTTTCTGCAGTTTTCCCGAGCTGCGGGAAATGATCTGAGTACTCCGATGCCGGCTTATCAGTTTCCCGGGCTGCAACCGGGTGACCGTTGGTGTCTTTGTTTGCCGCGTTGGCTTCAGGCTCTTGAGCACGGTTGTGCTCCGATGTTGCTGTTGAAGGCGACGCATATCTCAGCGATCGAGCACATTTCCATGGACGTCCTGCTTGAATACGCTCTGGACGGGAATGAATATCAGCCGGAACCTGATAGAGATGACGACTGAGCAGATTCGCTGCAGCAACGGCCTGTGCAGTTGATTCGGCCGGTTGTTTAAAGAGATACCAAACGATGTCGGGAGCAGAAGATGAATTTGAGGATTGGGGTTTTGGTCACAGCAGTGACCGCTGTTTTTTTTGTTTCGGTGTCTGCAGCGGATGACCCGGTTGTTCGCGAATTGACTGCTGCCGAGAGTGCCGTGGTGGAATCCATTACGCAATCTTCGGTACTGGGTACGGTTGGTTTTCTGGCTTCCGACGAAATGGCCGGTCGCGACACTCCGTCACCCGAGCTGACAATTGCTTCAGCCTATGTTGCGGCCCGATTCCGTGCCGCGGGGCTTGAGGGGCTGGGGCCGGATGGAAGTTTCTTTCAGACTCACGAATACAGCCAAAGTGTTCCTCCGGCGAATCCCGGAAGTTTATCAGTGCAGGGCAGGGACGTTCGGCTGCTGGACGCACTGTTTGGGGCTGTGGATGCAACAGAGATTCGCGGACGGCTGGTCACTGCGGACGCGGAGGTCAGCGAGGGCACGATTGCGGTTGTCACTGAACCTGCATTACCGCCTCAGGCGATGGATCGTCCGGCATCAGCGCTGGCAGCTGTCGCTCGCGCGGTCCTGCCGGTCCAGTCCGCTGGAGCATCTGCAGTACTTGTACTCACTGCGGCTGACAGTCCGCTGCTCTCGCTGAATCAGAGTCTGCGTCTGCGTCCGGCGACGATCCCGCAGCAGTTGCGTCCACGAGTCCCCGTGATTCTTGTTGCAGCTGCTGAAAAGCTGAGCGGTGAAGCTGTACTGAATGCAGCAGCTGAGGAGCCACTGGTTTCGGACGTCCGGAATGTGATTGGCGTCGTTCGAGGTTCGGATCCGGAATTGACTCAGGAAGCCATCATTATTTCCGCCCACCTCGACCATATTGGTCGTGTCAGCGGAGATCGTGGCGGGGACACAATCAACAACGGCGCCGATGACAATGCAACAGGGGTAACGGCTGTTATTACACTTGCCGATGCATTCGGCCGTCTCGAACAAAAGCCTCGCCGGTCAGTGATCTTCATGACGTTTTGGGGTGAGGAGAAGGGATTGCTGGGGTCCCGTGCTTACTA
>JAFMMM010000328.1 GCA_017859815.1 Planctomycetota bacterium | reverse complement strand
GGATGTGATTGGTCTGCAGGCAGAAGTTGTGCGGGGAAGTCACGGTCGACTTCCGGAGCCGGAGCATGCCGCCACGGACGGCCCGGTGCTGCTGTGTTCCAATCGCAGTGCAGAGCGGGACGAGTTCCATGTTTGTGACGTGCGGGATCTGATCCTGCAGCTGCAGCAGGACTGACTGCCGCCGGGATCTGCTGCCTTGTCGCGGCTCGGGCTTCAGAATGTCGCTGCAGAGTGGCTGTCAGCGGAGGATACCTGGTGTCCCAGTCACGGCGTCATGGGTTTTTCCGGCTGCCGGTGACAGCAGGCGCCCAGGTTTCCGGTCTGCGAATTCGGCAGGGAAAGGGCATGGAACGGCAGCCTGAAAGTGGAATCACAGCAACTCGTTACGTAAAGTTTGCAGACGGCATGCGGAAGGCAGCAGCATTCCGCAGCGAATCCAAACGCATCAGGAATAACGCAATGGCGAAAAAACCGGACGGCAAAAAAGCGGCGAAGGTAAAAGCGGCAGAAGAGGAAGAACCGCAGGAACTGGAGATGGTGTTGTTCCAGGGAACTGTGTCCGGAATCGAAATTGACACCAAAGCTCATGCCAAACTGGTGCAGGCCGCGCTTGTTCCTGCCAAGGAGATGGTGTCGGATGCGATGCGTCGAAGGGCTCACACGATCCTGATTGAACCGCGTGAGGGCCGGTTCGCTCTGCGTTACACAATCGACGGCAATCCGTACCCGGCGGCAGCACTGCCGGGGCCGCGTGGTAATGCAATGGTTCAGGTTCTGAAGATGCTGGCGGGGCTGAATCCGACTGAACGCCGGGAATCGCAGTTCGGTGGGATTGTGCTCGAGTTCGCTGAGCGGAAATACCATTTGTTTGTGGAGAGCACGCCGGTTGGGGCGGCAGAGCGTCTGCGGATCAAGATCTTCGATGTGAAGAATATTCTGCAGAAGCCGCAGGACATCGGGATGTCGGAGTCGATCAAGGAAAAGATTCGCGAGATGACCTCGGAACGCAGCGGCGTTGTGCTTGTTTGCGGTCCTCCCGACAGCGGTGTGACGACGCTTTCGATCGTCGCCGTACACACAGTGGACCCCTATCTTTATCAGGTGTTCAATCTGGCCGACCTGAAGGGACGTGAACTGATCAATGTTTCCAAATTTGTTCCTGAAGAAGGGCACGATCTGGAAGTGAGCTTTGATCGAATTATTCGCCGTGAGGCAGATGTTCTGTTCATGGATCCACTGAGTTCGCCTCAGAACGCACAGACAATCTTTCAGTACGCAAACCGCTTGTCCTTTATCATGGAGATTCCGTCGAAGACTCCGGTCGAGGCGCTGCAGAAACTGATGGAGTGGGTCGGGGTGGACGTGCTGCTGCAGGGGCTGAAGGGAGTTTTGACGCAGAAGTTAGTCCGGAAGTTGTGTGAGGATTGCAAGCAGGCATACCGTCCCAATCCGGCGCTGGTGAAGAAACTGGGGCTGCCGGAACAAACGACCGTTCTGTATCGTCCACCGGCGCCACCTGCGGAAGATGACCCTGAGGCACCAACGGTCGAAGAATTGTGCGGTCCCTGCGCCGGCCAGCCCTATCATGGCCGAGTGGCGGCACTTGAGCTTCTGGAAATGACTGACGGGATGAAAGAAGTCATTGCTACGGGACTGTCTCCCGAGGCAATTCGTCGGCAAATGAACGCAGACGGGCAGATTACTTTGCAGAAAGATGCCCTTCGTCTGGTGGCGGAGGGTAAGACTTCTCTGGAAGAGGTTCAGCGTGTCTTTTCCGGCGGGGGGAAGAAGCGTCCGGCGAAGAAGCGTCCGCGTCCGCCAGGCGCAACGCCCGGCTGACGGGTACAGTCGCAGTCGTCCTGTAACATCAAGTGTTTTTCTCGTTTGATTTCGGTGAAAGTTGGCAGAGTAATGGTTTTCCAGTGTTCGAACAGATTCCTTGCCCTCGCGGCCGTATTGCTGATCGTGACGGGTTCCTGCACCGCTCAGTCGGATGAAGCGGGCAAAGCATTGCCCGGGTTCGCCGAGCAAAAGCCCGCTGAAGGTCCGGCTGTGGAGTACAACGGCCGCTGGATGGTGCCCTACGAAACAACCATCCCAGGCTCCACTGTCAGCTTTCGCATGATTCCAATCCCCGGTGGAAGTTTCCTGATGGGAAGCCCGGAGAGCGAAGCTGGACGAAGCGCAGATGAAAGTCCCCAGCGCAAGGCGGCGGTGGAACCCTTCTGGTTGGGTGAGTGCGAGGTGACGTGGGCGGAGTATTCGCTGTTCATGCAGCTGTATTATCATCTGAAGGAACTTCAGTCTCTCGGCCTGCGAAAGGTCACCGACGACAACCGGATCGATGCCATTACCGCTCCCACGCCGCTGTACGAGCCCGATTTTACTTTCGAATACGGGGACGATCCGCAGCAGCCTGCCGTCTCAATGACTCAGTATTCTGCGCGGCAGTACACAAAGTGGATGAGTGCCATCACTGGACAGCAGATTCGCCTGCCCACCGAAGTTGAATGGGAGCATGCGTGTCGCGGTGGCACTCAGACGGCCTGGTCATTTGGTGATGATGCCTCTCTGCTTGATGAATATGCGTGGTTTGCGGACAACACTGAAGAGAGCGGGACGCGGCAGGTCCGTCAGAAGAAGCCGAATCCGTTTGGTCTGTATGACATGCATGGCAACGCCGCGGAATGGGTGATTGACGCCTATGCTGACTACAAACCAGCTGACCTGTTGCACGCCTCTGCTGACTGGGTGCGATCAACGACACCAGATCCGCGAACGGTTCGCGGCGGGTCGTGGGAATTCCCTGCAGAACAGACACGGTCCGCTTCGCGGATGGGTTCCGACGATGAAGCGTGGAAGGAATACGATCCCAATCTCCCCAAGAGTCCATGGTGGTTTACGACTGATCCGGCACGCGGTGTGGGCTTTCGTTTGCTGCGTGCAGCAAAGCCGATCGATCGCGAAGCCATCGAGGAATTCTGGAAGATCGACTGTGAAGACATCATGTATGACGTCCAGGATCGTCTGAGTGAAGGGCGCGGAGTCGAAGGGCTGGTAGACCGCGAGTTGCCGGCGGCAGTTAAGGCGTTGGAATGACAGAGACACACCTGCACGGGAACCCTCGCGTTCCCGCAGGTGCACTGGAAACTTGCCGGTTGTTCTGCAGGAGTGACTGTCATGGGGTTGTTGTCCGGAACGGTTTTTGATCGTCCTCCCCACTGCGAGCGTTGTGACCTTCCGGAGACGGAATGCCGGTGTGAGCCCGAACCGGAGCCGCCAAAAGTCTGGAAGTCACCCTCGAAACAGACAGCGCGAATTGCCGTGGAAAACCGTAAACACGGACGGCGAGTGACGGTGATTCGCGGACTGAGTGCTGCTGATACAGATCTGCCGGAGTTGCAGACCCTGTTGAAGAATGCCTGCGGTGCCGGAGGGAAACTGGACGGGGACGTGATTGAAATTCAGGGAGGTCAGCTGGAGCGCATCCGATTGGAACTGCAGTCGCTGGGATATCGCGTGCGGGGCTAGGTCGGTTACTGGCGCAGATCGTGTTGTTCCCCCGCGATGCATTGTGATGCAAGGGTGGAGTTCGCCGGGCTGCATTGAGACTGCAGTTGCATTCATCAAGAGCGACAGCAGCAACGAACATTCAGAGAGGGGATTGCGGCGTGCAGCACATCGTGGAGCATCTGGTCGGCAAAGAGATTGTCATCGACGTGGATTCGCCTTTCGTTTACGTCGGTGTGCTGGAGTCCGTAACGACTGCCAGTCTGATTCTGACCAACGCCGATGTCCATGATTTGCGTGATTCGACCACCTCACGAGAAATCTACATCCGCGATGCTCGCGTCCATGGAATTCAACCGAATCGCGAAGCTGTGATTGTGCGTCAGGAACGGGTGTTGAGTGTGTCACTGCTTAAAGATGTGATTCCGTAGTATGAAGAGACTGCTGCACCGGGGAACGTGCGAAAGTCTGTTGCAGCAGAGTTTTTTCTCATCAGGGATGTGGCTTGTTATGGCGGATTTGTTCCCGGCTGAGGACGACTTTGAGGCTGCCGAGCGGGAGGTCGTATCGCTGCGACGTAGTTTGGAATACCACAATCGGTTGTACTACGTGGAGGCGAAGACAGAGATCACTGACCGTGAGTACGACACGATCTTTCGTCGGCTCGTGGAACTGGAAGATCGCTTCCCCGAATTGCGATCTGCAGACAGCCCGTCTCAGAAAGTTGGCGGTGAACCGGTTTCTGCATTTGCGCAGGTTGAGCACCGCATCCCCATGCTCTCCATCGATAATCTGTTCGAGGACGCTGAACTGCAGGACTGGCATGAGGGACTGCAGAAATTACTCGAGCAGGAAGAGCCCGAGTACACGGTTGAGTACAAGATTGATGGTGTGGCCCTTTCGCTGACCTGGGAGGATGGGAGTCTTGTACGGGCGGCGACGCGTGGAAATGGAAGTACTGGTGACGACGTCACATCCAATGCCCGCGTGATTCGTGGCATTCCGCTGCGACTGCATTGCGATTCGCCGCCCGCTGTGCTGGAAGTGCGTGGCGAGGTCTTGATTCTGAACGAGGATTTTTCCGCCAGCCAGCAGGCTCGCATCGAGGCGGGTGAGGAGCCGTTTCGTAATCCCCGCAATGCGGCAGCTGGCGCACTAAAACTGCTGGATTCGCGACAAACTCGCGACCGTCAGCTGCGTTTTCTCGGACACGGTCTGGGTTATCGTGAGGGAATCGACTGGCCAACGTACTGCGAGTTCCTTGCATCGGCACGCTCGTTTGGAATTCCAGTGACACCAGGTGTGCAAACTGTACGTGGACTCGACGGCTTACGAACGGCGTGTGAAGAACTGATCAGTCAGGTCCCGGAATTGCCCTTCGAAGTGGATGGTCTGGTACTGAAGCTGAATCGCCTGGCGGAGTGGACTCAGCTGGGATCAACGGCTCGAAGTCCCAGGTGGGTTCGGGCATGGAAATGGCAGCGATATGAAGCTGAGACTCGGATTTCCCGGATCACCGTTCAGGTTGGACGAACCGGTGTGATGACACCGGTTGCTGAGTTGGAGCCTGTCGAGATTGCTGGCACGACTGTATCACGGGCAAGTCTGCACAATCGGGATGAGGTCGAGCGGCTGGGAGTGCGAATTGGTGATCTGGTGGTGGTGGAAAAGGCGGGCAAGATTATTCCGCATGTCCTGCGTGTTAATGAGCAGGCTCGCAGCGGCGACGAAACGGAGTACTGTTTTCCTGACGTGTGTCCCGAATGCAGCGCGCGGGCTGTGCAGGATGAGAACGGCGTCTATGTTCGGTGTCCAAATCCGCGTTGTCCCGCACAACTTCGGGAGACACTGGTGTTCTTCTCTTCGCGGCCGGCCATGGATATTGACGGTTTGGGGGAGAAGCTGGTTGAGCAGTTACTGACCGCAAGACTGGTCGATGGAATTCCATCGTTATACCGACTGCATCAGCATCGAGAAGTCCTTAAACGACTGGAACGACAGGGGCAGAAGTCGATTGAACGTCTGCTTGCGGGGATTGACGCATCTCGAACTCAACCCTTGTGGCGGCTGCTGACAGGTCTCAACATTCGTCACGTTGGCCAGACAAATGCGAGGAATCTGGAAGCGGCATTCGGGACCTTGCAACAGATCGCCGAGCAGTCGGAGGAAACCCTGGCTGCGGTGGACGAGATTGGTCCCGTGATTGCCTCGTCCGTACATGGTTTTTTTCGTTCGGAGTACGGCAGAGAACTGATTCAAGAGCTTCAGTCGTTGGGTTTGAATCTGGGAACGGAGCAGGAGAGCGATGGCAGAGACGTCGCTGCGACATTGCTGGCGGGGAAAACGCTGGTCGTCACGGGCACACTGACTCTGTTCAAGCGTGATGAGATTCAGCAGAAGATCCGCGATCTTGGGGGCAAGGCATCGGGCAGTGTCTCAAAAAAGACAGACTACTTGATTGCCGGTGAAGCGGCGGGAAGCAAGCTGGAGAAGGCTCGCAGTCTGGGTGTCCAGGTATTGACGGAGCAGGAATTTCTGGACCTGATCAGTGAGAAATCGGGCGAGTCAGAATCGCCGGCTGATGTCTGAAGGCCGGCTGATGTCTGAAGATTGCAGAGAGCAGCCCGAACATCGGCCGCTGGCCATGAAAATCGGTGAGATCTGCTGCAGCAGGCGGATCCAGAGCGGG
>JAFMMM010000327.1 GCA_017859815.1 Planctomycetota bacterium | reverse complement strand
GGCTGCCGAAATCCAGTCCGGTGACTATTTGAGTTTGCTTGCTGCTGTCAGTAATGACTGTCTGGGGATTGCAGCCCCCGTTGACTTTGCGAGCCCAAAGAAGCCGGTTGAGAAGAGAAGTTTTTCTCCGAAGATGCTGGCTGCGGCGGCTGCGGTCCTGCTGTTTGCTGGAACCACGTTCTGGACCGTGAGGGCTGATTTTATTGCTTTGGATGAGGAACAGGTGCGGCTGGAAGCAAGGTTGGGCGAGCTGAATGAATTACTCAGTGATACAGAGGAGCGGCGACAGCTGGTCAGCTATTTGAGCAGCTGGGAAGACAATCGAATCAGCTGGCCGGATGAACTGCGAGACCTGACTTCGAAAATTCCGTCCAGTCCTGTGATCCGTATTGACCAGCTTTCCGTCTCACCAGCTGGAAGCGGCACGGCGGTGGCATCCTTTCGCGGAACTGCAATTCCTCCGGAGCAGATCGCGGTGATGGAAAACAATCTGCGGGACGAGTGGCATTCCATCCGTATTCCCGGGATTCGCGAGCAACTGGTCAATCGAAAGATTACGGCCAGCTTTCAGGCGACGCTGACGATCAAACGGAGAGCTCCGGACCAGTACGAGTTTGCCCCGAAAACGACGGCCGACTCCGACTCTGAAGGGGGGGCGGGCCAATGAAATGGAATCGACAACAGGTTCTGCTGGCGCTGCTTGGTGTGATTGGGTGCATTCGCGTGGGCGAGTACGTTCTGATTTCAATGATTGAAGAACCGCTTCAGCAGCGAAGGAATCGAATTGAACAGCTGAACAAGGAGATCGGCAAGAAACAGTCGTCGCTGGCTGCAATGAGAAAATCCGGTGGGCGGCTGGACGACTGGAAGAGTCAGTCGCTGCCCTCTGACCCGGAAGTAGCACGGACGGTTTATCGCAGCTGGTTGATGAAGCTGGTGCGTTCCGCCAGCCTGCAGAATGCTGTCGTGGATTCCGGTTCACCGACGGTACGGCGGGGACGTAAACGCGCGATTCTGTTGCGTACGATGCCGTTCAGTCTGCGTGCGAGGGGGACATTGAAGCAGTTCACACAAGTCCTGTTTGAGATTAGTCGCACTGGGTTGCTGCACAGGATTAGCGGCTTCACATTGAATCCGGTGGGCAGTTCCGGTCAGTTTGATTTGTCAATGTCGATCGAAACGTTGCTCCTCGCAGGACAGGAAACGACTCGGCTGAATGCCGGATCGTCGGGCATGCCGGCGTTGTCTTCCGCGAGCGATTATTCCGTCATTACAACGGACAATCCGTTTGGAATAGGTCTCGACACTGTTGATCCGATGGCGCACACCATGGTGACGGGAATTACTTACAGCAATGGCAAGCCTTTGGTCTGGATCACAGAAATCCTGACCAGTCGGGTTTCGAGGGCCACGGCGGGGGAGTCATTCCAAACTGTCGCGATGGACGGGACAATTATCGAGGTTCGCGACGAAGAGGTCGTGGTTGAGAGTGGTGAGCAGCGGCTCCTGTTGCCGATCGGGAAGCCATTTCTGGAAGCTCGGCGCGTCGAAGCTGCCAGCGAGTAGGCATGGCAGCGATCTGATTCAGGTTCTACTGAACGTTTAATTCGGCCAGAGGTCCTATACCAACGGTGGAATTCATTCTGAGGGGGTATTTTTCCAGCAGCTGACGAATCTGAGCGGAAGAGATGCTGCGAATGACCTGCAGGTCATCGGCTACGGAACGATATTCATTGCGGTAAACCCAATTGCCTCCCAGTGAGGAGAGTCGCCCCATTGGCCGTTCCCCTCGCAGGACAACGCGCGAAGCCACTTTGTTGCGGGCCTGCTCAAGCTCTTCGGCTGTCACGCCATCGCGATTGACCTGCTCCAGCACCTGTCGGCAGCGTTCCAGATTCGCTTCCGCTGATTCCGGGGCACAGCACAGATAGCTCATCCACGCCCCTGCGCCATCGTACTCGCTGAAGCCAAGGTCACAGGCTTCGGCATGACCAGGATCCACGATATCCCAGAAGAGTCGGCTTCCCGAATCATCTCCGACGATGACGGCGAGCAGCTCTGCAGCATATCTCAGAGGATCATCTCCATTGGGAGCGATCCCCATTTGCATGACATGCTGCTGGTGTGCCGATTCTTTCGTCACGAGGTGTGTTCTGGACACCGGCTGAGCGGCCGGCAGTTCGCGTCCGGGTTGTCCGGAAGGGATCGCAGAGCAGTATTTTTCCACCAGTTCCAGTAAGAAATCGAATTCACAATTCCCCGTGACCGCCAGGGTAATGTTTCCGGAGTGGTAGTGCTGCTGGTGATAGTGCTGCATTTGTTCTGCTTTGAGTGCCGTGATGCTTTCGGTTGTCCCTAAAATACTTCTTCCCAGTGGATGGTCCTGGAAGTGTGTGGCCATGGCGTGGTCGTAGCAGGTGAATGATGGCTGATCCTCGTACATGCTGATTTCTTCGAGGATGACATTCTTTTCCATATCAAAGTCTGCTTTTCTGAGCGACGGTCGCATGAGTGTCGTCAGCAGCTGCAGGGTCGTTTCGAGAAACTCCGGCAGCACGGCAGCATAGTAGGTTGTTACCTCTTCACTGGTGGATGCGTTATATCGAGCCCCGATTTCATCAAAGATGCGATTGATGTCATCGGCTGAAAACTGCTCATCGCCTTTGAATGCCATGTGTTCAAGAAAGTGACTGACACCGGATACCTCGGTTGACTCATCGCGTGAACCGGTTCGAACAAAAAAACCGGCTGCAACACTGTGCACTGCTGGATTTGTTTCCGCGATCAGAGTCAGACCGCTGGACAGCTGCCGTTGCTGGAATTTCATAAACGCAAGTCCGATGGAAAAAGTGTCGACGGCTCAGACGTTGGCACTGTATTGCTGAGGAATTTGTATCAGAGCTTCGGGAAGTCGTGCGGATTCAATTGCCAGGGGCCTGGGTGCAGGTTGGGTCCAGTGACTTTGGCCCCACAGTGACCAGCGTCATCGCTGCCGGAGCGTGTGCTTCGATGTAGCTGCGAACACTGTCGACGCTGACATCGTTGATTCGCTGATGGATCTGCTCAAGGGTGACAATTTCTCCAAGCAGGTACATGTCACGAGCGAGTGAAGACGCCCGGGAGGAAGTGGACTCCTGCTGCATGATCAGGGAACTGCGTGCTCGTGCGCGGCAGCGCTGCAATTCTTCCTCGGTAATCCCCTGCTGCAGCTTTCGGATTTCAGCGACCATGACGTCGAGGGTTTCCTGAGCCCGTTCCGGGGTTGTTCCGGCAACAGCCATGACACGAGATTCCGATTTCAGAATGCTGAGTGATGCTGAAATGGCATAACACAACCCACGTTTTTCCCGGACTTCTGTAAAGAGTCGGGAACTCATGCCACCGCTCAACAGACTGACTGCAGCCCATGCATCGTAGTATTGCGGACTTGAGACGGGCACGCTGTCCCACGAAAGTCCAATCTGCGTCTGTGATGATTCGTGCTCAATGTGGTGTGGCGCGGGGACACGATCTCCGGGTGTGAGAGGCGGAATTGCAGGTCCCTGCCAGTCACCAAACGATTCTTCAAGAGCTTCTTTGACGTCTTCGTACTTCAGGTTACCGGCGACGCCAATGATCGTGCCATGTGGCGTGATGAACTGTTCGTGGTGCTTGCTGACGTCTGCCAGACTGATCTGTGGCAGATCCGCAGGTTCTCCATCCGATGAATTTCCCCATGGGGCGGCATAGGAGCATTTACGCAGCATGCGGCTGAGCTGTTGCCGGGGTTCATCCTCCAGCGACATCAAACTTTGGGCTGCGAGTTCACGCGATGCTTCAAAATCCGGCTGTTCAAGATGCGGGGTGCGAATGATCCCTGCCATCAGCGGAATGGCCTGCAACAGGCGATCTGCAGTGGTCGCACCGGAAATTGTCAGATGTGCATTGCCGGTCCCAAAGTTGCGCTGCAGTCCAAGGTTGTCCAGTGCTGCGCACAGTTCCCGCGATGACAGTCCCGCAGCTCCGCGAGGCAGCATTTCTGTCAGAATCGAGGCGGTTCCGCAGCGATTCTGAGGATCTCGCACTCCGCCGGCGGGCACCAGAATTGAAATTGCTGCTGATTCCACATGTGGCATCGGTTCGAAGATGACCGTAACACCACTGTCGAGCTGAACGAGCTTTGAATCTGCTGTCATGAAGGAGTCCGCAGGGCGGGGTAAACCCGCGATGTATTTCAAAAAACTGACCCGATGGCGTCAGAACCATCGGGTCATCTGTTTGCCAGTTGTGATGCGACGCCTGAGGCGGTTATTTTCCGGCGGGCAGGGCAAAGTCCCCGGCAAGATTTCGCCAGATCGAGTGCACATGATTGGCCGAGTTCTGAGTATTGTTGTACTCGATCACGAATGTGCTTCCCTGAATTACGTAGTGATGACGTTTGTTGGGTTCAGCGTCTCCCCACCATCCCATGCGAATCGAATCCATGCCACCTTTTTCAATGGCCTGCATGCGGTCGCGAACAACCTGAGCCGGCATGCCTTTGACATATTCGCCAATCAGTTCGCGGAAAAGTTTCTGTTGATCGGGGGACATCTGACCATATGCGAGGCCGACCGCTTCGCCGACAACCGGTTGTGCTTCACCCGGGCCACGCATCTCATCGGGAGCATCGGGAGAAATCCACATGGCTTTCTTTTGCTTGTCATCGCATGTCATCAGGATTTCGCGAGCAAGATCTTCGCGTCTTCCGAGGACACGCAGGCTGCGTCCGGGCCCGGCATCGATCAGGGCTGGATTGGTCCCCAGCATCTCCGGAGTGCTGCTGACGATTACGCCGTCTTTGATCACAAAGTTCAGCGACAGATGGTGGCCTTCGAATCGCCAGCCCCAGGTTCCCTTTTCAGCCGGTTCACCGAAGAGAGTGATGTAGTACTTGTGAGTGTGACGACGGTTTCTGCGGACCTCTTCTTCGCCACCTTCAAACAGGTAAAGAACTTCTTCAAGACTGCGAATCTGCAGTGTCTTCAGGTAACCGGCGGCCGAGAGACCGGACTTCACCAGATCGTCAGCAGCTGTCCGACTTTCCCCCTCAAGGTCCCAGAGGCCAACCCCATTGCGTTCACGCGGAATGAAATGCCAGTTCACTCGTTCCGGGTCATCGAAGTCATAGGAAAGCTTCTTCTTCAGGTCGTTGCTGACGAGACTGCGGAATTTCACAGCAGCCGCGGCCATCGCCACCCCCGGGCGATCGGAGCCGTCTTCTGCCGAGACAGCAGGCAGCAGTGGGGAGGAAAGCAGTGTGAGCAGCATCAGTTTGTGAATGGTATTCATCTGATCCTTCAATTCATCAAAAAACGGTAGGAGGCAGGCGGATTGATTCAGACCGAAGTCAGGAGACTCTCACGCGGCATTCAGCGGACCGAGTCAGCCGGGAGGCCAGTTCAGGGGACGCCCGCCCATGATGTGGATGTGAAGATGGAAGACGGTCTGACCGCCGTCCTTGCCGGTGTTGATAATCGTTCGGTAGCCTTCTGTCAGGCCGAGTTTCGCTGCAATTTGGGGAATCATGTTCAGCAGGTGGCCGCTGAGTTGAGCGTCCTCTGCTGTCAACTGATCAAGCGAAACGATTGGTTTCCTTGGAATCAACAGAACATGCACAGGAGCTTGTGGACTGACATCATGGAAAGCCAGGCAGAGATCGTCTTCGTGGACGATGTTGGCCGGGATCTCACCATCAATGATCTTTTGGAAGATGGTCACGAACAGCATTTCCTGCAGGATGCGATCAAGATAAGGCACTGCGCCCCCGAGACTCGCTCAAAAAGTAGCAGGATCTTCAGTAAACTCCAGCGGCAGCGTAACGACAAACCGGGCAAATCAGAATTGGTGGTTAAAAATACACGGGCATTCCGAATGCGTCGTTTGTGTCAGAGTGTCGGACCGGCCTTCTGTCCGCTGCAGAACACCGCTCCATCCCGGAGGGGTCTGGCATTGCGACAAAAGAAATGTCAGCCGACACATCGGAGGAGAGAGGAATTATGGTGGAAGCAGCATTCCGGGAGGGCGTGCCGCGGCGGCGTTTCCTGAAGCTGGGGAGTTGTGCCGTGGCCGGGACCGCTGCAGCGGTGAATTCCACGGCCGACGAAGTTGAAGAGCAGCTGCTGAATAAGCGAATTGATTCGGCTGTTCTGCGGGCACTGCAGTGGCTGGCTGCAGAACAAC
>JAFMMM010000326.1 GCA_017859815.1 Planctomycetota bacterium | reverse complement strand
AGCTTCAACGCCAGCATTACCAACACACCCATTCGCAAACTGCGATTCTTCCGCGAGTTTTTTGGGTATCCGGCCGCAATGAAAGTCTTCAAGGACGACACCCGCTTCGGAGCCGGTCGCAACGAGAGTGCAGTCAGTCGTCTGGTGGATGAAGCAGACATGCTGGTGGACCATATCCTCAGGAAAGATACCAATGTCGTCGAAGAGCTGCTGACGACGGAAGACTTCTTCGTCTTTCACTCCGGCGACAACCAGGCCATGCAGGAATCATGTGATCGACTGAAGACGATCTACAACTACTTCCGCAGGTTTGAATGGCAGGATTTCAGTGAGGAAGATCTGTACGAGCACTGGGATTTCATTGATCAGGTCAAGATGCGGGGCACTGTTTTCAATGACTTCCTGAACAGTTCACGCCGCAAAGGATGGGTTGCCACGTTCAAGCGGATCATGACCAGTCTGGAGGAGCGGCTGGGGAACGGGCAACAAAACGCCATGCCCTATGACGAAACCAACATGGCCTACTGGCACAAGGGAAATGCCACCGGAAGAACCGGACAGGTCATGCGGGAACATCAGGTGACCACGTACTTCAACATTGACTATCGCGACTGGGATTATCCCGCTCAGCAGCCGACACCGATCCCGCATCGCCGCGGTCTGCTGACACACCCGGCATGGCTGATCGCTCATTCGCTCAACACCGAAACAGATCCGGTACGCCGCGGTAAATGGGTGCTGGAGAAACTTCTTGCGGGCACCGTTCCTGATGTCCCCATTACCGTCGACGCGGTGATTCCACAAGACCCTGAAAAAACGCTGCGACAGCGTCTGGAAGATAAAACCAGTGATTCCTACTGCCGTTCGTGCCACAATAAAATGGACCCGCTGGGGCTTCCTTTTGAGATCTTTGACGACTTTGGACGATACCGCACAGAAGAACGTCTTGAACACGAACAGAATCTGCTCACCGAACAAAAGCAGGCTCCACTGGTGGAAGGCGTCCAGCTTGCCGTCTATCGCACACTGCCGGTGGATGCATCGGGGCAACTGAACGGTACTGGCAATCCCGCACTCGACGGGGAAGTGACCGATGCGTTTGATCTGGTCTCCCGACTGGCTCAGTCAGACCGTGTGCGTCAATCCATTATTCGTCATGCGTTCCGTTATTTTTTGGGACGCAATGAAACTCTTTCAGACTCTGCCACGCTGATGGATGCCGATGAGGCTTACCTGACCAGTGGCGGCAGCTTTGACGCGGTGATTGTGTCACTGCTCACATCTGATTCCTTTATCTACCGCAGACCATCAGAGATATTGCCATGACTGTGAATCGACGAACATTTCTGCGATCTGCTGCTCTGAGTGCCCCGGTGCTGAGCTGCTCCCCGTGCTTCAATCATCTGCTGGCGGCTCCGCGCGATGCAGCGCCGCAGCCACCGCACCGATTTGAATTTATCCGCAAATCCAACGGGAATGTTCCAAAGTACTGCGCGCTGCCAACGCTCTCAGATACCGATCGCAAACGCGACGAACAGAAAGAAGCTCTGGAGGTGGGACTGGAAGGCCATGAACTTCCGGAGTGGCTTCGTGTCCTGGATCCGCACCGCGAACACATGACGATTCTTCACGGCATTTCCATGTGTGTCAGCGGTGGCGGACACTACTCTTTTTCGGGCTGCATGGGGGCTTATAAGGCCGGCCGGAATGTTCTCAGTGGCATTAAGCGTACCACCGTGGACTTCGAACTGGCTCGAATGTTTCCGTCACCGTTCGGGCATGTTGAAGTCTCTCTGGCATCAGCCGGTTCCGGCGTCTCGTTCCGCCAGGGAATTGTCGCCGGGTTTTCAGCACCCGCACCGCATCAGAGAAATTACTGCTACGCCGACCCAATGACAGCGTGGAATGAACTCTTCAAATCAGTCACCAATACAGCTGCCGTCGATTCCGACAACACTCTGCTGGATTATCTGCAGGAACAGGAAGGGCAGCGTCTGGCGGGAGTAAATGGTCTGGAACGCGACAAGATCACCAATCACCTCGATTCCCTGCAGTCGGTTCGTCAGCGAAATGATCAGGTTTCCGCACTGAAATCGAAGATCAGCACACATCTGCCTGCCATCGACCCTGTTCACGCCGATGGAGGACCTAATGCCACCATTGTCGAAAAACAGGAAGCCTTTACCGAAGTCATTGCTGCCGCACTGATCTCCGGACTGACCAATGTCGTGACATACACCATTGATGACCTGGGAACGCCGATCACCACACTGCCGGGGAACAACGGTCGCATTGACCTGCACCGGCTGGGGCATAACGCGGGAACCGATCAGGAATTGCGTGACATCGTCAAAGCCTCCCACATGGCCCAGGTGAATACGCTGATCAATCGGCTGAAGGCGGTCCCCGAAGGTGCCGGCACAATGTTCGACAACACCACCATTATCTATCTGCCGGAAACTGGAGCAGGGCACCACGGCCCCGATACAGAAGCCCCGATGGTGGTGATGACGGGAGCAAATTCCAGACTGGACCTTGCCGGCCGCTACATTCGACTGCCCTTTCACGCGACCGAAGGACACCAGACTCTCAGCAACTGGTACACCACGCTGCTCAACGCTTACGGAAATCCAATTGAACACTACGGTGATCTCGATCTTGAAATGTCTCGCCGCAGGATCCGACAAACCGGTGCCATCCAGCAGTTTTTGTCCTGACATCTCGGGACGTTTCAAAAGATCCTGCAGCAGCTCGATCTCAACGCCTCCCGCCGCCAGTCAGGCTGGTCATGAGGAATCGTGCCCGCTGAATTTGCTCCCCTCGATGACACCGCAACAGTCGCTGGTATGCTGGACTTTGATCCCATGAATTCTTCCCCGCAAGCCCTCAGTCGTCGCACGCTGTTGAACACATCACTGGCAGCGGCCATCGTTGGACGCCGTTCAATAGCTCGTGCGAGCGGCTTTCGCAGCCCCAACGAGCGACCTCGCATGGCCGTCATTGGCTGTGGTGTTCGCTGGGATAAGCGTGTTTTTGTTCCGGACGGACGCTACGGAGTCGGGAAGGAGTTTCCCGCTTTCGCCGACATTGTCCGTGTCTGTGACGTCGACTCACAGCGACTGGAGCGAGCAACAAAAATCGTGCAGGACTGGCAGGGATCGGCCCCCAAACCCAATGTCGATTACACCAGTGTACTGGACGATCCCACAGTCGACGTTGTTCACATCAGCACGCCGGATCACTGGCATGCGAAGATTGCCATTGAAGCCATGAGGGCCGGTAAGGACGTGTATTGCGAGAAACCGATGACGCTGACCATCGCTGAAGGCCAGTTGATCAGTGAGGTGTGTCGCCAGACAGGCCGAGTCTTTCAGGTGGGGACACAGCAGCGCAGTTCCAGTCGTTTTTTGACAGCAATTGCTCTGATCCGTGCCGGTCGGCTGGGGCGAATTCAAAAAGTGCAGTGCGCCATTGGGGGTGCCCCGGAAAGTCCGGAATTGCCGGCCATCGCCGCTCCGGCAACTCTGGACTGGAACCGCTGGCTGGGCCCCGCACCGGAAACAGAATTTCGATTCCAGGACAATGCCCCAAACATCATTGGCTCATGGTCCCGAGCTCACTATGAATTCCGCTGGTGGTATGAGTACTCAGGCGGCAAGCTGACAGACTGGGGCGCCCATCATGTGGACATCGCCACCTGGGGCATGAACAAGACCGAAACCGGTCCCGTGTCCATCGACCCGGTGATGGTGAAACATCCGGTCGAGTTTCGCGATGGTCAGCCGATGGTCTCAAACCGTTACAACACGGCGACGGAATTTCTGATCAGGGCCACCTATGCGGATGAAGTGGAACTGACCATTCGACACGACACGGACAATGGCATCTTGTTTGAAGGCACGACCGGTCGAATTTTCGTGAACCGAGGACGACTTTCGGGAAAGCCGGTGGAAGACCTGAAGCAGCGTCCGCTGCCCGAGGGCGCACTGGAAGAAGTCTATCGCAATCAGCCCCTGACCAGTCATGTCGAAAACTTCTTCCGCGCAGTCCAGTCGCGGCAGCAACCCATTTCCGACGTATTCAGCCACCACCGTGCACTCACGACCTGCCATCTCGCCGGCATCAGTGCTCGACTGGGACGACCGCTGCAATGGGACCCGGAGAGTGAGCAGATCACCAATGACCCACAGGCTCAGTCATTCGTTGCCCGTGAGAAACGACACGGATTTGAAATCTGATCCCATGAATCGCCTGAGACGTCGTCGGTGTGTGTCGACGTGAGAGATTTGGTTCATCCAGCAGCGATGACGCAGGGACGGTCGCCGCTGTCGGCGTCCACAGCGGGACTTTTTCATCGAAACGATCACACGGCAGGTTTCATTTTCTTGCAACAACCCAGGTGACAACGGGATATCGCCACTCGTTATGGGTCGCAAAGTAGTTGTACGGGTGCAGTGACGATGCCGGGACTGGAAAGCCCTCGATCAAGCCCAGCCAGTTCAGCAACGGCATGTAACGATTCCCCCACCCATCGCAGGCCAGGATCTGATCAAAATCCCTGCACAACATCTTCAGACAGTCCGGGGTGTATCGCCAGAAATCACTGGGATACCCGTGGATCTGAAACAGCATGACCGTGGTGTGAACAGCGATCCCCCCCGGTTTTAAGATCCGGTGAGACTCTCTTACCGCCTGAAATGGATCACCCTCAACATGCTCCAGAACCTGGTCACTTACAACCAGGTCGAAGCTATTATCGTCGAATTTGAGATCACAAAGTTGTGTTCCGGATAATCAGCTTCGGTGACGCTTGCGTTGGGGCACGCCCGTCTGGCAAGGGCAGCAGAGCCACTAATTGACAGAGCTTGCGGATCTGTTTCCCACGTTAAGTCCCTGAAGACTTCTTCCAACTCCTGATACATTGAGTAACGAACAATGTGCGAGCCCGTAGAGCGAAAGGGGAACAACGAGGCTTTCGTAACGATTTGGGCGGACTTCCGGATCGATCCCTCAACCAGGCGAGCCAACGAACCACGGGGAGAATCAACTCTGTTGACTGCTCTCATAACAACTGCACACTTTCCCTGAAGACTACGAAATTTGCCCGAATCGGGCTTGAGACCGCACGCAATGACCACAATTCGCGTATCTGAGCTATGATCTGGTCTTTGTGCGGTGCGACAGTCTACAACCGCACTGGATTCATGTCACGCAGTTAACGGAGATCTGAACCCTGTTGTTCTTCAATCTCTGCCTTCGTCAGCGACAATTCCCGGTGGAATCCGGGCAGCAGTATTGCTGATGCAACATCAGCGGCGGTCCACACAAACAGATTCAGCCGTGTGACGTGCGACAGACTGCTCGAATGCGTGTTCGGGAACTGCGTGCTCAACAAGAGAGCGATTTTCGGCGCCATCCGGACTCATTTTTCGTCGAAGATCAGAACTCACTAAGAGTGGGCCATCTCGTCATTTCACAAAGTAACAGTTGGGGGGGAGCAACAGTGTTGTTGCAATGCAGAACCGCCATCAAGGCTCTCCTGATCTGCATCTCCGGTGTGGATGTCTCGCAGGCCGACGACATAGGGGCGGAATTGCTGGGCATCACGGCGCAGCAGCAGCAGTTGCATCACAATGCCAAAGCCGCCGGACTGCTGGAACTCGCTCCGGTTCACCTGCCCCACGATCCTCCCGGAGACTGCAATCATTACGGCTGGCCGGTTGCCACGATCGTCGACGAGACGATCATTGTGATGCACCGCCGAATCCCCGGGCATCGTCCCGGCGGATCCGGAAGTCCGCATCCGCAGATGTCTTATGGTGTCGTTCTGCGCAGTACAGATGGCGGAACCACATGGTCGACTCCACACGATCTCCGTGACAGCATGACACCGGCTGATCGGAATCGAGGCGGTATTGTTCCGCTGTCTCATCGCGCAAAATTTGACAAGTCCAACACATCACCGCTGGGATACAAAGTTCATCTGCACGCAATCGGTACCGCCTCCGACGGAGCGGTGCTGGCGGTCAACAATCACGGCGTTTTTCGCAGTGAAGACGCTGGAGCGACATGGCGACACTTTTCCACAGCCTTGCGTGAAGACACGTTTGACCATCCAATCATCAACATCGGCCCGCGGATCCTCGATCACCCGACCCAGGGGATACTGGTCTTCGGCAACTGGTTTGGTGAAGTGAACCAGTACCACAAGTACTCCGAACAACTTGTCGTACTGAA
>JAFMMM010000037.1:20816-23643 GCA_017859815.1 Planctomycetota bacterium | reverse complement strand
GAGCGCGCGTTGTTTGAGCGTATTCGTGCTGCTCGCAGATCTTGCTCAGCACGCCGAATCCTCGGATCAGGAAGCAAATCGGTTTTTGTGTCTGAACTCACTTCGCCAACTGTTTCGTTTCGGCCGATGTGGCGATTGGATACACTGGGCAGAAGCATGGTGTATCGATCCAGGTGTTGTTGAATCCAGTTTTCGCTGTCAGGACTCATACGATGTCACTTAATTCGTCCACACGTCGAAATTTTCTCCAGACCTCAGCTGGAAGTACCGCGGCCGCCATCACCGCAGTCAGCCACGGCGCTTCCAGTCGTTCCGCCAACGAGCGGATTCGGATTGGTTTTATCGGCGTCGGTGGACGTGGTTTTGGTGCTCACGTAAAGACGCTCACAAAACTTTACGAGGATGGTCGCCCCATTGAATTGGTTTGCGTTTGCGATGTCTTCAGCGAGAACCGCGACAAAGCCGCAAACCACATTCAACAGGCAACAGACAGCACTGTGGCGAAGTACGAAGACTTCCGCCAGATGATTCAAAAAGAGAATCTCGACGCCGTCTGTATTGGGACGCCCGATCACTGGCATGCGAAACAGGCCATTGAGTGCCTCGAATCCGGACTGGATGTCTATTGCGAAAAGCCAATGACCAAAACGGTCGATGAGGCTTTGGCCGTGATGAAGGCCTGGCAGAAATCCGGGCAGGTCATGCAGGTTGGTGTTCAGTCGACCAGCCTTCCGGTATGGAATCAGATTCACCAAATGCTGACAGGTGGAAAACTTGGCAAGGTGCTGATGTACCAGACGGAATTCTTTCGCAATTCTGCACAGGGGCAATGGCGAGCCTACAAACTCACTCCTCAAATGACGCCTCGAAATATCAACTGGGATTTGTGGCTGGGTGTTGAGGACGGGCTGGCGGAGCGGCAGGACTTTGACCGCGCTGTATATCGACAGTGGCGGAGATTCTGGCCGTTCGGCTCCGGCATGTTTACGGATCTGTTCGTGCATCGCACCACAAGTATGCTGAAGGGGACCGGTCTGCGATTTCCGGGGCGAGTGGTTGGGGCAGGCGGAATCTACGTTGAGTATGATGGGCGTGATGTTCCGGACGTGGCCACGGTCGTTGCAGATTTTCCCGAAGGCGTTCAGGGGCTTGTGTCCGCCACGATGGCATGTGCTAATACACCGATTCGCCAGTTGATCCGTGGACACTTTGGATCATTCGTACTTGGTACCGGCGAAAAATTCGACGGATTTGACTATGTCCCGGAGCGTCCCCAGGTCACTCGCAACAGCAAGCTGAAAGAGGAGCGGATAGAGACCGAAACCGTCGAAAACACAACATACGCTCACTTTGACAACTGGATCGAAGCGATGAAGCAAAGAAAGCCCGATCTCTGTAACAATGATCCGGCTCTCGGTGCCGCGGCAATCACAACCGTGATCCTCGGAGCTCAAAGTTATCGGCAAGGTAAGGTGTTCCATTTCGATGAGGAGACTCTCACTGTCCACGACGGAAATTCCGAATGGGCCAGCCAGTGGGAGCAGAAATCAGCATCTCGGGCAAAGGCAAATCACATTCGCGGATGGCGGGCAGGCGATCACGGCAGCGTTCTCGAAGAGCCTGAGTACATGAAACTGGCCGGTCCATGGAAGGATGGCAAAGATCCCGGGGCCTGAAACTGGTCAACGGGCACAGGCCAGTCCCAGTCAATTGGCAGTTGACGCGGATTATTTCTGCAGCGATAACATGATGTTGCAGCAGCGAATGCCGTGCGTGATCAGGTCGTCTCAACCTGGACTGACAAAACTGTCGACAAGACAATGTCCTTGCAGCATGTTTCATTGCATTGTTTTCCTGCGCCTGATTTCAGGGGGATTCAGATGAACAGATCTCGGGCCACGACGCACTCATCAGGTCTGCAGAAATTTGGCTTCGGTCCTGCCTCGTCTCCGCTTGTCACAGTCGGTCGTAGACGCTGGCTGTTGCAGACCGGACTGACCGGTCTGGCGGGCACCTGTCTTCCGAATGTTCTTCGGGCCCGATCCACTGGCGGAACACCTGTCCGTTCGGTGATTCAGATCTGGCTTTCGGGCGGTCCCAGTCAGATTGACATGTGGGATATGAAGCCCGACATGCCCTCTGAAATTCGCGGGCCGTTTCGTCCCATATCAACCTGTTTGCCCGGTGTTCAAATCTCGGAGCACCTGCCTCTGCAGGCGTCAATGATGGATCGCTTTGTTTTGGTGCGATCAATGGACGCGACGTCCAGTAACCACACGCCCATCACCTTTCAGGCAGCAAATCCCCGGGCACAGCGAACGGAAATTGGGCGGCAGGGGGGAGGATATCCGTCGATGGGCTCTGTCGCCGCCCGGTTTCGCGGTGCGAATCAGTCTGGGATGCCGCCATTCGTAGCCCTGGCGAATTCGATGGTTTCCGACATTTATGGTGCGGGAGATCTTGGCCAGGCGTGGGAGCCTCTGGACGGCGTCAGAATTAACGGTAAGTTTTCTCTGCCGCAGGGAATCGCTGCCGACCGCCTGCAGGATCGCAATTATTTGCGTCAGCAACTTGACCGCCTCAAGCAGCAAACCGACACCTCCGAATCGCTGGCTCGTCAGGATCGGTATACCCAGGAGGCGTATGATCTTGTGCTTGGCGGCAAAGCGCGACAGGCGTTTGATCTTAGCAATGAGTCTGATTCCGTCCGGGACCGCTACGGCCGCGATTCCCTCGGGGAAAAAGCTCTCCTTGCTCGGCGACTTGTAGAGGCGGGTGTCACTTTTGTCACCATGAGCGACGCATGGGGCCACTGGGATCATCATGG
>JAFMMM010000037.1:0-20806 GCA_017859815.1 Planctomycetota bacterium | reverse complement strand
GTGATGAGGTTCGATGGGGCGGGATTGTGAAAGGCCTGAAGCCGATGCTGCCTGTCTTTGACCGTGGCATCACAGCGCTTGTGTCAGACCTCGAAGACCGGGGACTGCTGGAATCCACGCTCGTGCTGATCATTGGAGAGTTTGGACGTGGTCCTGTCATGACGAAGACGGCGGGGCGTGACCACTGGCCCGCCGTGATGTCATTTCTGATGGCTGGCGGAGGATTCCGTGGAGGACAGGTGATTGGCGCGACTGATCGCCGGGGCGGTGCGATCCTGGAGCGTCCGTTGACTCCCGGAGATCTTGCCGCAACGGTCTATCAGCATCTCCAGATTCCCCTCGACACTCACTGGATGAATCCTTCAGGACGCCCGGTGCCACTGATCGAACAGGGCACACCAATCTGCTGATGGCGGGTACGTCCCCGGCATTCGTCAGCGGTGGACCATCGCCAGGTGCGGTCCGGAGAACACCTTTTTCAGGGTTTCCAGCTTGCGGCGCTCTTGATGTGGTCAGTGCTCAAGCTGTATGTTTGCGAAGACACCAACGCTGGGATTAAAGACCAGCAAGCAACTGGTTGGCATCCCCAAAGTGATCGGCTTTCAGCCCCATCGCGTGCATAATGGAAAGATACAGACTGCAAAGTTTTCTTTCATTGTCTGCTGCTTTCGTATAATCCAGCACACGCCCGGTCTTCAGTTTGCCCTGCAAACCTCCCAGTGTAAACAACGGGAGTTTTGTGGAGTCATGTCGGCTTCCCGACCACATATTATTCACAAACAGCAGGCAGGAGTGGTCCAGGACCGTACCGTCGGCTTCCGGCATGGCCGCAAGTCGTTCTGCCAAATACGCGGCCTGACTGACATAGTACCGCGAGACTTTCTCCCAGTCTTCGGAGCGATCGTCGTGCGAACCGGAATGATGGGCCTTGCGGACATTCAGGAACGGATAGAACAAGCCCGAGATGTCACGGCACAGCAGCAGGGTCGCAAATCTCGTGCGGTCAGTCTGGAAGGCCATTGCGATAATATCACACATCAGTTTCATATGTTCCTGAATGTCCTCAGGAAGACCGTTATCGGGGCGATCCATCAGCGTCACGCTGGTCCCACGATTGGTGGCATTCGTTGCCGCTTTCTCCTGAGCGACACGTAACTGTTCAATTCTCTTTTCGACTTCACGAACGCTTGTGAGATACTCGTCAATCTTTGAGCGATCTTCGAATGAGGCCTGACGGTTCAGCCTGGCGATTTCGCTGCGGACTCGGTCAAGAATGCCACGATCCCGCTGTTGACCACGGTTTTCAGTCAGACTGTCGAATGCGAGCGCGGGATACACTTCCATTGGTACGGGGGAAGTGGCGTTCTGCCAGGAGATATGGGAACTGTAGGCCATTGAGAAGTTGGTCTCGTGGTAACCGGTGACCGGTTGTTCGCACCCAAGTACCAGGCTGGGCTGCACGGTTTCCTGGCCAAGATGATTCGCCAGCAACTGGTCGATACTGATCCCTCCACGCAACTCAGCGCCTTTCTGTAAAGAGGCGCCCGAAAGAATATTTCCAGTTTGGCCGGGGTGAATGCCCACACCGGTCGCGTTGCGATTAAACAGACCGTTGATGACATTGAGGCGATCAGTGAAGGGAGCAAGCGGAGACAGTGTGCTGCTGAGTTCGATTCCGGACTCACTCTGCTTTGCCCACCAGTGTTCACCGTTAATCCCACAGGCCATGAACATTGCGGCAAATCGCTGGGGGGGCGTTGCAACGGACTGGTCCGCCGCCTTGTCTGTTCCGAAGACAGGCACTGATGCCAGCCATGGCAGACCCAGGGTCACGCCCGTACCTCGAAGAACGGTCCGTCGCTGTATGCCTGTTCGTTTGCTTCTGCTGCTCATTGTCTCTGAGTCTCCTGAACCGTTCCCTGCCTGCTAAGAAACTGAGAACTGGTCACTATGGATTCAATCAGTACTTGAAACCGAAAATCATTCGCGTTCAGTTCGTGCTTGAGTTTCACAATCAGGGGTTCGTCAGACAACTGCAAACTTCTGCCCAGCGCATAAGAAAGCATGCTCCGACACAGGTGATCGAGAAAATCACCCTGTCGAGACTGTTGCAGGTAGCTGAGCAGTCCCTGAATTCCATCACCGGAGCCCCCCCCGGGAAATGTGACGTGATCGTCGACACGGTTTCCACTGGCATCGGTATCACGGTGTTGTCCGATTGGGTCGAATCCCTCAAATGCCAGCCCAATTGCATCGAATCTGTCGTGGCAGCCGGCGCAGGCCGTTTGACTTCGATGGGTGGCGAGGATTTCTCGCAATGACCGATCTCCCAGCTTCGTTTCATCCTGAGGCAGGTCAGGAACATTCGGCGGTGGTGCCGGAATCTTTTCACCGAGTAAACGCCTCACGACCCAGTATCCACGTTTCACAGGACTGGTTCGCAGACCTGGACTATTCTTCGTCAAAAACACGGCCATTCCGGCAAGACCGCCTCGCCCAAGACCTGCTAACCCATCGAGACGCTGCCACTGACCATCGGTGACGTCGCCGGGGGCGGAGATCCCGTAGTGTGCTGCGAGGGGTTGATTCACAAAGCTGTAATCGGCGTACAGCAGGTCGAGGATTGATTCGTCGTTCTGAACCAGATGAGTGAACAGACGCAGCGGTTCCTGATACATCGCAGTGCGAAGTTCGGATGTAAACGATGAGAATCGATTTCGATCCACTCCGTTGTGTTCTTCGAATCGACGGATGTCCAGCCAGTTCGCAGCGAACTCCGACGCCAGCCCCGCGACATTTCGATGCTCCAAAAGTCGCTTCGTTTGTTCCCGCAACACAATCTCGTCAATGCTGCCGCGCTGATCGACGCCATTCTGTAACGCGGAAATCAGCTGCGCATCCGGGGCACTGGACCAAAGAAAAAAGCTGAGGCGACTGGCGAGTTCAGTGGCGTTGAGTCGCTCAATCTTCGGCGATGTACTGATCAGATCAGTACGGTAAAGAAACTGAGGTGACATCAGCATGGCAACAATGCAGTCTCGAATTGCATCCTGATGCGAGAGATTCTGGTCAATTCGCAGCGATTCGTAGAATGCAACAAGCTGCTGAATCTGTTCCCGGCTTGCCGAGTATCGAAAGGCACGCCTCGCCAAATCTTCCAATGAACGCAGTTGCGACTGTTCTGCGACCAGTCGAGTCTGCACCACGTTGCTGATCTCTGCAGAAATGTTCTCAAAGTAACTGGCTGCGGCTTGTCGAGCCACCTGTCCTGCACCTTCCTGCGTCATCTTAGCCAGGTATTCCACCGACAACTGCTGAATGAGTTCAGGAGTTGCAGCATTAAGATTTTCGGGTCTCGCGAAATCAAACTGCGGATCGCGCATGAAGCCTGAATCGGTGCGTTCAAACCAAAGGAAGCCCTGATACTGTCTTAGCGGCGCGTTGGTGATTGTATCGAGTTCCAGCCACAGCCGGTCCAGCGTTGCTCGCTGGTTCCTGTCAAGGACCAGTTCGCAGAGGGGTTGGTCGTCCCGAAAATAGCCCATCATGCTGTGAAATCCAGCACTCAGCAGCCTGCCCTTCTCCTGCTTCTCTTTGGGGACATCAAGGTAGTCTCGTCCACGTTCGGAGACGAAGAACTCATCCGGAAATACCCGACAGAACAATGCAACTGACTTCAGCATGGCCTCTCCGCTGGCTTCGTCGGCCGGAATGGTCAGCACGTCGGCGTCAGCGGCACTCGGCAACTGCTGTGAATCCGTGGATTCCAATTTCTCCACTTCAGGGTCTGGTTCGGACTCCTGCTCGGAGGATTGAATCAGTGCTGACTGATCAAATTTCATCCGGTGTGCAGCGTATTGTCGGTTTTTCCACAGCACGAATGACTGCGACCCCTTGTGGACGGAGCCACCTGTGAGATTGGTCCACTGGGGCGAAAGGCGACTCCTGATTCTTTTGATCCGGCTGACCATGTCGCGAACAGCGTCGCGTCTCTCCGTCGCCGTATCTGCCGCACACACCTCATGGAACATTCGCTGCAGTTTTGCCAGGGGGCCCCATTCGTTTTTTGTGGTCAGCGTGGTAAACAGCAGTTGCAGGTAGCGAGAGCTGAGTTGTCGCGATTCGATCAGGTTGCTGATTTCCGTCGATGCCACTTCCCGTGATGCTCGTTGCATGGCAGCGCAGGTATCGATGTAGTCGTGCAGGTCGACATCATGCTCGACATAGAAGTCCACGATCCGATTGACGCAGTACTTGTCACGATCAGTATCGGTGACCACCGGGTGTGAGGAGAATCGCAGGCCGTCCGGCGAGAAGATGACGTGATCGGCAACATGTCGAGCGGCCAGGAGATACTTTTGAAGCAAAGCTGGCGACATGGTCAGCGATTCGCCCGTGTTGTCGAATCCGCTCGCATTCGCTGGGTCAACCGGGAAGATGGCAGATGGTTTGAGATCAACACCGGTAAGATCCCGAACACAGTTGTCGTATTCCGAATTGCTCAGGCGGCGAGCCAGAACAGTGCCCGGCTTTCCCGCGTCTTTTTCGGCAGCGGCCGTTCGCAGATGGCGAATCCGCCGGACAAAGGTCTCGACTTCTGCGGTGGCGGGCGAGATGTCAGAGCCTGCTGGCGGCATTTCTCCGGCTTCCAGACGCTGCATAATCAACTGCCAGTGTTGATGCTCTGAACTGATTGACGCGGCACGGTCAAATCCGGACAGGTCCAGCTGGGCCTCTGGATCAACTGAACCATGACAGCCCAGACAGTAGCTGGAGAGAAAGCCACGCAGTTCAATCGGCAGCAGCGAATCGTCATCCGCTGACACAGAAACAGGAAAAAACTGCCCGCAGCAACTGACTGCCAGACAGGCACAGCGAACGGCCACGCTTAGCTTCATAGAGTTCACCGTTGTGGAACACAAAATGACACAAACGAAAGACGGCAGTTCCGGACGTCAGGATATCAGGGTTTCAGATCGTTGGAAATCAGCTTGTGATGCAGAACAGTCTCACCGGACAGGTTGACGATGGAGAACTCAATCTCAACAGCGTCGCTGACGCGTTTTAGATCGATCTGTCCAAAATTCTCTTCGTGCCATGTGATTGGTGACGCTCGTCGTGAGTTTTGAGTGGGAGTACCTCGTGAATGCTTCTGATTGAGGCTGCTGGACGTTACTTCGTAGATCGGATAATCAGACAACTCCCGCTCAACCGACAGTTCAGCCCAGTGACGATCACCGCTCAGCAATAACACGCCGTTCGCGCGGGTTTGCTGGATCAGTTGAAACAATCGCTGCCGTTCGGCAGGCATGTTCGACCAGGTTTCCTGCCCGGCGGCTTCAGCAATCATCTGGATCCCACAACCGATCAGCCTGACATCTGCGGGAATTCGCAACTGAGTCTCCAGCCACCTCCACTGGACATCCCCCAGCATTGTTTCATCAGGAGTAGTTCGTGGGTAATAGGGGCCGCCCGTTCGTCGCTCACCTTTCATCAATGGGGTGCGGTGAAATCTGGCGTCCAGAAGAATGACCTGCACGCGGAGTTCGTGGTGCTGCAGTATCTCAGAGTGGTAGACCCCCTGTCTTGTCCGCCGTGGTGATGCAGCAGGGATCCCCCAAAAGTCCAGGAAAGCCTGTTGAGAATCGTCGCGTCCGGTGTACTCACGGCCACCATCGTTCAGCCCGAAATCATGGTCATCCCAGACTGCCAGAATTGGGGCCGACCGCCGGAGTGATTGAAAGTCCGGATTGTCGGCGAGCAGTTGGTACTTTGCCCGCAAGACTTGAGCGTCGTCAGTGTCTCCGTAGATGTTGTCCCCGAGCAACAAAATCCTGTCCGACCTTCTGGAAGCCATCAAGCGAAGGATGGGCATCGGCTGATCCTGCCGGATGCACGATCCAAAGAGAACGCGACACGAGTCCTGCGCTGGAGTTGCGTTTGTCATTGCGGTCCCCCAGGCAATCAGGGCGACAGACAGTTTCCACCAGAAACAGGACAGTTCGCTACCACGTAATGACATGAGACACCTCGGTGAATAAGCACGCAACGCAGGACCACTGACTCGGCACCATGCAGATTGTACCGGATAGTCAGTCTTTTACACGATGTTGCCGTTTTGAGGCGGTTCATTTTTCTCCATGACCCGCACACTCCTCTTGTAAGGTGCTCCGATGCCGTAGTATCCTTCGAGACTGGACGCAAAAGTTCATCTCAACGGCAACCGAACTGTCAGAATCAACTGCAATCTGCCAATCAGCGGAAGCTTACGTTGCTCCGGGGCAGACGTGGAGAGCATACAGTGATGAAACGGGGTGGTTCCATTCAGGGATACCCGCACCACGGTAATACCCGCACCCCAGTGTGCCTTTCAGTGCTGCTTAAGTCTGCTTGCATTGACCAGTAGCTTCCAAGAGATCAGCCATGACAGAATCCGATGCAAATCCAGACGTGTCTGAAAGGTCGCTCACAGAACAAAGCAATATCGCGCGTTGGATTCCCGCCGGTTTTGTGAAGCCGATCTTTTTCATAAGTCTCGTTTTGCATCTGCCACATCTGCTGAAGTTTTTTGACACACGATTCAGGGACCCTGTTTGGTTTTTTGTACCGCTTGCGTGGATCGCGGCCCCGGTCCTGCTCCGACGCATGCGGCGGAATCATCGCTCACTGGACAACGTTGACGCAGCGTTGTTCATTGGCGTGCTTTTCCTGCTTGCTGCCGCATACGCATTGAATAGTCCATGGACAGGATGCGTAGCGGCCGTGGTGCTGTTCGCTATCCTGTTTCGCAGGTTTACAAACAGTGATGACACCATCAGGCTCACCAGACTCTCGTTGTTGCTGGCGCTGACAGCAGGGCTGCCTCCCTCAATCAGTGCAGACATTTGGCAGACTGGTGTCGACGCTGCCAAAGACGCTGTTTCAGCGTGCGCAACACGATTCGGCATCTGGCATGCACAGACGCCGGAATCTTTCATCACAGAGACCGGCAGCTTTGCTGTCTCCGACGCATTTGGAAATCCCATTGGACTGTTTCTTATTTTCCTGTTTTTTCTGACTTTCGGGATGGTGGCCAGGCGTTCGTGGATCCACCTGTTGCTTTCGACTCCGGGAGTACTGAGTCTCGGTCTTGCGCAGGCTGTCTTGACAGGCATCCTGATACTTGCGACAGGGACTCAATACGGGTTCTGGACTTCACTGATCCCCTGCTCCCTCATTTCTCTGATTCTTATTCTTCCGCTGGTTGTCTCGCTCGACTCACTGGTGTACTGGTTTACCGAGGTTGTCGTGGGTGAAGATATCGTCTCCAGCAGCAGCACTGATTCCAGTGGCAGAGACTCCGCGAATGGATTGCGATTACTTTGGAATCGATGGGTCAGTGCGGATCCTGCCTCTCACCGGATTCCGCTGACATTTCAGGCCGACAACGGACTGCGAATCCCATTGACGAGACAATTCAATGCGCTGATTTCAGATTGGTGGAACAGTCGTGACTTACTGCGTCTGCTTGCGGGATCACCCGCTGCAGTGGTACTGCTCACTATTGTTCCCATTGCCTATTCATTAGGAAGCTGGAGGGAGCAGGCGATCGCTGACTACCGTCGACTGTTGGCGGAGGCAAAGGCAGCAAAGAATCCTGAAGCGACGAATATGGCGCATCAGATGCTCTCGAATCTCGCTCCGGATGACGTTGTTCATACTCTTGAGTACGCTGACTATCTGCTCGAAGACAAGCAGCACGGCTTAGCCGTCGACTTGTTACAGCCACTCCTTCTCAATGGCCGCTACGGTGTCGCAGATGCTCATCTCTGGCTGGTTGAAAAACATGACGCCGGTCTGCTGTCCTCGACGGATCTGCCACAGTCCCGCATGGGGCACCTTGTCGCTGCATCAAAGGCGGCCCCTCGTGATGCAGGGATTCTCAAGCTACTCGCTCGCGCACAGGAACAAGCTGGAGAGATTTCCCTCGCTGCACTGAGTCACAGAAAACTCTCGCAACTTGACCCTGAGCTTCTTGTTGAGCGATTTGAATTTGAATTCAGGCAGAACCGTTTGGACCGGAGTTCTCTCGAATTCAAAAGCTGCTTACAGAGTCTTACTGAAAAATTCGAATCAGACAGCGCGAATTCCGATGCTGCAATGAAGCTGTCCAAAGCGCTGATTTTCGATAACCGGTGGCAGGATGCACTTGATGTTTTGCGAAAGGCAGTGGCTGCGAACTCGAATGAACAGGTTTCCATGCAGCTTGCTGCCAATCTCAGCCTGACCATCGAACTGGCGATGTCGGCCGGAGTTTACGATCCTGCCCAGTTGAAGATGATGGCGTTGGAGGCACTTTCTCTGGACCCAAAAGCTCCTGGGCTTGTGAGAGCCTTTTCCGAGTTTTCGTCTAATGGCCATCGATTTTCAGTTGATGACATGCAACGGTTGCTCGATGCCCACGAGTTGCCTCAGGACGCGTCAGACTCGACGGCAGTCATGCAGCATTATTGCGCGGATCTTGTTTTCTCGCTTTCCAGTGGTCTGGAACATACGGTGATCAAATCGCTTCCGGCTCACGATTTGGCACGGATCTACCTGAACCTGCTCTGGCAAACAGATGAAGGCGACGATTCATCACTGCGTTTGGGGAACGAATTACTAACCGAGCTTGAGAACAGCACCGAGCTCGACCCAGCCGATGAATTCCGTATGCGTCTGAACGTTCTTATTGAGACCAGACAGTTCGACCTCGCGATGGATTTGGTGAAAAGCACTGCGGCTTCGGTTGATGCAATGGATTCGCTCACAAGAAGCAGAATGTTGCAAAACATAGTGTTTCGACGATTTGATTCGTTCATCTCTCCACAGGAAAAACTGGCGGCCGGGTCCAGGTGGCTTCCCCGGATCACGGACCCAGAAACATCGAACAGTCTGCTAAAAGACTTTCTTGAGATCAGTTCGGATCAAGCTGCTTACGCTGCGTTGGCAGAACGATTGACGAGGATGCTCATCGCCGGCGGCCCTGGTTGTGAAGAAGCGTCAGCGTTGCTGAACAGACTGGCGACCTCTGATAGCGCTCTCGGGCGCGTTCCGCGAATTGTGGGGGCAGTTGCGTTGCAATGCGAAGCATGGGACCTTGCAAGGCTGTGGCTGACGAGGGCGTACCGGGTCCGTGAAAGTGCCAATGACTATGCCCTTCTCAACAATCTTGCAATTCTCAATGTTCGTGATCCTCAAGGCGACACCGGGGACGTGGAAAACGCTTTTGAGCTGATCTCTGCCGCTGCGAAACTTCGACCGAAGCATCCTTCAATCCTGGCCACACGGGGCGAGATTCATCTGCGTCGTGGGAACTGCCGGTTGGCCGTCCTCGATCTTCAACAGTCAGCGGAGATCGACACGCAGAACCTTGAGAACCTGGTTCTGTTGGAATCAGCACTCAGGAAGTGTGGTCGGAACAGCGAGGCATTCGAGATACGCAGAAGAATTGAGAGAATCGATACAGCAAAGCAGTAGTCATGCTGCTGACTCAATCATAAGACAACTCTGCCCCGCCCTAAGCAGTTGTGGTGTGTATGATGACAGTGACGAATTCGAGTCTTCCGACACGGCGGCAGTGCAGCTTCTGATGGCAGCGGAGCACCAGGCCGGGGTCAGGAAAGGTAATCGGATGGGCATCAGATCCGGATCATTCAGAATCATCCGAGGTCCGGTGTCCAGCAACAAGGAACGGAATTCCGTCGGATCATTCCCTCGACGGCTGATGGGATGAGACCTTCAGGTGTTACCTGCAGAAATCCATCTCATAACCAATGGAACGACAACAGCGTGATATCGCCTGGAACGGCGTGTTTCCCCTCGCCCCTCATTTGTGGTTCTCAACCGTTCTGTTTCAACCGATTCCACCTTCTTCCTGTAAGAGCATGTTTAATCACAAGCATCGATACGACAGACAATCAGACATTCCGACAAAACTCGCTGTCGATTTCAGTGGCAGTTCCCTGAACCTGTCGCTCAGTATCATGACAGCGTTGCAGGTTCTTGTGTTTGCGGCACATTTGCCTTTACTGCTTGAGTTTTACAGCAGGAGGATGAGTGATCCGGTGTGGTATCTGACTCCACTGGCATGGGTCGCTATTCCGATCTTTCTCATGATCCTGCAGAGCCATCGTCGACTCCCCACCCTGTTCGACGCCGCAATTCTTGTTGCGAACGCAGGGCTGCTTACCTTTGCTTATTTCCTGCACAGTCCGTGGCTCGGGGCGGTCGCGGCCATGTTACCGATCGCCATCGTCTGTCGGCAGTTCACAGACATCAGCAACTCGATCAGGCTGGGTCGATTGGCATTACTGTTTCTGCTCACGGCAGGACCTCCTCCAGTCATTTGTACGATTTTGTGGCGTTGGTGGACGGAAGCAGCGCAGTTCTACGTTAGTGTCATATCGACTGAACTGAACATCATTCATTCGATCACGCCTCACTCATTCATCACTGACACTGGGCGCTTTATGCTCACAGATGTCTTCGGGAATCCGGTTGGTCCGTTTCTGATTTACCTGACAGCGTTGTCGTATTACATCTGGCAGCGAAGATCTGTGATTCACCTGCTTGCCTGCATACCGTTTGTTGCGGTATTCGCATTTCTTCACGCTGTTCTGACCGGTGTCCTGGTCCTGTTGACACGTTCCGACTACGCCTACTGGTCAGCGCTGTTTCCGTGTTCAGCGGCAGCGTTTTTGGCAACAATTCCCTTGATTCTGTCGCTGGATTCCCTCGCTTCGTGGTTTACTGAGTACGTTGTCGGAAAAGATATGATCTGCAACGACAACACAGACAGCAGGGGACGCGACGCCGCTAACGCGGTGCGGACGTTGTGGAATCGCTGGGTAAGTGCTTTTCCGCCTGCAAATCTGCAGCCGCTCCTTTTCCACGAAGAAAATGGGATGCGGGTTCCGCTGCATCAGCAGATTACGATGCTGTGGAAAGACTGGAGGGACAGCAGAGATTTCAGTTTGCTGAAGTCCGGGGTTCCGACAATTGCCGCCGTGCTGTCTGTTGTGGCATTTCTGTACTACCAGTCGGCCGCGCGGGACAGAATTGTCTCGATCAATCGGCAGTGGCTGGCCAAAGCGGTGGCGGAAAAGAACCCTCTGCACACAGCGATCTGCCATCAGATGATCCAATCTCTTGCTCCAAATGATGTCAACAACGTGCTGGACTATGCTGATTTTCTCATTCAACAGGAGCGACCTGATCGAGCGGTCGAACTCATTTATCCACTTTGTACAGACGGAAGATTTGGCATTGCCAAAGCACATTTCTGGATGGTTCGGAACTCAGACGCGGGAAAACTGCCCGAAACACTCTCGGACACAACGAGGCTTGAACATCTGATCGCAGCGTCGAAGGAGGATCCGGAGAATGTCGAGCTACGCCATCTCCTCGCCAGCGCTCTGGCAGACATCGGAGAGATCCCACTGGCACTACTGAGCTACCAGCAGCTCACGAGACTCGCACCTGAATATTTGGATGAGCGTTTTCAATTTGAAGCGCGGTGCGGGCGTCTGAAGACAAACGGACAGGATTTTGTTGCCTACATTTCCGATTTGCAGTCTCAACATGCGGCTGCGCCAGGCAACGCAGAAGTGGCCTTGCGGTTGTTCAATGCCCTGACGTTATCCGGCAAATGGCTGGAAGCAGTCGACGTGCTGCGGTCGACCATGGCAACGCAACCTGCGCAGGAGATTCGCACCAAACTTTCATCGGCAGTCATGCTGACGATTACAAAAATGATGACGAGTCAGGTTTACGACCGTGCGGTTGTCAAACGGCTTGCTTCAGAGACAATCACAATCGATGCACGGAACTCAGACTTGTCCCGACTGATACTGGAACTGACAGCAGACGGCTACAAATTCAGTCACGAGGAGTTCCAATTACTGCTGGACAATTGCCAGCGATCTCAAGATGGAGCAGAACCAGCGAGACGGATGCTTGCGCACTGTCTTCGTGTCGCACAGAGCCTCGCCGACGGAACAGAGATGAAACCGGTCTCATCCCTGCCGCCTGACTCTCTTTCTCCCCTTTACCTGAAATTGCTGCGGCAGTCCCGGAACGGAAATGAAGCCGCCGTGCGACTTGGCAACACCCTTCTCGAAGAACTTCAACGTGGCCTTGATCCGACGCATCACATGTTCCAGTTACAAATCTCCGTTCTCCTGGAGACATCTCAGTTCGACCGTGCGATTACTCTTCTCAGGAAACAGGCAGATCAGTTGACTGCAGAAGCTGCTATGCAGGGAAGACGGTTGCTGCGTAACATCATTCTGCGTCGATTTGACTCCTTCGCAGAGTCACCGATCCACGCCCTCAGTCGCGTGGACTGGCTCCCTCAGATTCAGGACAAACAAACCACTCTGATGTTGCTGGAGGACTTCGCGGAAATTCAAGACGATCAAGCAACCTTCCTTCCCGTTGCGGAGCGACTGGCACGGCTTGTCATCGCGAAAGTTCCGGGGGACGTCGAGGCGGAGGACATGTTACTGAAAATGCATTCTGCTGATCAGAATCCGGGAAGCCTCGCAAAGGCAGTTGGGACTGTCGCTTTGAACTGCGGCAAATACGAATTCGCCAAAAAATGGTTGAGTCGCGCCGCAGAAGCGGGAGGTCTTCGCAACGACTATCAGTTATTGAATAACCTGGCCGTGTTGTACATTCGAAAGCCTGAAAGCAGCTTCGCAGATCTTCAGCATGCCTTGAATCTGATCACTGATGCCGTTGAGATCGTTCCGAACCACCCATCTATCCTGGCGACAAGAGGTGAAATCTATCTGCGTCTGGGAACCACGCGGCTTGCAATAATGGATCTCGAGAAGGCGGTTGAATTTGATTCCGAGAATTCAGAAACACTGGAGCTGTTTGCCAGTAGCCTGGATCAAAACGGTCAGCACAAAAAAGCCCTCGAAATTCGTCAACAGATTGGACAGACGACTGACGGCATGTAAGCAAACTCAGAATGCTGGTGAATTCCGGAAAGACCGAATTGCCAGAGACGTTGAGTCACGATCATCCGGTCAAAGGTGACTTTGCTGCATACGTGGAACTTCATTGATCCCCGCAACCGCACAGCCAACAACCGCACAGCCAACAACCGGCAGGCAGCGACAGTCCTTTGGATTCCTGTGCGCTGATATTCGGTTCTGGGATGTCAGATGGGAAACGACCGCCACCTGGATGATCTTCTCATTGTCGTGGCTTCAGGAGAAGCAGTCGGACTCAAGACTGGCGTTCACGAATAGTTCTTCGCAGAAACCACCCCGTGGTGCGATCTTTAACAACATCACTGCAATGTTTCGGGGTTCCTGACCAGCCTTTTGGAGACAATCAGGGCACCTTAACGTGTTGGAAATCAGCTTCTGACAGGACAGCCAGTTGGTCAGACGCTTGCTGGCAAATTGCTTCCCACGTATATCCGTCTTCAACAAATGCTTTTGCTGCAGTTCTCAGTTGTGACCGTTTGTCTTTCGATCGCAGAAGCTGCACGACTGCTGTCGCGAAATCGTCCGGGGAATCTGCAAGCAACAAGTGCTTATCGTGTTCGTACGGAACTCCCTCCGCACCAATCGTTGTTGAGACAACTGGCAGGCTCATGGCCATCGCCTCAAAGATCTTTAACCGCGTGCCGCCGCCTGACAGCAACGGCACCACGTACACTAAACCCTGTCGAAATGACGGACGGATATCGTCCGGGCTGGAGATCCAGCGAACGCCGTCAGGAAGTTCACCGATTTCTTCAGCGGCAGCCTGAGCGTTGGATCCAGAGAACAGAAATTCTGCCTCCGGAAATTCAGACCTGATCAGTGGAAAGATGCGTCTGATAAACCACGTCAGACCCTCACGGTTTGGTGCATAGTTGAACCCGGCCGTGAGCAGTAGAGTGCTGTTGGTACATTCTTCCGCCTTCGGGTCGGCATGGAAATAGCCGACATCCACGCCGTTTGGAACCGTCATGGTTTGACAACTCGGAACGATCCGGTGGGTGAGCCGGGAGTCTTCATCCGAACACTGAATTACGACTGCTGATCGACGCCACGCACGCTCCTCCATTCGCCGCATCTGCAGCATCTCCAACCGCAGATACTCACTGACAGAATCGCCTTGCTTTTCTGCAAGACGCTGCGTAATCAGATATTCCACGTTGTGGGAGCTGCAGATAACGGGAATGTGGGGTGGGATGATGTCTTCGGCCATGTGCCAGCCAAGCGTATGCTCGGCCCAAAACACGTCAAACTGCCCCTCGGAGGCAGCCTGCAGAGCACGGTCTCTGACACACTGCCACGACCTCGCACACAGCCTTGGCTGTAACGGCGGAATCCTTACCCTCAGCAGTGAATAAAGCTGATAGGAAAGCAGTGCCAATCGGCCTGGGAGTGAGACCGGACGTAATTTCCCACCCAGGTGGTGCATCGCCAGATCGTTAAATTCAATCCAGTCATTTTTCCACGGAAAGAACACCGTCTTCAGGAGGCGAAACCACTTTCCAACCCGCGATGCCGGCGTTGGACAAGGATTCGGCAGAGGAGCCTCGGGCTGAATCACTTGTTCACAGCGAGCTGCAAGATCAGCAGGCAAATCACCCGTTCCGTGAATACCCCCGGAAATCACAAGCGTCACGTCGAACAGTTCAACCGCCATCCGCACAAGGTGGTAGCTGCGAATATCACCGCCCCCCCCGGTGCTGCGAGGAGTCTGATACGCGAACATTAAACAACGTTTGCGCCTTTGCGACTGAGCTGAGCTATTCACGATGGATCAACTTTCGAGTCAACACGGAACGAGCCTGCACTGAGACAGTGCTTCGCATCCGGAGACAATCATCACGAGCCGCCTTCGGATGGCTTTCAGAATACAAGGGGCAATGATTTTACGGAATCACTGGTACCGCTGGTTTTCCACCGGCTGCTTCCAGCGGGTACTGCCCGTCGTGAGCTTCCATCGATGCCACCAGGTTCTGCATCATACGTGCGAGTTGCTGAGGCTCAGTTGAAGCCAGATTTTCTGACTCGAATGGATCAGTTGCCAGATTGTAGAGCTGATAATGAGAGTTCTCAGATTCTTCGGAAGGATGATAGTGGTAAATCACTTTCCAGTGACCGTCACGATAGACGGTAAAGTACTTGCTGCGATGCGGGGCATGGGGATAGTTCATCAAAAAGGTCTCCGGTCGCGAGGAATCCTGCTTTCCAGCAATCAGGGTCGTCAGCGAGAAACCATCCACAGTGTGTTTGGCCGGAGCCTTAATACCAACGACTTCCAGCACCGTTGGGAAGACATCCTGTACGGCCCCCAACTGGGATTGAATGTGGCCGGCAGGGATGCTGACCCGCTGCTGATGTGGCAGACTTTCGTTGCGTTTCGCCCATGCTGCGATGAACGGAACTCGCATTCCTCCTTCGTAGTGGGCCCCTTTTTTGCCGCGTAGTGGAGCCGCGCAGGCGACCGCATGCTGATGACCTAATGGAGCGTCCGAACCGTTGTCTCCGAGGAACAGCACAAGAGTGTTCTCTGACACCCCCAATTGATCGAAGTGATCCAGCATGTCATTGAGCGACTTGTCCATGCCTTCAATCAGGGTTGCAAAGGCCTGCGCCTGCTTTGATTTTCCGGAGTCTGCATAGTTGGCGGCAAACCTGGGGTCACTGTGAAACGGTGCGTGCACCGCATAGTGGGAGAAGTACAAATAGAAGGGTTGATCCTTCTTCACCGCGTCCGAGACGCGTTTCTTCGCCTCCAAAGTTAACGCTTCCGTCAAAAAGATCTCCTCACCATGGTAGTCAGCAAGATGTGGGACTGCATGTGACTGTCGTTTGGTTCCCTCTCCATAGTTTTGCGTGCCGTAATAACTGCCTGGGGCTCCAAATGAAGCTCCCCCGATGTTGTCTGTAAATCCGAGGTTGGCGGGGTCGGCACCCGGCGACTTTCGATTTCCGAAATGCCCTTTGCCGACGTGAATGGTTCGGTATCCCTGCTTTGCAAGTAGCCCCGGCAGAGTCACATCGCCCGGTGCCAGACCCTTCCAATTCCAGTCTTCAGGCCCCAGCGGTCCTCGATTGTCCCGGTCTGGATTGATCCAGTTCGTCACATGGTGGCGGGCAGCGTTCTGGCCCGTCATGATCGACACTCGCGTGGGTGAACACACGCTCATCGCATAGAATTGATTGAACCGTGTCCCCTGATTGGCCAAACGCTCCATTCCAGGGGTGCGATAATACTCGTTCAATGCATACTTCTTTGCTTTCCCCTGTTCGGTTGTCAGAAATGGAACTGAGGTGTCCATAACTCCCATGTCGTCGACCAGAAACACCATAACGTTTGGGCGGGTTGCATCTTCGGCCGCAGTTGCCGGTCCGCAGAACGTGACTGCCAGCAGGCAGAAAAAAATGAGGCTTTTCTTATCCATGGTTCTTTCAGTTTCTGTTGCAGGATCACCCAAGGGCTTCGCGGATCTGATCGACAAGGGAGTTGGTTGGGAATGAACTTCCCTGCAACATCCACGACGAAGCGGCCATAAAGCGGTTTCTATGTTGTGGTGAGAGCTTCATGCAGTCCTCCAGTACGGCGGAGCTGAATTTATAGTCGTGAGAATCATTGCCTTTGAGAAAAACGAGGCGTCTGGCTGCGTTGGTCAGTGAAGAAATCGAGTTGCCATTTTCCAGCCATGTCAACACTTGCTCTCCAGCACGTTGACGGACCTTTCCAACGTCAGAAAAAATTGACTCCAGTGATACTGATGCATTCTTATCAAGAGCTTTCAAGTCATGAATTCCGGCTTCGTTGACCGCACCACGGTTCTTCATGGCATCGCGGAACTGAGGCAAAAATGAGGCGTTCTGCAGCAGCAGTGCCAGCCTCGTGGACGGTGAAGCGGAATGGTCGAACAGAAAATGCAGGGCATTGGTTGTTGTCGAAGCGTGAAGAGACACGATTCCGGCTTGTCGCATTAAGAGTTCGCCGGCCGCAAGATGTAACCCGTCGTAGATGGAGCGAAAAGAAACGCCGGAATTGAGTTGCTCAACCACACATCGAGAAGCGTCCTCGGGTGAGCCTGCGTGCAGCAGGCTCACAAGTTCGCTGACAGCACCATCATCAATGCGGCCCAGCTCCCAGTCTTCACGCACCTGCAACTGAAGCTCCTGATTCACGCGCCAGGAACGGTCGGCTGCGAGGTCACTTTGTGAAGGATTCGGTTCACCATTGTGATTGAGCATGGCGTATGCCAATGACCGTAACACCGGCTCGGAATGTTGCCAACCAATTGTCTGAAGGGTGCGCCACGCGTTCGCAAGGAAGATGGGTTTGTGCCCGATACTGCGGAAATCCCTGGCGGCGTAGGCGGAGAACAGCTCTAAGGCCTCACCGGCCCCCAAATGTCGAGCAACCCCGGCCGCTGAAACATCAGCCAGCTGGACATCCCAGTTCTTCATCGACTCACGGAACGTGTCGCGGAGATTCTCGCTGGAAGGCACCCCGGATTCATCGACGGGGGACATCGTCCAGTTCCCTTCCTGGACATCGCGCGCCTGTGAACTCTTGAACTCATCCAGAGCCCAAAGAATCGGCAACCAACGATCCTGCTCCGGAGCCGCCAGACTGGCAATATGAGCGGAATTCACGACTAACACGGCATGAAATTTAAACCCAACTGACGGTCTGGGTTGCACATTTCGTACACCCGCCAGCAACAGCGCTGTCAGAACTTCACGGTAACTCAGTCCACCACGTATTCGCTCACCAACGACCTGCATCAGTCTCGAACGATCAGTGTTCTCGATCAACTGAACAAGAGGTTCAATTTCCGGTCGCAACTTGACCGTATCTGCCGGCAGAACGGCCTGACCCTGCGAGACACTGCCCAGACCGGCTACGAGGGGCGCCGAACCTCCCAAAGTTCCCGCTGCTGCACTGGTGGCTAAGAACCGCCTCCGACTCACTGACATTGCAAATCTCCCCTGGAAACAAACTCACAATGGTGCAGGAATACCACGCTGAGCAGTTGCATGCAAACAGTTGAATCAACGCAGAAAGATATCAATGCCACTGTTCGTGATTGACAACCAGTGCCGCCGCCGCCATCGGTCGCAGCTGCAGCGAATCATGGCCATCATTGAGGAGTGTCTCCAGGGGCCGGCTGCTGCCAATATCAACCGCTTCAGTGCAGTCTGAAACCATGCCGTGACAAAACACTTCTTCCTGGATGAGGTGACCGGAATCGTAACGGCGAACAACTTCGCGAAACCATTCCTCAGAATTCGCCCCGCCCTGTCTCCCCCGGAATAAAGGAAATCAAACCTCACATCGGTCAGCATCCGGCAATCACTGGTTGAAAATTGACCGAATGCCGGCAACATCCACTGCTCAAGGACCTCCGCGGCCCACTCTGCGACCAGCAACTCCGATTCGAGTTCAGCGCAGTGACGGATTCGATACTGCGCGGCAGGGAGTCCTGACGATTCCGATGCTGACAAAGTTACAGAATAGTCAACGCACAACACGGACTGCTGTTCCGCTGCGAGCCATCCCATCTCCTCCTCGAAAGCATGATGAACTCTTCCAGCAGAATCGAGGGGCCGCGGACACTCGATGATCAGACATGGCCTCGATTCATACGGGCGGTCAGAATTTCGGACCGAAATCTCAAAACTCCCCGACAACTGCCGCTGATCGATAACAATGTTTGCGGATGCATCCCACACCGTCTAGTCCGCGAAACGATCTGCTTTGACAGCAGTCACAACATTCTGTGGCACTGTTCCCGTTTCCATGGCCACCAGCCGGCCACGCGCCAGGGAGGCTTCGCGGGGGCGTGATCCGATGAGAAGACAAACCAGTGCAACTCACCGGGACGCAGTGAATCATGCCGCAGGGGCTTGAGATCCACCTGATCACCCGGGTCGTGCGGCCCTTCAACGTTACCGGGCTCAATCACAATTCGCAGAGTCTGGGGGATCTCTCCTGACGACTCAACAGGCAGCAGCTGAACCTCCACGTAGTGATCGCCACACGAAGGACGTTCATCACGATCATCAAGACGCAGAACGCGAGCCAGACAGGCCGCTGACGCTCGATTCAGCAGCGCAGTCGTATTAACCGCTGTTGAAGGGTGATCCCGACAACCAACAAGTGCGGTCCCGGCATTCAGCCAAAGAAGAGTATGCAGCAGCGTCTGAAATCTCCCCATTCGAAATGCCTCCGCTGCGAAGTGACGCATTCAGGGCAGCGGATGTTCCGGTAAATCGGCTGGATTAACGCACGAACTCGGAAGACAACAAAAAAACTCCGCAGGAGTACCTGCGGAGTTTCGAATAATCATAAGTTTTCGTTCGTCAATTCACGACTTGCGGCGTCGTCGAATCGCGACAACAGCAGCAGTGCCTACCAGACCGACCAACGCAAAGGACGGCTCTGGGACGGTACTGAATTTGAACTCCAGTCGCTGATACTGCACACCAGCGTTGCTGTAACCGGACACAAGTTGCAACGAAGATGCGTCGGCCGGGTCAAACATTCCAGTTCCGGACAGGGTGATCGAACCCGTGACAACTGTGCCGGCGGTGATGGCAGTGTCTGCCGTAGCCGTCGGTCGCCATGCAACATCATCACCGTATCCCGTCCCATTGGACGTCAGCGTCGTGTTGGCAGCAACGCTGTCAAAAGCAATTGTGTTTGAGCTAATGGTGGGTGCTGTAATGGAGCCTGCAAACCAATCAGTATTGGTGTTCGGACTCGTCTCCCAGTCCTTCTTGATCGCCATCCAGCCAGGCTTATCGCCGATCGTGTCAGCATCAAAAGTACCGCTGATGGAAATCGTCACTGAATCTGCAGTGTAGCTATCAATCGTCATCACCAAGCCCGCGTCTGCCTGAGCACACGCGAGTACAGCAAGAATCGAAGCGAAAATAAATCGAGACATCAAATTATCCAGCCTTTGACGTGACGTAGGAGGGGACGACGAGCGACCGTTTCGGTCCTGTATTGGTGAATGTACATCAAGATGAACGTTTGGGCAAGCACGGAGAATAAAAAACCAGCCAATCGTCATAACCCGCGCCACCCACCTGTTCGCATGAACAGTTCCCGCGGGGAATGTGTGACCAACAGCAGAAAGATGTCTCGATAATTGAACATCCTGTAGACCACAAGACTCCCGTGAACTCTTTCGCTTTCCTTGAAGAACACAATTTCGTTCTCGAAATACGAGTTCACTGTAACTTTGCAGCGTTCCGGCCCGGATTCTTCAGCGGGATCGTTCGAAAATGGCAGCGAATGTCGCTCTCAGCCGCATCAGACGCTGAGTCTGCCAACCTCGGGGACAAATGTGACGGCTGTGTCACATTGAGTGAGGGAGCTGCTCCGCCATAATGCGGTCGCCTTCGCGGCAAGTTCGCTGCGAAGGTGCTGAATTCCCGAAGGTGTGGGCCAGAGGCCGATGTGGCGAGAGAATCCGGCGATATGTACCAGTCCACCGCTCACCAGGAATGGCGGAATCCCGTAGCGGATGACCTCTTCGACGCCCGGTGCCAGTCGGTGTATGAAGTCGTGAATCTGCTGCAGTCGATGCCTTGTCAGCTTCGGAAGTCTGGCGAGCTAATCATCGACAGGGAACTGCTGTCGCGGCATTGTTTCAGCGGCGATAATTGAACCAGCGAACTCGATTTCCACTGTGACGTACCGCCACGTGGCAAACAAGCTTTCAACCTGCAGGAGATGGCTGCGACTTTCCCAGACCCTGAAATCCTGGCCCCGGTTCTACTCCTTGATTCATCTG
>JAFMMM010000325.1 GCA_017859815.1 Planctomycetota bacterium | reverse complement strand
CGCAAACCTGGCAGATCCCCGGCCGTCGCGGATTTCTGCTGCCTTCATCAGCACCGTACGAGACCGACAGAGCAGTGCTGAAGCGGTCGGCTGCAAAGGGGACGCGGTATCCTTACGACGAGTGGCGGTTCTTTTGGCGATCCGAAGCGATTTATCCCACACGTCCGCGCTGATATTGGAAGAGATCACCGTGCTGGCACTCACCGCGGATGGAACCCAATTGCGGATACACCCTATGAACTAAGAGTCAGACAGCGCAGCCCCAACAGTGGCTCGCCCTCCCAAAAAGCGTACGACTTCTTTGACGGCTAGCATTGGCCGCCCCCCATCGCTGAATATTTACAATCTGTCAGTTTTGGATTGCCATTTGGCATGCCACCAGACGAAACGACGATCATGCAGTTGGGTAGGTCTGACGGAGCAGGGAAACACCACCGTTTGCAGTTCTATTGCCAGTAATGCAAGCCACGAATGCCAGCACGGCCGTGATGGTGTAAACAACGTCTCCCGTGTACAGCGAGCTACATTGCTGCAGGATTGACCATCGGCGCGGCTACTGCCGATCACCAAATCATCACGGCGCTGTCACCACTTGCACGGCTTGAGTAAAGACGTAACCGCAGAACATAGTTACGGCCACGCACCAGTCGCACACTGATCCGTGCGTTGCGGCTCCAGCCGCTGTCGTCATCAGCAGCGAGATGCTCCAGTGTACCGTCGGTGTCTTCAAACAAGACCATGACAGTGTCGGAGATTCCGAACGTCTGAATGCTGTAACGACGGGTGCTTGCTGGCCGGATCACAAAGTTCGTCTGTTCTGCCGGCCCAAGTGTCAGCCTTCTGGATTCGAACGGCTTGAGCTCTTGTTCATCGTCTTCCAGTTCGGGATAAAACAGCCGCACGCGCTGCTTGTCGATTTCGGACAACCCTGGTTCCGGGTTAAGTCCGTTGCGAAATTCTTCCGGGAATAGAATTAGACCTGCACCGAACGCGTACTGCATAATGGAATTCGGGTCCCAATCGGAACCGTCCACCGTGTTGGGATCCAGCGTTTTGAGAATATTGTGGTAAGTCTGATTGCGCGGCCAGTAGTTAGGTGGTCCGGCAAAGTACTGATAAACCGCCTCTTCGTCCCACTGGATGCCCGCGAATGGGTTTTGCTGTTCATGATTGAAACCCAGTGTATGGCCAATTTCATGGAGCGCCGTATCCTGCCCGTCCTGCCCACGCAGTGGCCATCCAAAATTCATGGTGCGTTCGTTGACCGGACGGTTCCAAATATCGCGACCGAGGTACGACCAGGATCCGTCACCCTGTTTGAAACCAATGCGAATATCCGCCAAATCCGGCTGATTGACCTGCTTAAAGGAAAGGCCTATCCCAACGTTTTTCCAAGTCCTGAAGGCATCCTTAACGACTTTTTGCTGACTACTGCTGCCGCCCCAGTCTCCTTCGGTGAAGAAATAATACTTTAACTCAGTGCCGTTAACCCATTTCTTCTCGATGGACCGAATGAGGCTTTCACGACCGGGGTCAATTCCGGCTTCCAGGACACGCTCCGGTACAGTGGGCAAACAGCAACACTGTTTGGCGACGGTACCGTTGGATTCATCATCATCGGTCTGATTGCGTTGGATTTGTTCTTCGATAGCGTCGAGACGCTGAAGGATGCGTTTGAGCTGATCCGCGAGTTTGATGTCGCCTTTTTTCTTGCTGTCGGCCATTGTCGTGCCTCTCGAAAGTGTGCTGCGAACCATTCTCCAGTCGTATAGAGATTAACCTGAACTCAGCATCGAGTGAACAAGATTCCTGTGTTTTGTCCATCGGGACAATTAGCGGACCACTGAGCGCACCATGGCAATTCTCTCCGGTTGAGATTCGCGTTGCGTTTGGACGAGGTATGCGAAATCTCCGGCGGCTGAACCCCATTCCGTCCTGGAAAATCTCATCGATCCTGACGACACAGAAATTGCGGCGACATGACGATCTGCTGGATCACCGCGGCAAGGCGATAACCGTCCGCACGCGTGAATTCCAGAATTGCGTTCACGGAGACACGGTCGTGAGGCTGCAGCGGTCGTCCAATTGCGTAGGCAAACAGTTGTCGCACAACATTTTCCGCAATTTCGTCACCGTATAGCTGAACCAGTTGTTGTTTCAGTTCCTGCGGAGTCTGAAACTGAGTTCCGCTTGGAAGAGTTCCGGAAGACATGACCGGAGCCTTATCGGGGTAACTTGTACGCCATTCTCCGAGCTCGTCGAAATTTTCCAGCCCCAAGCCAAGCGGATCAATGGCTTTATGGCAGGAGACGCACTCAGACCGGGAAACGTGTTGCTGCAGAACCTCAGCGACCGACGGATTTTTTTTCAACGCCAGCACCACGCGAGATTCTTCAAGTGAAGGCACATCCGGTGGCGGTTCAAGGTCTCTGCCGATCACAGTCTGCAATACCCAGACCCCACGCCGAATCGGGCTGGTGCGGCTTTTAGAAGCAGTTAAACGCATCACAGCCGCAGTCGTCACGATACCGCCTTCGCGAGCATCAATAACATCCACAAGCCGGGGCGCGGCGTACTGTGTCGGTGTGTCGGTGATGGTACGCCGGGCGCCCAGAACGTCTGCAAAGCGATTCTGCAGATCGGCCGACACTCCGGTTTCCGGTGCCGTCTCGTTATTGAAAGCTGACCCCCGACGATAAGCCCAATCGCTCTGGATAAGTTCCAGCACGCTGCGATCTGATTTGATCAGCTCATCAAAGAAAAACAGGACTTCGTCATAGGCCTCGCGATTCCAGCGTTCATCTTTGAAGTATTCGCTGTTGTTCAGCAGATCCGCAAACCCCAGCCACTGAGCGGCGAAGTTTTCAGCCAGCGACAAACGCCTGGGAGAATTCAGCATTCGTTCTATTTGAGCGATGAGCACCGCAGGCTCATGCAGAGTTCCATTTTCAGCGATGTCCAGCAGTTCCTGATCGGGCGTACTGGACCAAAGAAAGTATGACAGCCGCACTGCAAGTTCGTGATCACCAACCGGATAAGGCTGGTCGAGATCTTGACTGAGTTCCATGCGGTAAAGCACGTGTGGCGAGATCAGGATCATCTCGAAAACATGCAGCAGGCTGGAAACGCTGTCCTGCGAGACAGCGTAATGCTGCTGATATTTCTCGAACCAGACCGCGGTCAGCTGTGCGGCCTGTTCACCATCACAGCGGCAGGCTCGGTTGATCAAACTGGCGATGCATTGACGGGCATCCTCCGGCGTGGCGGCCACCGGCAATTCCGAACGTCCCAATACGGTTTTTATCGCGACTTTGTCATCGGAAAACAACTTCAGGGCGTAGTTCACACCGGCGGAGATTTCCGCCAGCGGTGGTTTTAGACTCTCCATGCGTATCGCGTCATTATCAAACCCGGAGGAACCAGGGATGTCAGACGGAATCAATGACGCAAACTGCGACCGCTCGATTGTCCCGGTGATGGTGTCACGATAGGTCGGCCTCAAGCGTATGTACAGGACATCCTCGAGTGTGTTCTGGAGTTCATAACGGGTCAGACGGCGTAACGGAGTGGAACCAATGTGCTGCTTGCCCTCGCGCAGGATGAAATGGTCCCGATACCATTCTGAAACAAGGTCGCGTGCAGCTGGCTCGAGAGGTCCGGCATCAGCGGGCGGCATTTCGCATCGACCAATGACCCGATCAACTTTGGTCCAGAGACGTCGAGTTTCTTCCGTATCCGGATCGGTGGCAGCAATGAGTGCGGAAAGGTTGATACCGGCCTCGCGGGTCTCGCTGCCGTGGCAGTCAAGACAATTCCGGCTGAGCACCTGTTTGACGGCGGACATATCTGTGTCGCCAGCGCGACTCGAGACAGACAACCCCAGCAGCAGAGCGGCGAGGCCAGTGAATCGGAATACGCGGGAAAACCGGATGTTCACGGCTGTTGCAACTCCACAGAGGCTAAAGAACTCAGCACCGGAGATCCCGCTTCTTCTCGGTAGCCGCCGGTGATCGTAACCACCTTTCCCACGCAACGGTCGAAACGCAGCTTATGGTTGTTCATGTAAGGGATTCGGATTTCCAAATCCGTGCCGTCAGAGAGACGTAATTGATAGTGTTCGACTTCGCCATTCAGGGTGATTCGCAGGAGCCCTTTGGCGGTCAGCGTGTTGTGATCCTGTTTCGTGACTTTCCAGGTGCCGTCGTCCGGATTCACCACAGGGAAGTTTGCTGCGTCTGTGATCCCTTCCAGGAAACCGGTCGAATCGCCGATGGATTCCTCCGGCGCCCCCATCAAATCCATCATTGTCAGCAGCAGGTTCCCATATGGCCGAGAGCCTGGATAGCGCACGTGACGCCCCAGCGGGATGCGTCCACCACCGCCGCCGGCAACAACCAAAGGGAGGTCAGTGAGTGAATGATAATCGCCGTGCTTGATTCCGGAACCCCACAGGATCAGCGAGTTATCGAACAGGGTTCCATTGCCCTCACCGATAGATTTCAGACGGTGAATCAGGTACCGCAATTGTTCTGTATGCCAGATATTGATGCGGTCATAGTCGGGCAATACCTTTTTATTGCGGACGTGGTGTGAAACGTAGTGAAACTCCGCATTCACACCCATGAAATCATAGTGGGAGCGGCTGTTTGTATTTGCCAGCATGCAGGAGATGACCCGAGTGGAATCTGTCCAGAAGGCGAGAATAATCAAGTCCAGCATCGCCTGAATCCGCTCACCCAGATGACCCACCCGCAGACCGGGATCAATCTCAGCCAACTTGCCGTCCAGATCAGTGACGCGACCGTTGCTGCGCGCCTGCTGAATACTTATCTCGACGTCGCGAATCGTATCAAAGTAATGTTCCAGAACCTGTTTGTCGCGAGCACTCACTTGTTTCCGCAGTCCCGCTGAAGCATCACGCACACCATCAAGAACGCTGAGCAGTTGATTTTGGCGGCGGTCTGCAGAAGTGTCGCGAAACATCAGGTCGAAGACCGTCTGCGGATCGTACTGTCCTCGCAAAGGTTGATGATCGCGATCATAAGAAAGAATGTTCAGCCAGGGATGCTGCTTCCAGACATTGTCTGCCGTGAGCTGCAAAGAGCGGATAGGCGTTTGATCGCCGATCCTGTCCGCAATCCGTTGGTCGAACGAGTAGCGAGCTTTGTCCTTGTGCTGTGTTGCACTCATGAAGGTTCCGGGGGCATCCATATGGTCCGACGAGCCCTCGTTGTCGAGGTTCCCGACGATCAAAATATCCTGCTTCACATCGGAGAGCGGCTGCAGAATGCGAGACAACTCAAATTCGAATTCGCTTCCGCCGACAATGTCCCACGAGTGCGGATTGACACCACAACCCTTGTACAGCACACACATGCGAACCGGAGCAGACTGAGGACCTTCCCCGGCGCGGGGGCGGGGTTGCATCACATCCAGCAACGGAAGCGCAAGGGACACACCGACACCACGAAGGAGCGTGCGGCGTGGAATAAGCCAGGAATCACGTGTCATGAGCCACAACCTTCTGGTCACCCTGCATCAGTTCGTCAGCCTGCCAGACGCCCGCAACCGACCAGAAATGGTGCAATCGGGACGATGAAAATAATTTAACAGAATCGAGCAATCAACGACAGGTTTTTCAAACCTTGTCGCTCTTGTCGATGCGTTGGAAAGTCGATTCCGGCAACGTTTGGCCTCCCACGCTCACAATTCACCTTGGCTCCAAATTGGGTGTCTTTACTGCTTGAATACCTACTGCGATCCATACGGCACAGCAGCAGCCTCGGTCACTCTGCGGAAAAACTCTCGCAAACCGGATGTTGCAAAAACGGAACGGGCAACCCGCACATCCAATGGCTCCGTAACGAACTCTGCTTGAACAACTGAAAGCCTGCGTTTCACTTTGTCGAATGGCCACCGGCTAAGACATCGTTTGTCGCTTCGGACATTGGTGGCCTGCCGATCCACCCGTTGGCAGCAGCGTGGCAGTATTCCTGTCTCGCACCAGCGGTGGTGCCATCCACCTGCGCCGATGCCAGCCAACCTGGAATGTCAACACTGTCCCTGGCACCCAATTCGGCCAGCGGGTCGAATGTGCAGTTTCTGAGGATTGGGCGGAACGCCCGACATCAGGTGCAGGCGAATCACCTTCCACGGTGCCACCCACCTCCACGGTGCCACCCACCTCCACGGTGCCACCCACCTCCACGGTGCCACCCACTTCCACGGTGCCACCCACTTCCACGGTGCCACCCACTT
>JAFMMM010000324.1 GCA_017859815.1 Planctomycetota bacterium | reverse complement strand
TCGAGCGATGACGCATGCGATGGATCGAGCCGTTGGCGTCGTTCTTGATGAACTGGATCGACAGGGCCTGACCGACAACACACTGATCTTCTTCCTGAATGACAATGGGGGCGTCAGAGGACATGACAATACACCGCTGTCCGGGTTCAAAGGCAGTACCTGGGAGGGCGGCATTCGCGTTCCCTTCGCAATTCGCTGGCCGGCAAAGATCAAACCCTCACAGCGCTTCGACGCTCCCGTGATCTCACTGGACATCCTGCCCACGGCACTGGCCGCTGCAAAAATCACAAAGGCCCCGCAGAAAACGCTGGATGGAGTCAACCTGCTGCCCTGGCTGACCACCGATCGTACAGATCGCCCGCATCAGACCCTGTACTGGAAGAATGGAACGAAATGGGCAGTCCGGGATGGGGATTTGAAGTACGTCGTTTGTTCTGCACCGAATGCACCAAAGGCCAGACAAAAAAAGGCGAATGCCGCCGCTCGAACAATTCCAGTTCAATCAGGCCTGTTTCATATCCCCACAGATCCGGGAGAAAAAACGGATCTGTCAGGTCAGCATCCGGACAAGGTCCAGCGGCTGACGGAGATGTATGAAGCGTGGAAAAAAGACTTCCCACCAACTCCATGGGGTCCGGCATCAGCCCGACAATAACAGACCGGCAATAACAGACCGAACATCGCTGTCAGCCTGAATCACCGGCGGCGGAAGCGGGCGGCAGATCGCGTGATCAGCACGAAGACTCCTTGCGATCGTCCAAACGGAGTGCAGCCAGCACCTGCTGCGCCCAACTGCCCATCTCACCGCGACTACATCGAGAGTAGCAATCGCCGTTGACCTGCGCCAGGCACCGCATCCGAAACATGGTTCCGGTGACGAATCAGAGTCTGTCACGACGACGGCAAGACCAGCTTCAAACTTCCGGCAACGACTCCCTCGCGTCGCCGAAGTGGTCGATCTGAACCCCCATCCTTTGCATCATGCTGAGATACAATCGGCACATCTGACGATCTTCGCTGCCGGAATAATCGAGGTTCTGACCGCCCTTGATCTGACCACCGCCCCCTCCCAGCATCACCACCGGCAGGCGGGTGGCGTCGTGGTGCCCGCTGATCATGCTGGAACAAAGCATGACCATGGAGTTGTCCAGCAGGGTCCGCTCGCCTTCCTGAATCGCATCCATCCGTCGAGCGATATACGCCATCTGCTCCAGAAAGAATTGATTGACCTTCAGCCAGTCCTCATTGTCTGTGTGAGACAACAGGTGATGGATCATGTAGTCCACGCCAATGTGCGGAAATCGGAGCGTGCCATGATCATTGTTGAGTTTCAGGGTGCACACTCGCGTCGTGTCTGTCTGGAATGCCAGCACCAGAATATCTGACATGAGCTTCATGTGTTCCACGATGTCCTGTGGATAGCCATCGGCCGGTCTCGGCATATCAGGCTCCGTCAGAGTCGGGCGAAAGCCCTGCAACTCCCCACGCCTGCCAGCTCGTTCAATTCGCTGCTCGACTTCGCGAACGGAATTGAGATATTCGTCCAGCTTCTGCTGATCGAGGCGACTGATGCCTCGACGCAGATCCCGCGCATCGCTCAACACAGCATCCAGTACGCTGCGATCGCCCTGTTCAGCGGTATCTCGAAACAACTGGTCAAATGCCAGCGACGGATAAACTTCCAGAGGCGTCGGTGTGGTCGGGCTGCTCCACGAAATATGCGAGCTGTACAGCATCGAGTAGTTCTTATGGACTGACGGGTTTGCCTTTTCGCAGCCAATGACAAGGCTGGGAATTTTCGTCTGCCGTCCCACATGCTGAGCCACCAGCTGGTCCACACTGGTTCCGGAACGAATGGTTCCTCCGGGAGCCAGCGGAGCACCGGACAGCAGGTTGCCGGTCTGCGAACTGTGAATGTTCCCTTTCAGTGCTTCCGCGTTATACAGCCCACTGACAAAAACCATGCGATCGCGAAAGTCATTCAGCGGATGCAGCACCCGGCCCAGTTCCATATCAGCCCCGCTGCCTTTGGCCCACCATTCACGACTGTGGTAGCCACAGCCGGAGAAAAGAATGGCCATTCGTACCGGGGCCTCGCTGGAAGGCTGCGCAGCAGTCGCTTCATCCCCCCAGACACGGAGCGATTCCATCCACGGCAAACACATACTGACGCCAGATCCCCGCAGCAGCGTTCGGCGAGAAAATCGGTATCTCTTCATGGCGTCTCTCCTGTAGTCATGGCGGTGCTGTCAAACTCGCGACCCCGAATCTGACGGAATTGGGAACTGAACACAATCGTTTTTACGGCGGCACTGAATCGATATTCATTGACTTCCAGTTGCCGCTGCATTTCCTCAAGCAGTGGTTCATCGGACAGAATCACTTCACGTCCCAACGCGAATCCCAGTAACCGGCGGCAAAAACTCTTTAAAAAGTCATCCCGACGGGTCGTCAGCAGATAGCTTCGCAAACCGCTCAGCCCCTGAATTCGAGTCCCATCTTCAAGGACTGTGTCTGTCTCTGCAGATTCCGGACGGCTGCGGCCAATCGCATCGAATTGTTCCAGCGAAAACCCGTAGGGATCAATTTTCGCGTGGCACCGAGCACATTCCGGGACTGAGCTGTGCTGCTCGATCAATTGCCGTTCCGTAAGCCCACTGGGCACATTTTCCGGTAATTGCGGGACATTTGGCGGTGGCTTGGGAAGCCGGTCGCCCAACAGCGTTTCATAAATCCAGTTGCCACGCAGAATCGGACTGGTTCGCGATGCTCCAGACTGGCTGGCCAGAAAAGAAGCCATCCCCAGAACACCGCCACGTCCACGTTCCTTTAATCCCCTGACTTCCTGCCATTGCTCCCCTTCGATTCCAGGAATTCCGTAATGAGCTGCGAGTGAACCATTCAGAAAAGTGTGGTCGGAATCCAGCATGTCCAGTACGGATCCGTCGCGTTGAAACAGATCCGTAAAGAACAGCACGGTCTCTTCATACATGGGCCTGCGAAGATCAGCGAACTGTGGATACAGCGTTTCGTTCTTATCATCATTTTGATCAAAGTTCCGCAGGTGCAGCCACTGGCAGGCGAACTGTATCGCCAGCCTCCGAACACGCTGGTCCTGCAGCATGCGCACCATCTGATTGTGCAGGACAGCATCCTGAAGCAGCTCGTCGCCGACGGCCTGTTCCAGCAGCAGAGGATCGGGAGTGGATGACCACAAAAAGTAGCTCAACCGGGCGGCCAGTTCACTGCCGGTGACCGGGCCGCGACTGGCCCCGTCCGCCGCCCTCTCTGTTCTGTAGAGGAATGCCGGGGAGGACAGAATTCTCATCAGCGTGAGCCGAATTCCCTGTTCATGCGCCATGCCTTCGTCACGCAGTCCCTGATAAAACCGGCTGAGTTGCTGCTGTTCATCCTCCGTCAGATTTCGCCGCCATGCGCGGTCGGCAAAACGAAGCACGGCCTGCAGATGCAGGGGCTCCGTCTGACGCAGCCGTTCACGAAATTTTGCCCCACGCTGATTAATGGGTTCGCGCATGGGCCCAAAGGCAATGACCAGATCGGGACGATCCTGTGTCGCAAATTCGTAAATCTGTTCGAACGCCACCATCAGCGCGAGGGGCTCCTGAGCAACAAACAGCAAATCGTCCCACAAACGCTCCAGCTCAGCCTGTTCCGCTTCGGTCAGCAGCAGTCGTTGCAGATGCTGATCTTCGCGAAAGTACAACGTCATGGTCACAACTTCATCGACCGGGACAATGCGGGAATAACAGACCGCTGCTGGAAATAATTCGCGGAACTCGTCCAGTGCCGCCTGCAGTCGAGTTTCGGTTTCAGTGCCGGGACGCACCAGCAGAGGAGACGCTGCCGAGAAAGAAACAGCCTCCTGCGGTACAGCAGACAAGCCCACCTGAACAGAGCCGCCTGCTGCCGACGCATGCAACTCCGCTCGCATCACCAACTCGGCATCGGCCGCCAGCACAGTCGGGACAGAAAGCTCCACAACGGAAGGGGCCTGGGTCAGAACGCTGTCTGCGTCGGTTGCAAACTTCCCCGGGATTCCCCCAAACGGAGCTTGAATCGCAATTTCTTCGGTTGCTGCGGTCAGGAGCCACCGCAAAGCCCCCAGCGGGTGACGCAGCTGGGCGATCATTTGTTGATCAGCATCAGAAAGCCCCTGAGGTTCCGTGTTCAGCAGAGTTTCCTGAACTGCCATTCCAAGTTGCTGAATTTGCTCTGCGTCCGCGTCGGCCGATACCGCCTGACGCCAGGCTGCAAGTCCGGATCCCGGCGGAATCTTCGACTGTATCGCGGGCCGGGTTCCAGTGGAACAAAAGTGCCAGACGCGTTCGTTTCCAAAACTGTCCGGAAGTGGATTCGACTCCAGAATCCGGTCCACCACATCATCAGCAAGATCCCACGTTCGCTGCGCACCCGCCGACTCGTTGATCGTCAGAGCCACGTGCGTCGTATCGCAGGCGTGGCTGCCATCACGAGCGTTCACAATCAGGGAAATGACATCTTCGGCTGCGATCAGCACTTCGTCGGAAACTGTAATCTCAGATCGCTGGCCGTTATCGAACACGCCTTCGGCAAGGACAGTGCTGCCGGTGTCTGAAAGCAGTTCCAGTCGCCACGCTGCCCCGTTGCCACATTTGTCATCAGCATCGGCGACCAGCCCGGAAAGACGCACTGGGCCGGAAATCGGACTCCGCCACGCTGCGATCGCTTCTTCGGAAGGCGAGGGGTGCATGACGACACTGCGACCAGGCACAGTCAGAGTCAAAAACGTCACATCCTCTTCAGAACGATTGGTGAGCATACTGGGCGTTTCCGGCTTTCCCCAGCCGTTCACACTTTCATAGCCCTGCACCCGTTCTGTTCGCTGTGTGTAGAGTCCTTCGATCGCACGTTCGCCGCGACGGGAGAGCGACAGCAATTCCGCCCAGCGTTGAGACACCCGTGGATTCAGTCCGGCAGCGGTTGCGGCGGCAGAGATCTCCTGATTTTCCCGCTGAGCCTGAACGAGCAGCGTTAAATACTGTGCAGTCCGTGGCAGCTCCTGAGTCAGCAACGCTGCGGCGGCTTCAAGTCTCTGCCCCAGCCCGCGAACAGCCAGCGGGGGATGCCGGTCACCCGTTGCATCCGGTGAAAACTCCAAATGCGGGTTCTTCCAGACCACCAGGTCCTCGTCGTTGCCGTCACCCAGATCGTGCGCAGCCAGCCAAAAACTGACGGCGTCACCACTTACCGTGCCGGAAGCAGCCGCGATACGAAGATCCTGACCACCGATCACAGTCGAGACCGGATGCATCCATGTTTTCTGCTTTCCTCCCTCGGTTAACTGACCGATCGGTTCGAACCTCCACAGCTTCTGCTGAGCATTTGTCAGGTTGGCAAGCAATGCCGGCAACTGCTCAGCCTCCGCCGCGTGAAATTGTTCACGCAGTTGCTGCAGCACAACGGATGCCACCTGGGAATCCGGACGCAGAACGTGCCAAAGCCGCTGTAAATAGACCTCGCTGAGATCCTGTTCGGCAGCGATCTGTGCCAGCTTCACCCCGTCCGCCTGCAAAGCCTGTCGCTGCTGATGAAGTGCACTGAAATACACAGACAGCGGGATCGCACCGCCGTCATTGGACACCTGACCGGTCCCACCCACCTCCACCATCACATCACGGTGATCGGTGAAGCGACGATAGAACTGCTGCACAGCGGCGATCCGTTCATCAGTCCACTCGCGACGAGAAATGCCGGGGGAGAACGCCAGGCCCTGTGGAGTCAGCACTGCATGTTGAACAACCTCGCGAGCCGCATCCACATACTTGCCCACCAGAGATGGTGACATCGACTGCCCTGAAGCCGTATTGATGAATCCTTCCCCGGCAGCACCGTCAACCGGAAACTCGCGGGTCGGATTCAAACCGACGACACCGGTCAGATCCTGAATCGTATAGGCGTACTCTTCGTTGTTCAGCCGGCGCAGCCCGACAGGCCCGGGATCACCAGCCATGGCTTCGGCCTCGTGGCGGAGAAACTGTCGCACCCAGTCCTGCACCAAGTGCATTTCCTGATCGCTGGGCTGGACAGAGTCCTTCGGAGGCATCTGTCGGGTGTCGAGCACACCGCGAATCCGCAGCCACGCATCCGGAGCCCGTTTCAATTCGCGTAACTCCGGGAATTCGTCGAGATTGATTTCTGCCTCGACAGTGTCACCCGAGTGACAGTCGCCGCAGTATTTCGTCAGCAGTGGCCTGATCTG
>JAFMMM010000323.1 GCA_017859815.1 Planctomycetota bacterium | reverse complement strand
ACAAGCCTTATGCAGATGTTGATTTTTCCACCGGTGAAGTCGGTGAACTCTTCGATCCGGCGCGGCCAATCAATGCTTCGATCAACAATACCGGCGCTCGGGAACTTCCACCGGCTCAACCGGCCATGATTTTCTATCCTGGTGCAGCCAGCGAGGAGTTTCCGGAGCTCGGGCAGGGCGGCCGAACAGCGTGTGCCGGCCCGATTTTCTACTACGACGCGGCGACCAGTTCAGACCGTGGATTGCCGGAGGGAATGCATGGTGCGCTGTTCATTTATGAATGGTCACGGCACTGGATCAAGCTGGTGCATTTCGACGAGAACCACAATGTCTCTCGAATCGAGCCATTCATGCCGGACTATCCGTTCCGACGTCCGGTTGATATCAGCCTCGGTCCGGACGGGGCTCTTTACATTTTGGAATATGGTGAAACCTGGGGAGTCAATCAGGACGCGCGCCTTGTTCGAGTGGATTACATTCGCGGTAACCGGACTCCCACGGCTGTTGCGACGGCCACGGGGAATATCGGTCGCCACCCGCTGACAGTATCGCTCTCTGCGAAAGGCTCTGCCGATCGGGATCTCGATGAGCTGAGCTACGAGTGGCGTTTGATTGATACGGCGAATCCTCAGCAACCGCATCAGGTTTTGGCGACCAGCGCAGAGGCTGATGTTGTGATTGAGACGCCGGGAATTTTCAACGTGGAGCTGGTGGTCACGGATCCGGCGGGTGCCTCGCGAACTGCGACAGTCCCGGTATTGGCCGGCAACGCCCCTCCTGAAATTCGGTTTGCTGGACTGCAGTCGGGTGACTTCTTCGATGGGACGGCACCGATTCGATATGAGGTGATCGTCACGGACTCTGAAGACGGTACGAATGATGAGGAGTTGCTGGACGCAGAAACGGCCGAGGTGATTGATCGCGATTCCCCGGGCCGCGTGGCCGTGAACGTCAGCTTCGCAGAAACACCCTTTTCATTTGGCGGTTCAGCTGGAGAATCGGCCAACGATCCCCCCGGACTGAAGCGGATGAAATCCAGCGACTGCTTCAACTGTCACGCTGTGGATCAGAAGCGTGTGGGCCCAAAGCTGACCGACATCGCGATGAAATACCGTGACAAAGAGGGAGCTCTGGAGGCCTCCGTTCAGCGTGTCTTGAAGGGGTCCACCGGTGTCTGGGGCAAAATTCCGATGATTCCCCACAGTCAGCACACAACGGACGAACTGCGTGAAATGGTGGGCTGGGTGTACAGCCTGAAGTCTGATTCTTTGACTCGCGTCTACAATGGCTTTGTGGGTGAGATCAGCGTGACTCCCGAAGAAGCCGGCAAGGCTGGACACTTCCGTCTGGATGCGGGCTACACGGATCGTGGTGCCGGGGTTGTTCCGCCGATCAGCGTGTCCACCACGATTGCACTGCGTTCGCGGGTGATGGAAGCCGAACTGGCTGAGGAAGTGAATGGCCCGCAGCTATTGAATTCCGGAAACGCCAGTGGAGGTCGTTTTGCGGGTGCGATTAACCACGGTCATACGCTGCGATTTCGGAGTGTGAACTTTGATCAGGCGGGTGAATTGACACTGCGAATTGCTTCGGCCGGCGCTGGTGGAGCGATTGAGCTGCGAACTGACAGTGCGGACGGCCCGCTGCTGGGGACCATTGACGTGGAAGTGAATGGACAGTGGGAAGAGTTCTACGAACGAAAACTCTCGTTGAAGAATCCGGAAACGGGAGCTGCCCTGATTACGGGGCGGCATGATCTTGTGGTCGTGTTTACTCACCCGAATCGGGCTGGCGGTCTGATGAATCTGGACTCAATTTACGTCGGTGCGGCGACGTCCGAATAGCGATTTTCGATGATGAATGACTCGCACTTTGACGACTGAGCCAGTCGATGCGCCGGGTGGTTTCAAGAGGGGATGAAGCTCTCGTTGTGATCCTGCCTGTCGACTGGTCCAGCGCCCGGTGTTCGAGCGGTGAACGGTTCCAACGTCGTGGCAGCACGGCTGGAATGCTGGTTGTGTCCCCCGTGTCCCGCACCGGCGATCCGGATATTCGAGATGTCGTTCCGTCTTGCTTTCAACGCTCCGCAGGACGATCGCCATGTTTCACATTGACGATGCGGTCGGATGTGCCGTGTCTGAGTTTTGCCGTGTATTCACGGAAATGGCGGTGCCGAACTGCTGACAGAAGTCACGGGCGAGCACGCTCGAATGATTTCCTCGCGTCGTTTCGGGGCCGTTCCAAATCGGGAGCCGGTTGCCGAAGGCCGCTGAAACAAGCGGATCCGAGGGTGTCGCAGCGGCACAAGCCGCCTGCAGCATGCGGGAGAGACCGTGGTTGGGGGTCGCCACCCACCAGATTGGCGTCAGGGGGCCATGCCCTCGGAATTGCCACAAGGTGTGCACCAGCTGAATGACCGAATCCGCCAATTCGATTGGGATCGATTTAAATTTTTTTTGTGATCGCCCTGAACCGGGGGACAGCGCATTTGACATCTCCGACGAATGCGGGAAGTGTTGGCACGACGCTCAGGCAGTTGTTCAGGTGATGCAGACGTAACCCTTCGATGCGTATTCAATGGCCCACGTGCAGGTTACCAATTGTTGGGTGTTTGCTGTTTTGAACCGGTCGGACGATTCGTCGCCATGCCTGGCGATGCGAACATGCCTAATGATTCCTCGTAATGCCATTTTCGAGGGTGTCCGCTCGAATCTTCACGACACTCTTCGTAGACTGGCAGGAAACGGAACGCAGTGGACGAACGACGAACTAAGAACTAAGAACTAAGAACTAAGCTGAGTCCGCTGTTTCAGCCATCGTCGAAAGTGTTCCCTTGAGAAATTATTGCATTGCACTTGTGGTTGTTCTGTCTGTGTTGTCGATTCGTGTTTTGGAAGCCGACGAGCAGCCCGATTTCTTCCGTGAAATTCGTCCGATTCTTTCCAATGCGTGCTTCGATTGCCACGGTCCCGACGCGGAAGGGCGACAGGCGAACCTGCGACTGGATCAGCGCGTGGACGCCTTCCGCAGCAAGGTCCTTTCCAGTGGCGAAATGTTGCGGCGGCTGCAAAGTGATGACCCGGACGTGATGATGCCGCCACCGGAATCCATTCGCTCGTTGTCTGCGGAACAGCGCGACGTCTTGCAGGAATGGTTGAAAGCGGGGGCTGCGTGGCCCGAGGACGATCGGCACTGGTCGTTTATTCCTCCAAAGCGTCCGGAACCGCCGGTGGTTCATCAGCAGCAGGCTGTTCGCAATCCCATTGACGCTTTTGTGATCGCTCGCCTGGAGCGTGGCGGTCTGCGGCCATCCCCACAGGCGGACCGTGAGACGCTGCTGCGGCGGCTGACGTTCGACTTAACCGGCCTGCCGCCTACGGTTGAGGAACTGGATGCTTTTCTGCAGGACGAGTCGTCCACAGCGTGGGAGAAAGCCATTGATCGTCTGCTGCAGTCGCCTCGCTTTGGCGAACACATGGCGCTGGGCTGGCTGGAGGTTGCCCGCTACGCCGATACAGATGGCTACCAGAACGACCGCCTGCGTTACATGTGGGTCTGGCGTGACTGGGTCATCAGAGCCTTCAATCAAAACCTGCCATTCGACCAGTTTGTGATTCAGCAGATGGCGGGTGATTTGCTGCCGGATCGAAATTTCATGACGCAGGTGGCGACGGGTTTTCATCGTAATCACCGCATCAATTCCGAGGGCGGATCGATTCCGGACGAGTGGATCGTGGAATATGTGGCCGATCGTGCAGAAACGACCAGCACGGTGTTTCTGGGCCTGACGATGAATTGTGCTCGCTGTCACGATCACAAGTATGATCCGCTGAGTCAGCGTGATTATTATCAGCTGTTTGCATTCTTTAACAATGTTGCTGAAGCCGGGTTGGGGCCCAATAACGGCAACAGTCCGCCGTTTATCGATGTGCCCGCAAACTGGCCTGATCTGACTGCTGAGCAGCTGGTGTTTGTGGAACCGGAAGCTCCGGATGTCAAACTGCAGCAAACGTCGGTTCCTCGCCCGCAGGCAGGGTCGGAAAAGACCGTGATGGTCATGCATGAACTGGCCCAGCCGCGCCCGACCTGGTTGTTAAGACGAGGTCAATATGATGCAGCCGACAAGTCGGAAGAATTGCGTCCGACCACGCCAGCAGTGCTGTCAGGTTGGAATCCGGAATGGCCTCAAAATCGACTGGGGCTGGCTCAGTGGCTGGTCAGCCCGGAGCATCCGCTGACCGCTCGTGTGACGGTGAATCGGATGTGGCAGCATTTCTTTGGCCAGGGATTGGTTCGAACCGCAGACAACTTTGGCAGTCAGGGGGAGTTTCCCAGTCATCCGGAGCTGCTGGACTGGCTGGCCACGGAATTCATACGCCTGAACTGGGACGTCAAGGCCCTGCAGAAACTCATTCTCACCAGTGCGACCTATCGTCAGGACAGTCGCCGTCGCGGTGAGGCGGATCCAGAAAACCGGTTGCTCTCACGAGGTCCTCGGCGACGGCTTTCAGCGTATGGAATTCGTGATTCCGCGTTGTTTGTCAGTGGGTTGTTGCGAGAGAAGATTGGCGGTCCTTCGGTCAAGCCGTACATGCCGCCGGGTTTGTGGCGGAGCATCTCCAATGCCACCTACAAGCAGGATTCCGGGGACAGTTTGTATCGCCGCAGCATGTATACGTACTGGCGGCGAACCGTGCCACCACCCACCATGATGACGTTCAACGCTGCCGCTCGAGAAGTGTGCACGGTCCGCACAGAAGAGACAACGACACCGCTGCAGGCGTTGACGCTCTTGAACAACAGGACCTTTGTGGAATCTGCAAGGATGATTGCCGAACGCATGGTCAGGCTTTCCAGTGACTCAGAGCAGCAGGTGATCTGGGCATTTCGATCCATCACCAGTCGCCAGCCGACGGAGGCTGAACTGAAGCTGCTGGTTGGTAACCTTAATGTCTGTCGCCACGAGTATGCCGCCGATCCCCAGGCTGCGGCTGACCTGCTGTCAGTCGGGGAGTATCCTGCCGATGCAGAACTGCCGAAGCCTCAGGTTGCTGCGGCCGCGATTGTCGCCAGCACGATTCTGAATCTTGACGAATCCATTACCCAAAACTGATACGCCGGACACCTCAATGAACACGGAACAGTCTCTGGGACTTTTGCGACGACGCTCGGTATTGCAGGCTGGTTCTGCCGGCCTTGGATTTCCGGCGCTGGCATCGATGCTGCGTGCGGATCTGTCTCGCAACGAGGTTGGCGGTCTGACCGATCTGCCGCATTTTGCCGCCAGGGCGAATCGCGTGATCTGGCTGTTTCAGTCGGGTGGCCCGGCGCAGATGGATCTGTTTGATTATAAGCCGCAGCTTTCGGCTCGCTTTGGCGAAGAAGTGCCGGAATCAATTTATCCGGCGGAACGAAAAACGACCATGACTTCGGGACAGAAGAGTTTCCCGTGTGCTCCCAGTACCCTGAAATTTGCGCAGCACGGTCAGGCTGGAACATGGATCAGTGAGGCGATGCCGTATTTGTCTCGGCACGCTGATGAAATATGTGTCATTCGCAGCATGTACACTGAGGCGATCAACCATGATCCGGCCGCGACATTGTTTCAGACTGGTTCCGTGATTCCCGGGCGGCCCAGCATGGGGGCATGGGCCAGCTATGGACTGGGGACGGAGAACGCCAATCTGCCCGCGTTCGTTGCGATGACATCAAATGGGACAGCCAAGGGCGGGCAGCCTCTTTACGATCGACTGTGGGGTGCGGGATTTTTGCCGGGGCGTTTTCAGGGGGTACGGTTCCGTGGACAGGGGGATCCCATTCTGGATTTGTCAGATCCGGCCGGCGTGACTCGTCTTCAGCGGCGACGCATGCTGGATTCGGTGCAGCAGCTGAACCGTTTGCAATCGGACACATTTGGTGACCCCGGCATCGAAACGCGGATCGCTCAGTATGAACTGGCGTTCCGGATGCAGACGAGTGTTCCGGACCTGATGGATCTGGCTGGGGAGACTCAGCAGACGCTGGAGGCCTACGGTCCGGAAGTCAGTAAACCGGGGAAGTATGCCTACAATTGTCTGTTGGCAAGGCGACTGGCGGAACGCGGAGTTCGGTTTATCCAGCTGTACCATCGGGGCTGGGATGCACACAACAACACTCCGGCTCAGGTGCGAGCCCAGTGTAAGGATACCGATCAGCCGACGGCGGCGCTGCTGAACGACCTGCGGCAGCGCGGAATGCTGGACGATACGTTGGTGATCTGGGGCGGGGAATTTG
>JAFMMM010000322.1 GCA_017859815.1 Planctomycetota bacterium | reverse complement strand
GCTGGTGAGTACTATATTCAGACGGGAACATCTCCGCGTGCTGGCGGGGCATTTCCGACCGCCAGATACACGCTGCATGTGTCGGTTGAAGGACATGCTGTGAATGCCGGTCCTGCACCTGCAGCAGCCCTGTCCGTTCCGCGGCATATCGTCAAGAATAGTGGCGACCTTGTTCGAATGATCGGCCACTATGTGACCAACGCTGGTCCAATGGGGCATACCGTGGGGCTGCAGGGGGACGGATTCGGAGGCTACTTCGACACGATTAACACGGCTCAGAAAGGCATGAACAATGCCTTCGAAGGTGTTTACATCGACGACATTATCATCGGTGCTGCTGAGCGTGGCGAGATGGTATTCAATGGTCCGGGCAACTCTTCCCAGTTCATCGCAAATCCGGAACTGGAAAACGCCGCTCTGTCCAACACAAATCCTTACCAGGACATTCTGGAAGGGGCTTACGACGTCGAGATTCGTCGCTCAGAAGACTACGCCAGCACAACGCTGGTGGGTCTCTCACCCAATCCACAGTTCGCGACGATCGACACCAATGCTCGTCTGAATGACTCGGTTTCAATCCGAGTTGCAGACGCGGGTGGACTGCGAGACGGTCAGACGATCAATATTTCTGATGGCGTGAACGATGTCACGTTTGAATTCGAAGATGCTCGTTTTAACGACGGCGTTGCGATGGGTCACTATGCGATCCTGTTTGACCCAACCGTTGACGCAACCCTCGATCCGCGATTTGAAAGTCAGGCCTATGTCACTTCTGAGTCGGCCGGAGTAATTGCCGCAAGAGTACGCGACGCGATCAATTCCACCGAAGTTCAGGGCATCCTGAAAATTCGTGCTTCTCTGGCAGATGGTACGGATTCAGCGGGTGAGGCCAGCACCAGTGCGGTCGTGAACCTCTACGGAAACGCGATTGTGTCTCTGACAGACGGTGTTCAGCAGCCGGAATCCAGCGCAATGCCGGATGGAATTGATGGTCGGCTGGGGGCAGTTTCAGGTACCAGCTCCAGTGCGTTCTTCCAGTTCCGGAACACAACCTCGTACATTGACCCCGTGACCGGTTATCCGGAGCAGATTGAATCGATTCGGATCCAACTGCCGGGCGGTCGTGCGTTTGATCCGACTCCGCTGATTGGCGGGACGGGATCTGGTCCTTCCATTAACACGGCGTCAGATTTCGATACCCCAACGTTCACGACTCTGGATGCGACGAATCCGCGAGTACCGCAATTCGACTTCAGCGACAACATGAACGAACTGACTGTAAGCTTCGACCTGTCAGTGCTGGCAACGCAGGATGGCCCTGGCTTTGAGCGTGGTGATCTGCTGGCCTTCGGAATCGATGTTGATTTTGCCAATGAGCCGATTTGGGCTCTAGGCACGATCGTGGAGGTCACGTGGAACTCGGGACGCACAGCGACTTCACAGTTTGTGAAATCACCGGGCACTGAACAGGTCGCAGTCCTGCGGTCCACTGAAGATACGAATGTCGTAATCTTCCATGAGGGAGAAGGAGACGCGAATCGCAAACGCGATCAGGGGCAGATGCTGATCCAGTCCAACTTCATCTCGGATTCGGCTCAGTGGGGTATTCTGTCTGATGCGGGTGTTCGGACTGGAGGTCCTAACCCACCGGGAGCCGGGGCAATCCCGCACGCGGGCCCGGTTCGAAATCTTCGTGAGCCGAATACGTCTGCACTTGTTCCTGGAATCGTGATCACCAACAACGTGGTCTCAAATGGCGGAACAGGTGGAATTCGCTTCAGCGGCGAAATCGCCCCTGGCAATGGTTCTGCGGCTCCGGTGCCCTACGGCCGAATTATCAACAACACCGTTGTTGGTAATTCCGGAAACCCTCGTGGTGTGGGGATTCAGGTCGATCAGAACGCCAGCCCGACTCTGCTGAACAATATTGTGGCGGATCTTGCCACCGGTATCAGCGTTGATGCCGGGTCTCAGGCGCTGGGAACGGTGCTTGGAGCCACGTTGTATCGCGGCAATAACAACAACGCTGCGACAGGATCGATTGGATTGGGTACGTACCCGATTCTTCTTGGTGCTGCAGATCCGCTGTTCGTGGATCAGGGACGCCGGAATTTCTATCCCGCCCCGTCTTCTCAGGCAATTGACAGTTCCGTCGATTCTCTTTCCGACAGAACCTCAATTGTCACGGTACGCCAGCCGCTTGGAATCGGTTTGTCTCCCATTAAAGCGCCCCTGAAGGATGCCTATGGACAACTTCGTGGAGATGATCCGGATGTGGCGACACCTGCAGTGCAGGGGGCCAATGTCTTCAAAGACCGTGGGGCTGTCGACGCAGTGGACTTCTTCGATCCAGGTGCAGTTCTGTCGACTCCGCTTGATCAGGGTGATGATGACCTTGAAACTGCAATCAACAGTGCGTGGCTGAATGAACCGGAATCACTCCGGGAAATTATTCTCACTCTGACGGACGTCGGAATTGGAATTGATGATGAAGCAATTCTGCTGGATGGCAGTCAATTCCAGTTGTACATGGATGATGGGGTGAAGCAGTCAACTGACTTGCCTGATCTGCCGGACGGCACAGTGATCACTGAAGGGCTTTTGACCGCCGGCGTGGATTATGTCTTCGTTTACAATTCCACAACAAACGAAGTGATCTTCCGCAGTACAACGGCCTTCCCGTTCGAACGCAACTATCGCATCGACGTGAATAACGATGATGACTCATCCGACGGTGTCGACGGTATTCGGGACCTGGCGGGTAACTACCTTGCGGCCAACAGAACTGATGGCTCAACACAGTTTACGCTGCTGCTGACCGACGGCATCAATGATCCGCCAGTGAATACAGTTCCGGGAGATCAGACGACAGACGAAGACACTGATTTGGTCTTTTCGGATGCGAATTCCAATGTGATTTCGGTTTCCGATGCTGACGTCTGGCTGGGAACAAACATTCTGGAAGTCACCCTGTCGGTGACGAATGGAACCCTGACGCTGTCGGATACAACCGGTCTGACGTTCTCAGCCGGGGACGGTACCGACGATGCCTCGATGACTTTCCGGGGAAGAGTTGAGGCGTTAAACCGGGCACTTGACGGTATGTCTTACGCCCCGACGCCGGACTTTTTCGGTAGTGCAGTGCTAACAATCACCACAGATGACCTCGGAGGCTTTACAGGGCCTCCGGGAGCAGCACCAGCGGCGGAGCAGGACACGGATACCGTCAACATTACGGTGAATTCAGTCAATGATCCGCCGACATTTGATATTCCGAATCCCAATGTCAGTGTCGACGAAGATGCTGGCCTGGTGACAGTGAACAATTTCCTGACCAACGCGGTCGCTGGTCCTCCGAATGAAACAGAATCAATCACGTTCAGTTTCACCGGAACAGTGACCACTGGTGCGTGGGCGGGAACTCCGCTGACGACGTTCTTCAGTACTCCGCTGGCAGCCACTCAAAGCACGACTGATCCGACGAATTGGCACCTCACCTTCCAGACTGCACCTGATGTGAACGGTACTGTCAGTGTGACAGCACGGGCGAATGACGGCTTCATCGGGTCTGCTCCTGTCAACTTTGAGATTACGGTCAATGCTGTCAATGACGCACCTGTCTACGTGATTTCCACAGGGGCGACAGTAAACGCAGGCCGAATTGAAGTGGCCAGCGATGAAGATGCCGGTCCGGTCCAGTTTGTTCTCTTTGATTCGTTCGCCCCCGGACCTGCAACTGCCCTTGACGAGGTGGGGCAGTCCGTGACGTGGTCTGTTCAGAATGTTGTGCCGGTCGCGACGCCATTGGTCAGTAATCTGCAGTTTGTGGCAAGTACACCGAGAACCAACGTGCTCGGAGATCTGATTTATCAGTCGACAGCTGATACAGCTGGCCAGGCAACTTTGGATATGGTGCTGACAGACAACGGTCCTACCGGTGGTGCAAATGTCAGCAGTTCGACGCCGCAGGGTGTGGATGTAACGGTCAATCAGATCAATGATGCCCCCGTGGCTGTCACTGGTGGACCATACACCGTTGATGACGGCTACACGCTGACGCTGAATGCCTCAGGCTCCAGCGACGTCGATCAGTTCTTTGGCCAGACTCTGAAATACGAGTGGGATCTTAATGGCGACGGAACCTACGAGACCTTCAGCAATGGCGGTAATGATGCAGTGTTCAACGTCACGTGGGCTGAATTGAATGCCCTCGGGATCACATCACCGAAGGAATTCAGCATCAGTTTGAGGGTGACGGACAGCAGTGGTGCCACGAACAATTCCGATGTGGATACCACGACGCTGGAAACACTGATTGTTGACTACGGCGACGCTGCAGCGACTTTTGGGAGTTTACGAGCGGATGGTGGCGCGGCCCATACGATTGATCCGGATACCACGCTGCATCTTGGAAGCAGCGTTGATCATGAGCGAGATGCTGCGGTGTCGGCAGCTGCTGATGGGGATGACAGCGCCGGAAGCGATGATGAAGACGGTGTTTCCTTCCCGATTCGCCTGGAATCTGATCCGGATACCGATCTTCCCGCTTACGTGGACATCACCGTGGTCGGTGAGGGATTTGTTGACGCCTGGATGGACCTGAACGACGATGGTGATTTTGATACTGACGAACGTCTTACCGATGCCGCAGGGAAGTCTGTGAATACGGGTTCCTATCGTTTGTTCTTTACCATTCCGGCAGACACTCCAGTTGGTGTTAAGAACCTGAGATTCCGAATCAGTTCAACCGGTGGGCTTGATGCCACTGGACGTGCGGATGACGGCGAGGTCGAAGACTATCGTCATGAGGTTGTCGCGCTGGTGGGGCCGGGGACTCCCGTGATTACTCACCCAATTGACGTGAGTCCGGTCAACAATGTTCCTCCTCAAACCAGTGACACAACGCCGTACATTGCATGGACAAGACTGGCTCAGAACTTCTACTACGAAGTCGACGTGTACAGCATTTCGGATCTCGTGAATCCGGTGTACAGCAGTGGTACGATTGACACCGAGTCACACGACGTCGCCACATCGCTGCCGGATGGTTTGTATCGAGTCGTTGTAACACCATTCAATAAGGCGTCAGAGTCAGGGACGCCGGCGGAGTACGACTTTGAGGTCGTGCGGGTGCAGGTGGCCAGTCCAGAGGGTGACATCAACAGCGGTCAACCGAAGTTGCGGTGGAATCACGTGCTGGAGACGCGAACTTACATCGTGACCGTGAATTCTCTGACTACTCAGACGAATGTTATTCAGACACAGTTCGACACCGTTGGCCTCGCTGATCCGTCCTCATACCAGGTGAGTTTCGATCTGCCGATCGGGCGGTACGAGACTATTGTTCAGGCGGTGGATCAGGATAACCGTCCCGGAGACCCGAGTGCTCCATTGAATTTCTTCGTCCGAACCGCGCCGGTTGTGACGTCACCTGCCGTAGTGATCGCACCAAGACCCCAGCTTACCTGGACGCCGGTTGCCGGAGCCGCAAACTATGAAGTTGAGCTGTTTGACCTGACACAGGATGTCCTGATTGCCAACGTCAGCGGTGTGACTTCGACCAGTTGGACTCCACCCGTTGATCTGACGCTGGGCGAATACACTTTCCGTGTTCGAGCCTTTAACAGCGACGGTGAAGACGGCTTCTGGAGCAATCCGGCACGGTTTGGTTACCAGCCGGGCGTCGAGATGATTTCTCCGGTCTTTGAACGTCTCTCTGACTCAACGCCAACATTCGTGTGGAATGCCGTTGCGGATGCTGACTATTACAGTCTGGTTGTGCGTCAGAACTTTGGCAGCGGTGCCGAAGTGATTCGGCAGGACCGACTGACATCGACATTCTGGACCAGTCCAAATGAACTGCATCTGGGACGGTACAAGTACACGCTGACGGCGGTAAACGAGTCTGCGATTCCCGGCATACCGGATTACGCGGTTTCCAGCAACCTGATCACTTTCACTCAGTCTCAGCGACCTCTCATGACGTCGCCGCTGGCCACAACATTTGACGCCCGACCTGTTGCCAACTGGACAATACCGACTGGGGGTGGCACCGCACCAAGCAGTGACATCTGGCTGAATCAGCTGAAGGGTGCTGAGTCTGAAAACATTCTTAAGGACTTTGATGTTCCCGGTGCCCAGTGGCAGGTGCCTCAGGATCTTGGGATTGGAACATATCAGATCTGGGTTCGCACGCACTCTGCTGTGGATTCGGCAACTGTTTCTGACTGGAGCCTTCAGAAGGTCTTCCGTGTGACAACTCCGCCGACTCCTC
>JAFMMM010000036.1 GCA_017859815.1 Planctomycetota bacterium | reverse complement strand
GTGGTGGCGGTGGCGGTCAGGGTGGCCAGGGCGGCCAGGGCGGCCAGGGCGGCCAGTCAGGCACGCTGCAGTTGCCGGTGATCGCTTCCATCTCTGTCAGCACGGTCGTCAGTGTTCCTGACGGCGGAACGGTTCTCCTCGGTGGAATCAAGAGACTCCGAGAAGGACGTAATATGGCCGGTGTACCAATTCTCAACAAACTGCCGTACATCAGTCGACTCTTCAAGAACAGTGGTGTGGGTCGTGAAACCGAAAGCATCATGCTGATGGTGACACCTCGTATCATCATTCAGGAAGAGGAAGAAGAACTTATCCTCGGAACTGCAGCAGAGTGATCTCTGTGGCCTGACGCCTCCAGGGAATTTCCCTGACGGGCAACTGCCGAAGTGGTGCGGCCAACGGCAGTCAGGTCTCAGCTAAGTCTCTGCAAAGAAGCAGTTTCGGACTTCGAGCCGTCGTGAAATGCGGGTTTCACGGCGGCTTTTTTTAATGCGCACTCAACAGCACGAATAACCTCCGGAAAAAAGTGGCATCCGCGAAATGCATTTGTCGCAGAAAAAAGCGCACATATCTTTAGGAATCCGCCGCCTATGGTTTGCCACCCGACTAATCTGGTGATACTTAATAACAACTTGATTAAAGAATGATTGTTCCATCTCGTTCCACAGGGAGCATCACATGGCAAAGCGAGCAGCCGCCGGCCGAGACAAAGTCAATATGTCGCAGGAAATACGCGAAATCGTAGAGGCGAACCACCAGATCCGGGGGCCGGAGTTGATTACAGCGCTCAAGGAGAAATTTCCAGGGGTGGCTCTGAACGAGAACAGCATTCAGGTGGCGTTTGCTAATATTCGCAAGCGAATGGGACTGAGTCGTACAGTCGCCAAACGCCCCGGTAAGCGTGCCGCCAGACGGACCGCCAAAACAGCAACTGCCGCCTCGCCGGTCCGGGGTACAGTTTCGTTCAAGCAGCTGCAGGCCGCTAAAGTTTATCTTGCGGCATGTGACAACAGCCTTGCCATTGCAACCAATGTTCTTCAGCAACTGGCCGAACTGCGAAAATAACCCTGCGATGCAATGAGTCAGGTCTCACATGACTTATTGCCGGTTTCCCAATGCAAAAAAACCCGGCTCTATTCGAGCCGGGTTTTTTTATCAACTTATTGGCGAATCATCCTGGTTCAAATAAATTTCGTCTTGCCTGGAACTGCAACCGCAGGAACTGAGTTATCGCTCCACTCATAAGAGCTTGGCGTCAGGTCCTCTTCCGAATTCATGCAGGCCTCCCACGTCAAACGCTGACCGGTGTAAGCCGCCATGCGACCAGAGATCGCCAGCATTGTACTTTTGGACATGTAATCACCATTGTTGATGGTTTTGCCCGCTCGGATCGCGCCAAACAACTCGTCGTGTTCAATCTGATACATGTCTCCGCCGGGGCCGTCAAACTTCCAGACCACGTTTCCGGAGTGATCGGTAATCGTGTGTCGCATCACGTTGACAACCCCTTTCGTCCCGACAATGTAATCGTCGACCTCGTTCTCACAGTTCTGCCAGTGACGGCAGCGTGCGAAGGCTTTGACACCATTCTTCCACGTGTACACGACGTTAAAATGATCGTAGATGTTGCCGTAACGTTCGTCAGTCCGCACCTGACGCCCACCGGATCCACTGACGGTAACCGGAGCCTCATCGTTCATCGCCCAGAGCATTTTATCCAGACTATGAATGTGCTGCTCGACGTTGAAGTCGCCGGACAACCACGTGTAGTAGTACCAGTTCCGCAATTGATACTCCATTTCGCTGGAGCACTGCTCGGGGGTACGGCGAGGATCCCAGACTCCACCGGTCATGTAACTGCACTGCATGGAAACGATGTCACCAATCGCCCCATTCTTAATCTGCTCGAAGGTTGCTCGCTTTCCATGGTGGTATCGCCAGCACAGCCCTGAAACCAGGTTCAGGTTCTTCTCTTCAGCAATGCGGCTGGATTCGAGGACCGATCTCACACCAGGCGCGTCCACCGCCACCGGCTTTTCACAAAAGACATGCTTGCCAGCTTCCACAGCGGCACGCAGATGCTGAGGCCGAAAGTGAGGGGTGGTTGCCAGCAACACGACGTCGCAGGAGTCAATGACCCGCTTGTAAGCATCGAAACCTGCATAGCACTGATCAGCAGTTGCTGTCACGCGTGGTTTCTGCCCGTCTTTGTTGAACATGCGGGATAACTGGCGATGCCCTCGTTCAACCGCGTCCTCAAAGACGTCGGCCAGTGCTACCAGTTCCGTGCCGGGATCGGCATTCAGAGCCTGCTGCCCTGCCCCGGTCCCACGTCCGCCAACCCCGACCAGACCAACCTTAAGCAGGTCGCTGCCACCGGCATGTACGCCGGCAGAAAGGGCCCTGGTTCCTACCGCCGCGGCGGCGGCGCTACCAAGAAATGTCCGGCGAGACGAAGACGATTCCGATGAAGTGTTCATTTTCACAGGGTCCGTAGCGTTTTGAAATGAGAAGAATTGCGATGACTGCAGACATCGTGGCACGAGATTTCGTGCCCTGCTGCTTCACAGCCTGACTGATCGAAGGACTTCGGTCAAGTTTCACAACTGGTTCCGCGGAGACTGAACACCGCTTTGCCAGGCAGACGCAATGCAAAAGTCACGACGCACTTCAGCCACACTCTCGACGCAATTTTTCGAAAACAGCGAGGGGCGACCTGGCGGAACTGAACCTTTGACCGGTGAATGACGATCAACAGGCGGTTGCGTTGGTCCAGCAACTGAAAGACTGCTGAACAGCCGATTCTGAGTGCGATTTTCGCAGTGCAAAACCCTGATATTGCCTCGGGAATGCGCGCCCAAACCTCCCGGAAACAGAAATTCCGGACTGAAACGATGACGTTGTCGACAATGGTTTGAACCAAATCCGTGGCACTGCTATGCTGCCTCGCTTTCAAATTCCGAAATACGACGAGATTCTGGAGACTCACAGCTCATGGGAACGAAGAAGACGGGCAAGGGACGCAGAAAGATTGGCCGCAAGAAAAGAAAAATGCGTGCTAAGATCCGTCATCGCAAGGGTTGATTGCGCTCTCCGCCGCAGTGTTTGCGTTGCTTGATGCGATGTTGTCAGACGCTGCGACGACGATCAGGGCTGCCGAACGACTGGCCTAATGCGTCTCAACGCAGGATGTCTGTTCAAGATGTCTGTTCAAATTGTCGTTGTCGCGGCGGGCCCTAAGTCAGCCCCTACGAATCGGCCAGTTCCGAATGAGGGGCCAATAAATTGGGGGTCGGTGAGTGGGCCCACGGGATCAGTTAGCCGCGTTGGCGAAGCAGTCCGACCGAGCGACAGCTGCAATTCTGCACGATGTTCCGTGGTGATCTGACCCCAGCGCGTCTTTGCAGACCGATTCTTTGCCGCTTCGCAACGATTCCGTTTCCGCGCGATGGTAACCCCGGAAAGGCTTGCCAAACCGTGTGTGCTGTCGCGTTGTTGCCAGGACCACGGCAGACAACAGCAACCGCAACAACCGCGGTGCAGCAACAACCGCGATGCTCTGGCAAAGACGAGAAACAAGATCATGCAGTCGCACTTTGCGGCTGCATTTTTTTTGCGCCGAGCAGAGCTCCTGTGATCTGCGGGCACAGCAATCGCAGTGGCCAGCATTGGGCAGCAGTGGCCAGCGGGGGGTGCGACACCTGCGGGAATTATCCCGTAGCTCGCGGTTGACACGGTGTCGGCGATGATGACGATTGCACCTGATTACCGCAGTTATGCAACCGAGAGCACCGGCGTGATATTCGATTCAGGTCTCAAAGTCCTGACCGGAGAATTACGATTTGGCAAATGCTGACCCCTGCGTCGTACTTGACATCCGGGTAGCCAGGGGAAATCTTACGAATAATAGAAAGTGCGCAAAGGATCCGGACTCTGCCGTATCCGGTTCAAAAATGGCCAGCATCATGAGACACTGACAGACACTGCAGTCGCGGTGAATCCGCCCGGCTGCACAGATGAATTGCGTTTGTCTGCGTTTCATTGTTTGCTGACTGCGTCCCGGCCTACAGACCCTCCTCACGAAAGATTCACCATGTTCGAAGTTCGCCCACGCGTACTGATGCTCATGGCATGTACTGCCCGGATCGCGGCAGTAGTCGGTATTGCCGTCATCCTGCCCGGACTGGCGGTTGCTGCCGACGACGGTCCAGGAGATTCCCAGCAGCTGCGACAGCAACTGCAGCAGGAAACGATGCAGCGGGGGGCACTGGGACGACAACTGTCGCTGTTGCAGGGCACCGCAAAGATCACTGCCGACCAGATTTCCATGCTGGAGAAACAGCTGGAATTGACCAGGAAGAAACTGTCTGACGAACAACAACAGGTGATTTCGCTGCAGCAACGAACCGAGTCGCTGGACGCCAGTATCGCAAAACTCACACAGGAGCTACCGCTGCATGAAGCAGCAGACCGACTCGTCGGCGCTGCAGACGCAGCAGATTCTCGATTGGCTTCGCTGCATCAGTCTGAATCAAAGCTGCAGGAACAGCTGTCTGCTTTGCGCAAATCATCGGTCGAATATCGCAGCAGTGTCTCTGAGGGAGAACAGCGGATCGCCGCACTGACTGCGGCACGGCCCGAACTGCAGAAACAGCGTGATCAGTCAGCAACAGAAAAGGATACGGCAGAAAAGGCTGTTGCGGCGGCACAGGTAACGGAAAAAGCATCTGCCGATGCCGTGAAGGCAATGCAGGCCTCATTGACTCAGACTCAGGCTCAACAGCAGCAGGCGCAACAGTCTGCGGAGCGAAATGCAGCATCTCTGAAATCTCTGCAGGAGTCACTCAGCACACTCAAAGCAGCCGCCGCATTGACGGGGGTGGATTCAGCCGCGGCCATCAGTGGTTTGGAAAAAGCAATAACAGACTTTGCCGCGGTCACCCGGCAGAATAGTCAGCTGTCGTCTGCTCTAACGGCACGCGCTGAACAGCAGACAAAAGAACTGGCTACGCTGCAGGAGAAGCAGAAGCAGGATGCGGCTCTGGTGGCGACCAAACAGCAGGAGGCAAAACCGGTCATCGAGAAATTCACCGCCGCCGCGGCTGCACTGACCGCATCTGTCGATGAAGAGACTCAACTGACAACCACCGTCGCCAGCGGAAAAGTATGGCAGGAAACGCTGAATGCGCAGTTGCTGACACTCAGCCCGTCTCTCAACAAGCTGAGAGCAGAGATTTCCATTGCTGCTGCAGATGGTGTGCAACTGCGTCGTGAGGCCCAGCAGGCTCTTGAGCCACTTGGCAGGTTCGTATCGTTTGCTCGCGAGGTCGCCCCCGTGCTGGCGACTCGCTGCGTCGCCTGCCACAACACTCGCAGTCCCGGCGGACGACTGAACCTCGATTCGTGGACGGCGCTCCTGAAAGGGGGCGAATCCGGCGAATCTCTGACACCGGGTCACAGCGCGGATTCGCTGCTGCTGGCAATGGTCGAAGATGGATCAATGCCCAAGGATGCAGCGCCATTGGAGGCCGGTCAGATTGCGGTTTTGAAACGCTGGATTGACGCGGGTGCCCCCCTCGATGCTGGCCTGGCTTCTGGTGGGGACTTGTTTGACATCATGCCGGAATTATCACAGCCGCTGCCACCACAGGAGTACCGTACTCCGATTCCTGTCACTGCAGTTGCGTTCAGCCCTGATGGTGCCGAACTGGCGACATCCGGTTACCACGAGATTCTGATCTGGAGTACAGCAGATGGTTCTCTGCTGCGTCGAGTCAACAACATCGCTGAACGAGTCTACGATCTCGAATACAGCGGAGATGGCAAGCAGATTGCGGTTGCTGCGGGGACTCCCGGAGAACTGGGGGAATTGAAACTCTTTTCAGCGGCCGATGGCAAGCTGGTCCGGACGCTGGTGCGTTCCCGCGATGCCATCTTTGCCCTCAACTTCAGTCCGGATCACACGAAGATTGCCTGCTGTGGCGCTGACCGAGCGATCACGGTTACAGAGATTCAGACCGGTGAAGTCCAGTTGCGAGTCGAAGATCACGCGGACTGGGTTCTGGACGTCAACTGGTCCCCTGACGGAAAGCGACTGATCAGCGGAAGTCGCGACAAGACCAGCAAAATTTTTGAAGCAGCCAACGGTTCTCCGGTCGCGACATTTTCGGGCCATGGCCAGCCGGTTTACACCGCCGTATTTCTGGCAGACAGTGTCACAGCAGCCACAGGTGGCGGCGACCAGCGTGTGCGGATCTGGAAGTCTGCTGACAGCAAGGAAATTCGGGCAATCGGTGGATTTGGCGGCGATGTCTTCCGACTGCAGCGAGAAGCTGATGGCCAGCTGCTTTCGGCCAGTGGCGACGGAAAGATCCACCTGCACAAGTCCGCTGATGGAGCTGTCGTACGACAGTTTTCGGGACATGCAGACTGGGTCTACACGGTCTCCAGTCACCCGGATCGAGGTTTGATTGCATCCGGCTGTTATGACGGCGAAGTCCGAATCTGGAACTCCGCGGATGGTTCTGCGGTCAGTACCTTTCCGGCCGTCCCCACAACGAAGACTGTTGCCTCTGCGGACGCTGTCTCCTCTCAGGAATAGCAGCGCTTCAACGTTACCCGGAACAGCTTCCGAAAGATTGCCGGAACCTATGGCTCACGAAAAAAAGACCATTGTCGTCATTGAAGATGACCGCGATATCTCCACGACAATTCAGGCAGTGCTGCGGAAAGCAGGATATGAAGTGCTTCCGGCTTCCAACGGGCAGGACGGGCGAGGCCTGATCAGTACACGCAACCCGGACCTGGTACTGACCGACATGATGATGCCGAGAATGGGAGGATTTCCGGTACTGGAGTTTCTTGCGGAACTCGACACGCCTCCCCCCGTCATTATGATGACCGCGAATGAGGGCAGCCGTCACAAGGCGTATGCTGAAGAGCTGGGAGTCGTCGACTACCTGCGCAAACCGTTCGCCATGGAAGTGCTTCTGGAGTCCGTCGCTCGTGCTCTGGAAGACAGCGATTCCTGACCTGCCTTCGCAGCGAATTTCATGGCATGGCGTAACGCCCCGCGTGGCTCTGTTTCCACGAGTCTCGGTTGCCGACCGCCTCCCCGCCTCATTTTTTCTCCGCGGAAATTCTCAACGCAAGGTTCTTTTCTGATGCTACACGCCGTCATCATGGCCGGGGGAAGCGGAACTCGTTTCTGGCCCCAGAGTCGCTCAAGAATGCCCAAGCAATTGCTGAGGCTGAATGGGGACAGAACCATGATTCAGCAAACCGCGGATCGCTGTCGTGACTGGGCGTCGGCAGCCAACACGTGGGTCGTCACGAACGCCGCTCAGGCAGTGCCAACAGCGGAACAACTACCGGAACTGCCGGCGAGCCAGATTCTGCAGGAACCCGCAGCTCGCAACACGGCCCCCTGTATTGGTCTCGCTGCTGTTCAGATTCTGCATCGCGATCCTGACGGAGTGATGTTCGTGATGCCAGCAGATCACGTGATCAGCACAACCGAACAATTCCGTGCGGGAGTTGAACGCGCTGCCGAACTGGTCCGGGAGAATGACAAGCGACTGATTCTCTTCGGTGTGACTCCGCAGTTTCCGTCCACCGGCTACGGATACATTGAACGCGGCGAACGCTCGGACAATTCCACACCGCCGAACTTTGCTGTCAGCTCCTTCCGGGAGAAACCCGCCCGAGAAGTGGCCGAGGAGTATCTCAAAGCCGGCAGCTTTTTCTGGAACTGCGGAATCTTCTGCTGGAAGGCGAAGACCATCCTGCAATGCATCCAGCAGCACGAACCCGATCTTTATGCGGGGCTGATGAAGATTCAGCAGTCTCTGGGAACGCCTGCCGAGTCGGAGGTGATCGCGGGGGAATTCCCGTCGTTAAAGAGCATCAGCATCGACTATGCCGTGCTGGAGCGTGCTGACAATGTGTGCGTGCTGGAAGCCCCCTTCGGTTGGGATGATGTGGGCAGCTGGCTTTCACTGCCGCGCCTGAATGGAGCTGATGAAGTCGGCAATACCGTAGACGGGTTATTCTGCGGCGTGGAAACCAAAGACTGCATCATCCGTTCCACCGACGACCACCTGATTGCCACGCTGGGGGTCAGTGACCTGATCGTTGTGCATACCGACGATGCCACCATGATCGCTCACCGGGACCAGTCGGAGCAGGTGCGGGAAATCCTCGCCACCCTGAAGCAGCGTGAACTTGATCGCTTTACCTGAACATTGGCAGGAACATCACGTTCGCTGAGAGTCCAAAATGCCGAGCCCGCAGTCTCAGGACAGATTTCAAATTGCAGTTTTGCCGGGTGATGGAATCGGGCCGGAGGTCATGGCATCTGCACGCGAAGTGCTGCTTGCCGCCGTGGATCGGACTCCGAACCTGACGTTGGAATGCACGGACTATTCCGCAGGAGCCGAGGAGTTTCAGCGCAGCGGAGATCCACTACCGGCATCGGTTCAGGATGCCTGTCGACAGGCCGATGCTGTTCTTCTTGGCGCGATGGGGCTGCCGCATATTCGCTGGCCCAATGGTCGCGAGTTGACTCCGCAAATCGATCTGCGAGAGATTTTTCAGCTGTATCAGGGAATTCGTCCGGCCCGGCTTTATCACGAAGCTGACTGTCCGCTGAAAGGCTGCGGAGCGGGCGAGATCGACCTCGTCATCGTTCGCGAAAGTACCGAAGGTCTGTTTTCATCCAGACTTCAGCCGACCGACGCCAATGCGGATTCCGTGGAAGACCGGTTGTTGGTGACCAGAGCCCGCAGTGAGCAGTTGTTTCATGCGGCATTTCGGCTGGCTCGGCAACGGCGAAACCACCTGACACTGGTGGACAAGGCAAACGTGCTTCCCAGTATGGTGTTTTTTCGCCGGATCTTCGACGAGATCTCCGAACAGTATCCGGACGTGGCGACTGAGCGAGTGTATGTGGATGCCGCAAGTTTGTTTCTGATTCGACGTCCGCAGGACTTCGATGTGCTTGTCACAGAAAATATGTTCGGTGATATCCTCAGCGATCAGGCCGCTGCACTTGTTGGCGGAATGGGGATGGCACCGTCTGCCGACATCGGCGATGATCTGGCCGTCTTTCAGCCCTGTCACGGCACGGCACCGGACCTGATCGGGCAGGGAATCGCCAATCCGGTGGCCATGGTCCTCTCTGCCGCAATGATGCTGGAGTGGCTTCCGGGAACAGCATCGCAACAGGCAGGTGCAGCAATTCGGCAGGCCGTCGAACGTGTGCTGCAGGATCCTCGACTGCGCACGCCCGATCTGGGTGGAAATTGTTCAACAAGCCGGATCACTGCCGCACTTCTGGACGCACTGGGCTGAACAGGCGGGCACTGCAGCTGTCAGTCGTGCTAACGCTTCCACCAGTTACGCCATGATCCGGATGGACGCGGAAACCCCCACGATTTGGCAAGGGCATCCGCAGCTTCCTCCGGATCGCTGATCTCATTCCAGCCACCATTGCGAAGAAACGCATGAGCCAGTTCATGTGCGATCACCCAGGCAGCAAATTCCGGGTGGCAGTCGTTCAACCGCAGCCGCAGAACAACACAGCGAGTGCCTTCTCCTGGCCCACCGGGTGTCGGCAGCCACAGGGTCCAGCCACGGTCCGGCTGATAATCCTCGAAGGTCAGTCGAAACCGTGGATCCTGCAGAAAGTCCTGCTGCACATCTTCCGGCAGCACCTGAAGGACCTCCAGTGACCTGCGGAACAGCACCGGCCAGGGCTGCAGATCGTGTAGTAACCGATCAAACTTCCCGGCCACTGCCGCGTTCGGATCTGTTTCCCCCTCCGCCATCTGTTCTCACTTCTGCTTACGACTATTGACCAGTTTGGAACCGATTCGGCTGAGGAATTTGGCCAGGTCCGAACTCTGTGCCTGTTCGATCGTGCGGAATTTCAGTCGCACGGTGTCACTGTCGTCACCGGCAACCACTTCACTCGACTCTCCAAACGCAGAAACGGCTCCCAGTGTGACCTTGCCCGGCTGACAGTGAAGCGTCAGTTCCGCACAGTCGGCCCGCCGAGTGTGCAACTCCGCCGCAAGGCGACCGCTTTTGGCGTGGTGCCAGTTAATTTTGCTGCGGACCGTGTAATCCACATTCAGTTTCGACAAACCTTTCTCAGTAATCGGCAGCAGCTCTTCCAGCAGACCAAAGTCCCAGCCAATTCTGCCGCCAGCAGGCAAGCCCTTGCGCATCAGATGCCAGCGGCGCCCCAGTTTTTTCCAGGGAAGCAGTTCTTCCGACTTCTGTGCTTTCGGGGCACTGATACTGAGATACGAAGTTACAGCCTGTTCCAGAAAGGCGCGGAATTCATCCGTGTCGATCTCTTCCCTGTTCCAAACCTTGATGGTGACTTCCTGCCAGCCGCTGCGAAGGTTGCGCACTTTGACGCGGGATTCATGCCCGTAGACCGGCAGGTCTGTCATTTCATCAAGGGACAACAATCCCAGATCGGCATCCAGATCGGCGTGGGTGAACGCGCCCTTCTTCACGCGAAAACAAAGCGACAGCAGCCATTCTCCGCCAGTCCGGGCATGCAGTAGCCAGCCTGTTCCCCGGACGCCCCGCACTTCGACAGTGGATCGATCTCCCCATGATGCCTCCCGCAGGTCCTGATTCTCAGCCAGCAGGTCGGTCACATATTCCAGGGCCGCTCCATCCCACTGACAGGCTTTCCCCGAGTGTGCGACACGGTCGTGAAGGTGCCATTGTTTCCCGTCAGTCACCCACGGGAGTTGAATCGTACGACCTATCTGCTCAACACTCAGATCCTGCTCTTGCTTCTCGGCCACAGCATCAATATCGAAAGTCTCAATCTCGCCGCTGACCGATTCCCGCAGTACAGGGACCAGGATTTCACCGGTCCAGGAACGATCAGGTTTTGTCGTCGCGCTTCTGCCTTTCGCGGTCTTCTTACCGGCCTGTTTCGCCGCCCATTCCCCGCGCGCCGCCACCACTTCCGGCGTTCCCTGAGCCGTAATACGGCCGCCACCGCTGCCGGCTTCCGGACCGATATCAATGACCCAGTCAGCGGTCTTGATCACATCGGGATTATGTTCAATGACAACCACCGTGTTGCCCTGCTGAACGAGGCTGTTCAGCACCGCCAGCAATTTCAGGATATCGTCGAAATGCAGACCGGTGGTGGGCTCATCCAGCAGGTACAGAGTGCTGCCCCGCCCCGGGCGACACAACTCCGCCGCGAGTTTGATTCGCTGCGCTTCACCACCACTGAGTGTAGGCGCTGACTGACCGAGAGTCAGGTAGTCGAGGCCGATTGCTGACAGGGTCGCAAGCGGTGTACGGATCTTTGGAATGGATGCGAATACTTCCAGAGCTTTACCGATCGAAAGTTCCAGCACATCCGCGATGGTGTACCCGTTGAAGCGAACAGCCAGTGTTTCCTCATTGAACCGCCGCCCTTTGCAGGTATTGCATTCCACCCAGACATCAGGAAGAAAGTGCATTTCGATCTTTTGCTGCCCCATGCCTTCGCAGTCGTCGCAGCGCCCGCCGGGGCGATTGAAACTGAATCGTGCCGGACGATATCCCCGCACACGTGCTTCCGGCATGCGACAGAACAATTCGCGAATCTGGTCAAAGAACCCGGTGTAGGTTGCCGGGTTGGAAGCGGGGGTACTGCCAATTGGTGACTGATTTACCACCACGATTCCACTCAGGAATTCCACGCCGTGCAGAGCCCGGAATTTTCCTGGAGCAGCATTGGCTCGATTCAGTTTTTTGGCAACCGCTGGCCCCAGCGTGTCCATAATGAGTGAACTTTTCCCCGAACCACTGACACCGGCAATACATGTCAAAGTTCCCAGTGGAATCTGCAGGTCCACATTGCGAAGATTGTGCTGCGCTGCTCCGAGGAGTTCCAGACAGTCTACCGGATCGCCTCCCGCATCGACGGCTTGATGCAGTGCCGCAGGAACCCTCGGCTGGACGTCATGATCCGGATCAGGAACAGCCACCACCCGCCGCTGAGACGGCAACGGAATACTGCGCGTGCCGGACAGGTAAGCCCCCGTCATCGACTTCTGAGTCTGCCGCTGCAACTGCCGGGGTGTACCCGCCGCAACAACCTGTCCGCCCAGTCGTCCGGCCCCCGGTCCAAAATCATAGAGTCGATCCGCAGCAGCCAGGACATCCCGATCGTGCTCCACAAGCAAGACCGTATTTCCCAGATCCCGCAGGCGTTTCAGAGTATCAAGCAGACGATGGTTGTCCCGAGGATGCAGGCCGATGGTTGGTTCATCCAGCACATACAGAACGCCTGTCAGAGAACGTCCCACCTGTCCAGCCAGTCGAATCCGCTGAGATTCGCCACCGGACAGTGTCGGCATGGATCGATCAAGATTCAGGTATTCCAGTCCCACATCGACCAGAAACCGGAGGCGATGCACGGCTTCGTTCAGCAGATCACCGGCGATTTTCTTTTCATCTCGATTCAATTTCAGCCCATCGAGGAATCGTAAGGCTTCGGACAGCGGCATGCGGCACACCTGCGGAAGCGTGCGTTCCCGCAACCTTGCGAAAGAAGCCGTATCCTGTAAACGACTGCCGCAGCAATCCGAACAGTCGCGTTCCCCTGCCATCTCCGCCAGTTGTTGACGATATGAGTAAGACAACCGTGACGCAGCCTCAATCGCCGGATACAAACCGCGGTAACGAATTCTCAGATCAGCCCCGGAAACGGCATCCCGATCACTCCCGGACAACTCCTGCAGATCCGCTGCACTGATTGTGACCCACGTCTCCGTGTCGCCGTACAGAATCCTTCGTTGCTGAGACGCAGTGAGCAGATACCACGGCTGATCAGGTTCGATCCCGTATGCCGCGCAGACGCGAGTCATCAGCAGGCGAAACGCCGGCTGCTCAGTCATCACTGGATAAGCCCCCACCGCTCCATCCAGCAGTGAAAGTTCCGGACTGGTTATCAACAGAGACTGATTTGCACCGTATTCTCTGCCCAGCCCTTCGCAACTGTGACACCACCCCAGCGGGCTGTTGAACGAGAAGCTTTGGGGAACCAGTGGCTCAAAACCCCGCTGGCACGCTTCGCACGACAGGTGCAGGCTGAATCGTCGCACCGCCCATTTAGGCTCCGGCCGATCCGGATCGGCTGTGACCACATCCATCACGCCCCGGCCAACATCAAGGGCTGATTCCACGGAATCCGCTGTCCGTGTGCGCGACCCACGACCAGCCGTCACACGATCAACCACAACCGAAACGGAGTGAGAGCGACGATGAGTCAGCGCTGGTGCGTCACTCAGGTTGACCGTTTTCCCGTCAATCCGAACGCGAACGAATCCTTCTGCCTGCAGCTTTTCCCAGACGCGTTTCCAGGGAGTTGTGTGATCCACCTGCAACGGGGCTGTCAGCAGCAGACGAGTTCCCCTCGGAAATTTGCTGACGGCTTCCACAATCTGATCTGTCGTCTGCTGCCGCACGGGCTGCTGGCAGTCGGGACAGTGGATCTGTCCAAGTCGAGCATAAAGGACCCGCAGATAGTCATAGATCTCAGTCACCGTACCCACGGTGGACCGAGGCGTTGCTCCCACCGTTTTTTGCTCAATCGCAATCGCCGGGCTGAGCCCCTGAATGCTCTCGACACGGGGTTTCGGCATCTGCCCAAGAAACTGTCTGGCGTAGGCAGAAAGGCTCTCCACATATCGACGCTGCCCTTCGGCATACAGCGTGTCCATGGCGAGTGAGGTTTTCCCGCTGCCACTGGGTCCACAAAAGACACTCATCTTCTCGCGGGGGATCTCGAGATCGATTTTCTGCAGATTGTGCTGACTGGCTCCGGACACCCGAATGGTGCCCTGGGTCGCAAACGGGTCGGCGAGGAGGGGAGCCGGCTTTGCTGCCTTTTTTGTTCGTCGCCGGGAGAAGCCGGGAAGTACCGCACGCAGGGCTTCTCCGGTTCGCGAGTCTCTGCAGGCGGCAACATCTTCAGGAGTTCCCTCCACCAGCAGCGTGCCCCCCCCGGCCCCGCCCTCGGGTCCGATATCAAGCAACCAGTCAGCACACCGAATGACATCAAGATTGTGCTCAATTACGATGACCGTATTACCGGCATCCACCAGTCCCTGCAGGACCTCCAGCAACTTACGCACGTCGGCGAAGTGTAAACCGGTTGTGGGTTCATCCAGCAGGTACAACGTTTTTCCGGTGGAACGTTTCCCCAGCTCACGGGCCAGCTTGATCCGCTGAGCCTCTCCGCCGGAGAGCGTGGGTGATGGCTGTCCCAGTCGCATGTAGTCCAGCCCAACATCAACCAGCGCCTGCAGCAGCCTCGCGATCTTCGGCAGATTCTCGAACAGGCTGAGCGCGTCGCGAGTCTCCAGATTCAGCACATCGGCGATCGAGTGATCCTTGTAACACACTTCCAGAGTTTCGTGATTGAATCTGCGACCTTCACAAACATTGCACGGAACCCAGATATCAGCCAGGAAGTCCATTTCCAGTTTCGTGGCGCCGTGGCCATCGCAGGCTTCGCAGCGTCCATCAGCCACATTAAAGCTGAATCGGCCCTCGCGGTATCCGCGTGCTTTCGACTGCGGCAGCCCTGCGAACAGTTTGCGGATTTCGTCCAGCACTTTGACGTAGGTCGCGGGATTGGATCGCGGCGTGCGTCCGATGGGAGATTGATCAATGTCAATGGCTCGATCGATCAGATCCAGACCATCAACTGATTTGTGACTTCCCGGCGTGCCTTTGCCCCCGTTGACGTCGCGATTCACAACCTGCCACAGAATATCGTTGACCAGCGAACTCTTTCCGGACCCGCTCACCCCGGTCACTCCGATCAGCCGTCCCAGTGGAAAGCTGGCCGTCACATTTTTGAGGTTGTTATGGCTGGCTCCGCGAATGACCAAACTGCCCCGTTCGGGGCTGCGTCGTTCCGCCGGCGTTTCAATGGACAGTCTGCCGGACAAATACTGACCTGTGATGCTGCGTTTTGACTTCAGCACATCGTTCAGGCTGCCCTCCACCACAACTTCGCCGCCAAGTACGCCAGGCCCCGGGCCAAAATCAACGATATGGTCCGCTGCCCGCATGGTTTCTTCATCATGCTCGACAACGATCACGGTGTTTCCCTGATCGCGAAGCTGCTCCAGGCTTCCCAGCAACATCGCATTGTCGCGAGGATGCAGACCGATGGACGGCTCATCAAGTATGTAAACCACTCCTGTCAGGCCGCAGCCGATCTGACCGGCCAGCCGAATTCGCTGCGACTCCCCGCCGGACAATGTTGGCGCAGAGCGATCGAGGGCCAGATAGTTCAATCCGCACTGCAGCAGGAATCGCAGCCGGCCACGAATCTCTCGCAGCACTTCCTCAGCAATGAACTCAGCAACCGGAGACAGTTGCAGCTCGGAAAGAAACTCCGCTGCATCTTCGACAGAAAGCGAACAAAGTTGCGGCAGGCTCAATTCAACCGCACCACCCTGCTTCTGCCACGTTTTGGATGCCGTGCGAATCCTGACATGCCGCGCTTGTCGATTCAGACGCTCGCCTCGACAGCCGGCACACGCCACAACCTCCATATATTTTTCCAACTGGCGACGACGCATGGGATTCGCAGCCGATCTCCACGATTCCAGCAGCCGATTCGCCCAGCCCTCCCACGTACCACCGTGACGTCGCACTCCACCGCGAGTGCGCCAGGAGAAAGTCACATGCCGATCACCCGTGCCGTAGAGCCACAGTTGCTGCGCGTCCGGGGGAAGCTCCGACCAGCGCGTCTTTAGCAGCGTGTTTTCAGCAAGACCGCAGTCTTCTTCAATTGCATTGGCCGCCCCCTGCAACAGGTGACGCGGCCAGCGTCCCATTTTCTTCCAGTCCAGCAACAGCATTGCCCCACGCATGATGGTCAGGGACTCATCGGCGACCAGTGTCGTTTCGGGGAATCCATGCCGCAGTCCCAGGCCATTGCAGTCCGGGCACATTCCCAGCGGGCTGTTAAAACTGAATAGCTGAGGCGACGGTGGCTCGTAACTGATACCACTCTCGGAACAGGCATACAGAGCACTGTAAAGCCGATCCGAATCGGCCAGCATAAACGCCTCTGCGTCTTCCGCTGCAAGTTCCAGCGCGGAAAGTCCGGCAACAGGTTCGCTGATCGCCCGGCCTGACGTGTGGCTGACGGAGCAGATCAGACGACTGTCCCCGAGCTTTAAAGCCTGCTCCACAGCTTCGGCAAGTCGCGATCGTCCGGTAGTGCCGGCAATCAGGCGATCCACCACGACTTCAATTGTGTGCTTGTGGTGCCGCTTCAACGACGGAGGATTGGCGAGACGGATCAGCTCCCCGTCCACTCGAGCCCGAAGATAACCCTTTTTCATCAGGTCGGTGAACAGATCCCGAAACTCACCCTTCTGATTCTGCACCAGCGGCGCAAGGATCTGAAACTTCGTTCCCTTCTCCAGCCCCGCAATCGACTCAACGATCTGATCTGTGGATTGAGCCCGGATGGGCTTGCCGGATACGTAACAGTATCCCTGACCCACTCGAGCGAACAGCACCCTCAGGTAGTCGTAAACCTCAGTGATGGTGCCGACTGTACTTCTGGGATTGCGACTGGTGGATTTCTGCTGGATCGAAATGGATGGTGCCAGTCCGGAAATCGAATCCACATCAGGCTTTGGCATCTGCCCCAGAAACTGCCGCGCGTAGGTCGACAAGCTCTCGACGTAACGCCGTTGCCCCTCCGCATACAGCGTGTCGAACGCCAACGAGCTCTTCCCGGACCCGCTGACGCCCGTCATCACCACAAGTTTGTTGCGGGGAATCTGCAAGCTGACATTGCGAAGGTTGTGCTCCCGCGCGCCGCGGATCTCGATGTCCGAAAGTGTCATTGCTGGGTCTTTAGAGACATGGGCTGAGGAAAACTGAAAGCCGGAGGCGTGGCACGCTGATGACCCAGCCCACCGTTCAAGACCGATTGTAGGGATCACGGGCTGAAATGCCCGTCCCAGCAATGCAATTACGGATTCCTCCGCACCATGGACAAACCCGCCATAATGACAGCCATGCAGGCTGCACAAAAAACAGGCATTCCGCATTTTCTGCCGGTTGCACAAACTTTAGGCATTTTCTGCTATACAACGAAAATCCCCGCATGTATCCTTTTGACGTCGACATCAGGCTGATGTCAGGCGAATCCGGCAGGTTGCTGCAAGGCAGCGGCAGGAATCGCCGCTGCGGCTGTGTCAAAGCGAGTGAATGTGGTGGCAGGAATGGGCCACTGCTTCAGAGTTGCGACCGGTCCGCAGTGTGCTTGGCCTCGCCGACAACCGTGTTGGAGTGTCAGTTCAGAGTGGTCCAGTGGAATCGGCAGAGTCCGATTTGCTGGCAGGCAACTCCCTGGCTTACGTGGCTCCAACGATCATGGATGACCTTTTGCAACATGGAGTGAGCAATGCTGGTACTTTCCCGCAAGACAAACGAGCGAATCTGCATCGGTGAAGATGTCGTAATTACCGTGGTGCGCGTTAGTCCGAATTCCGTTCGGATTGGAATTGAAGCCCCGCGAGATATGGCAATTGTGCGGTCGGAACTCGCCGACGCCATGACCGAACCAACCAGCGGCAGTATCGACTGTGCTCTCCCCGGTTGATTGACCGAGGCGAGTTCAAACTGAAATTCAAAAAGGAGACGCACCTTGCGCCTCCTTTTTTTCTTGCGCAGCACACCCCGCCGCCGCAGGCCTCGCAGTCCACCTGCGGCAACTTGCCATAGCTGCATTCAGCAAACTCTGTCAAAATCCCTCACAGCAGGTTTGAGACTGGCAGACGTCCGGCCCATCAGGCCTGCAACAGCCTCAATCTGTGGCAAACGGATTGCCACCATCAACACAGCATGACCCTTTCCATCGAACTGATCTTTTTGCAGTTCTTCCCGGACCGGAGCAGTCAGCATGGACGCGTTCATTTCCAACTCCAGAAAACCGTATCCCCTGCACTGGTACATCTGCGTTTTGGCCGCGACAGGATTCTGCTTCTGGTACTTCGATGCGGCCTCGTCCTGGAATGGGACCGATCTGGCCGATTCACAGCCAGCCGCCGAAGAACCTGAAATGGGTGAAACCGCTCCGGGAGGAAAAGTTGCCACGGTTGATCAACAGGACCAAGGTTTGACTCAGACCGCTCAGGTCAACGACAACGATGAGTGGTCCGGATTGATGGAACCGGAACTGACCGGGCAACAGCAGCGACCTGAGGCGGAGCCATCGCTGTTTGAAGAATCGATCGCGGACTCCGGCAACCCGAGCAATATTGAGCAGGTTTCGGGAATCACCAGTGAAAGTTCTTTCCAGCCAGCAACGCGGCTGAGGGGGGCCGCTGCGGAAGCAGCACTCCCAGCGAGTTTTTCAGAAGCCCTGCATGATGCTCAAACACGGATCAAAGACGGACAGTATCTCGAATCGCATTCTGCACTGTCGGCGTTGTACTGGAAACACCCCGAACATCGCGAACTGTTGATTCCAACGCTCCAGGAGTCAGCGGCGGTCATCTTCGCCGCTTCCCGCGAGCATTTTGGGGAACCGCATCTGGTCCAGCCTGGTGAAACACTGGAGAGCATCAGTCGGGAATATCAGGTCCCCTGGGCTTATCTGTCCCGGCTCAATCGGGTCCGTCCGTCCGAGCTGCAGGCCGGCAGCGAGCTCAAGGTTGTTCGCGGACCATTTGGCGCGGTTGTGGATCTGTCGCTGATGAATCTGACCGTTCATGCCCACGGCTGGTACATCCAGCACTACGAAATTGGAACCGGGAAAGATGACTCTGTACCGGCAGGACGATTTGAAGTCACAGAGAAGCTGGAAAATCCGGTTTGGTACCGACCGGAGGGCGGAGTTGTGGCTGCAGACGATCCCACCAATCCGCTCGGGGAATACTGGATTGGCCTTGGCGACCACATTGGGATCCACGGCACAATCGATCCCACTTCAATTGGCAGATCCGTATCTCGCGGCTACATCCACCTCGAGGACAAGGACATCGAAGAAGTATTCGGACTGCTGATCCGTGGCTCCGAGGTCATCATCCGTCCCTGAAACTGCCACTGGAAAATCCCCCTGTCGGTACAGAACTGGTTCTCCACAGGGCGTCAGTTGCAAATACACGACAAACGCAGATACTGATCCTTCTACAGCAGGATGCAGACCGAGTGACAACAGTCACGTTGTCGCAAAGCATTCCCTGGTCGGTATCCTGACCGACCGCTTCAGTTTGGTACGACCGCGGAAGGAAAATCAGTGACTCAGTCAGTACAGCCCATTCTTTGCAATGGCGAGTGGATCGCCGGCAGCGGGACCAGCACATTTCAGGCAGCAAATCCGTCCACCGAACAGCCAATGCCACAAACTTTCCCGGTCAGCCCATGGGAAGACGTGGATCAGGTGATTGCTGCAGCTGCGGCAGCCGCGAAAGAAATGCGGGGATGGCCCGGCACTCGGTTTGCTGAGTTTCTGGAAACATACGCTGACGAGATTGAGGCTCGCGCGGACCTGCTGGTTGAGACCGCACATCAGGAAACCGGGCTGCCTGTTTCTCCTCGCCTGCGCGATGGTGAGTTGCCACGAACCACCAATCAGATTCGCCAGGCAGCGGCAACAGCTCGGAATGAATCATGGCGCATCCCCACAATCGACACCGGCAGCGGAATTCGTTCCATGTACGGGGCGATTGGTCCCGTTGTGGTCTTTGGACCAAACAATTTCCCCTACGCCTATAATGGAATGGCCGGCGGAGACTTTGCTGCCGCCGTGGCCGCTGGAAACCCGGTGATTGCCAAGGGACATCCCAGCCATCCGGAAACCACCCGCATCTTCGCCGAAGCTGCTGTGGCCGCAATTGAAAAGACCGGGATGCCCAAAGCCCTGGTACAGCTCATTTATCGAACATCACATGAAGACGGTTTGAAGCTGGTTTCTGACCCACGTATCGGCAGTGTGGGCTACACCGGTGCACGCCAGACCGGGCTGCGGCTGAAGGCTGCAGCAGACGCTGCCGGCAAGCCAATTTATCTCGAACTCAGCAGTATCAATCCGGTCTTCGTACTGCCGGGCGCCCTCAAGGAACGGCTCGAAACAATCGCCGACGAATTCCAGACCAGCTGCCTGATGGGTGCAGGGCAGTTCTGTACAAATCCCGGCCTTGTTGTGATTCCCTCAGGAGATCTCGGCGAAGCATTCATTGAAGCAGTGGCTTCCCGCTTTGAATCCGCGGCCTCGTCCACAATGCTCTCTGAAGGCGTTCGCAAAAACTTCCTTGCAGCTCTTGAAACGCTGAAACAGTCCGGTGCAACGCTGGTGACCGGAGGAACATCCGGAGGCGGGACCGGCGTGTGTGTGAAGAATACGTTGTTGCGGGCAGACGCAGCCGCATTTCTGAAGAACCCGCATGCACTGCAAACGGAAGCTTTTGGTAACGGATCACTGTTTGTGACCGCAGAGACCACCGAGCAGATGACGGAAATTGCCGAACTGCTGGAAGGAAATCTGACCGGATCAATTTACAGCGACACTCGAGGGACGGACGACTCAGACTGCGAACAGATCGAGCGAGTTGTGCGAACCAAGGTGGGACGCCTGTTGAACGACAAGATGCCGACAGGGGTCGCTGTTGTTTCATCGATGAACCACGGCGGACCGTTCCCCGCGACCGGACATCCAGGCTTCACGGCCGTCGGCGTGCCCGGCTCGGTGACTCGTTTCGGCATGCTGCAAAGCTACGACAGTGTTCGGCCAGGTCGTCTTCCGCAGGTTCTGCAGGACAAAAACCCGGGCGATGTCTGGCGCCGAATTGATGGGGCATGGTCTCAGGCAGATCTCTGAGAAGTCAGCTCTGGCCCGGACAAATCAGCTCACCCGCTGCACACGCACAGGAAGATCGGCAATGCCCGGTATTCCTGTTTTTTTGGGCATCAGGTCTGGTTTCATTCCCGAAAATGAACAGGACGCAGCACTGCTGCCGATTTCGCAGGGATCAGTTTGGCAGCGTCCAGCGTGTCTCCCTATGATCGGCCGCAGCGGCCGGAATTGTCGGTACGCCGGCCCTCCTGCGTGTTCCTGTCCACCTCATCAGCACATTCGGAGCACTTTCAAAATGACCGACGAAAAGGCCACCAATGTCACCTGGCACAACCACCAGATCACACGCGAGGATCGCCAGAAACTGAATGGCCATCGCGGGGCAGTTCTGTGGTTCACCGGACTGAGTGGCTGTGGAAAGTCCACCATCGCCAACGCAGTTGACCAGCTGCTGCACCGACAGGGTGTTCACACGTTTGTCCTCGACGGCGACAACATCCGCATGGGACTGAACAGGAACCTCGGATTCTCCCCGGAAGACAGAACAGAGAACATCCGTCGAATTGGTGAAGTGGCAAAGTTGTTTGCCGACGCGGCAACAATTGTCTCCAGCGCGTTCATCTCCCCCTATGCAGCTGACCGCGAGCTGGTTCGGGCACTGCTTCCCGAGGGAACATTTGTTGAGATCCTGGTTCAGGCCAGCCTTGAAACCTGTGAAGCTCGCGACCCAAAGGGACTGTACAGAAAGGCTCGTGCAGGAGAGATCTCGGACTTCACCGGAATCGATGCTCCTTACGAAGCTCCTGAATCGCCGGAAATCGTCCTCGATTCAGACACCAAGGGTGTGGAAGAGTTGGCCAACGAAGTGATCGCGTGGCTGAAAGCCAACGACATCCTGCCAGCCTGAAACCGGTCTGTCAGCGGTGACTGCCGCAGCAAACATCAAACGCCCGCACATGCCACCATGTGCGTTTTTTTGCAGATGGTTTTTTCTGCAATCGCCATCTGTTCGGCGAAGCAGAATCAGCCAACCTTTTCAGAGCAGGCCGGTCAGGACTTCGGTGCTGTCCCCCAACCGCTCCCAGTCCACCTCCATACGATTCAGCATCGCCAGCCAAAGATTGGTCAGTGGCGTCTCTGTGCGATAACGCACGTGCCGGCCTGTCTGCAGAGTTCCGCATCCGCCCCCGGCCAGCAACAACGGCAGATCCTCGTGATTATGAGCATTTCCATCATGAATGCCGCTACCGTAGGCAATCATGCAGTGGTCAAGCAGCGTGCCGTCACCCTCTTCCACCGATGCCAGCTTCTCCAGCAGATAGGCCAACTGAGTCGTGTGAAACGTGTTGATCTTCCGAATGCGGTCTTTCTTGTCGTTGTCATTTCCATGATGAGACAAATCGTGATGTCCATCCGACACATCGATGAATGGGTAAGGACGATTGCTGCCCTCGTTCGCCAGCACAAACGTAGCCACGCGAGTCACGTCGCTCTGAAATGCCAGCATCATCAGGTCACACATCATTCGTATGTGTGATTCATAGTCTGCAGGAACCCCTTCCGGACGGGGATAATCAGGCACCGGAACAGGCGGCAGCTTTTCCGAACGCTCAATTCGCTGCTCAATATCGCGAATGGATGTGAGGTACTCATCCAGCTTGCGATTGTCGTTTGCGGAAAGTCGCAGGGAGAGACTGCGAGTATCTTCACGCACATAGTCCAGCACACTTCGACGGCGCGCATTCTTCTGAGCCATTCGGCCATCAGACTCATTGGAAAACATGCGGTCGAAAACCAGCCGAGGATTGACTTCTTTCGGCAGTGGTTGAGTAGACGACCGCCACGACATCGTGGACGAATAAACGCAGCTGTAACCGGAGTCGCAGTTTCCGGCCATCGCTCCCTGCTCACAGCCAAGCTCAATCGACGACATGCGCGTCTGGTGACCAATTCGTGCGGCGGCAGCCTGATCGACGGAAATCCCCGCGCGAATGTTCGTGCCATCCGTCTTGAAGGCCTGAGTCCCTGTCAGAAAAGAACTGAGTGCACGGGCATGGTCTCCACCCCCATCACCGTGTGGTCTGGCCTTGTCGGCAGTGAGCCCGCTGAGCACCATCAGACGATCCTTGACAGCCTGCAGCGGCTGCAGAATCGCAGGTAATTCGAATTCAGTCCCTTCAGCTTCCGGCGTCCAGTCGGCCATGTTCTTGCCATTCGGAACGTACAGAAACGCCATTCGATTGGGAGCTGCTGTGTCCGCTGTCGTTTCTTCCGACCATGCCGTCTTAGGCCCCATGGCCTCCAGCCATGGCAGCGATACGGCAGCGCCGGTACCACGCAGCAAAGTACGTCGTGGGATGCATGAAGATGACCGTGGCATTTCGACCTCCCGATAATTCAGCAGTGTTGTGTTCGCCTGAACCTGTCTCGTCTTATTCTTCCGCGGAGTCGGCGGGAAGCCCGCGTCGCATCCGAAACGCTTCGCTTTGAACAATCGCCGTAATCACAGCTGAGACGCGAAATTCCTGTGCCTCTGCCTGATTGATGATCGACTCCGTGACCGGTCGATCAAAATACTCCAGGCCACGCCCCAGCGAATAAACCAACAATTTCTCCACCACGCATCGCAGAAATTCGCGGCGTCGTGAAAGAATCACCTGTTTTAAGTCTGCAGGTCCACCGATCTGAGTCCCGTCGGGAAGCTCTCCGGCGGAATCAATCGGCGTCTCTCCATCATGGCTTCGGTAACGCCCGACTGCATCAAAATTCTCCAGAGCGAACCCGATCGGGTCCATGCGGGCATGACAATTCGCACAGGCAGGATTCGCACGGTGTTGCTCCAGTCGCTGCCGCAGTGAACCCACCGAA
>JAFMMM010000321.1 GCA_017859815.1 Planctomycetota bacterium | reverse complement strand
CTCCATTAACGCCTGTATGTGTCGACGGGCTGTCGGGTTAGGCAGAGGTGTTGTCGTTGAATTGCAGATCCGGACGGATTTTCATCCGGGAATTGAGATTCCAGCTCCAAATTGATCCAGAGAATCAACGTGATTCAACGTATAGTTTCCCGAGGGTTCCGGATTCTTATGAGGGCTGCCCCGAAGATCGCGATGAGGCGAGTACGCGAAAAAGTGAATTCAGGCTCTTCTGATCGGGGAGGGCATTGTTTCCAGGGAAAGGAAGATCATGTATCAGTACAAGAATCTGTCTGCGCTGTTGATTGGTTTCGGCTTGATGCTTGCCGGGGCGGGGTGTGGAGAAGGCACTGACAAGACTGCTGCACCGACAGCGACCGACGATCATGATCACGACCATAGCCACGGCCATGAGCATGCAGACAGCTACGCTGGCGTGCTGGCAGAGCTTTCTGAATTGCAGGGTGTGGTGCAGGAGGCGTTTACCGACGGAGATCCGGACTCCGCGCATGATGCCCTTCACGAAGTCGGACATGTCCTCGAACTGACCGTCGAGATGGCTCAGAAGGAGGGCAGTTCCAAAGAGCGTCTGGAAGAAGTGACCGTGGCCGTTGAATCGCTTTTCAAGGCTTACGGAGCGATTGATAAAGGAATGCACGGCGGCGAAAAAATGGTGTGGTCGGATGTTTCTGCAGACGTGGAAACAGCCATGGCTGTTCTGAATGAAGGTGTTGAGGACGGTCACGGCCACGATGAGCATGAAGGCCACGATGAGCATGAAGGCCATGAAGAGCATGAGGGCCATGAAGAGCATGAGGGCCATGAAGAGTCTCATCAAGATCATGGCGATCATGAGCAGGACAAAGAATCGGGAGAGCAGCAGGAGGAAGAGTCTGCTGAGGAAACCGCTGAGCCTGGTGAAGAAACTGCGGAATGATCCGTCGTGATATTTCCCTGTGGCCTGTTGAATTCGGGAAGACGTGCCATGCTGCGTTCTGGTGTAATGTTGCTTCTGCTGTTGATACTGGGGTGTTCTGGTGGCGATCCCGTTGTTCAGCAGACACGAGAGAGGTTCCTGGTCAGCCAGCCTCCGGCCAGCGAGCAGCCGATCCCGGAGTTTCGAGAGGGGCTCGCCGATCAGAGCATCGCGGGTACCGACGTGATTACTGTGCGGGCCCGCATCAATGCCGGCGACTTTCCACCCTTTGCCGAGGGCTTTGCGGCATTCATGGTCACGGATGCGACGGGACACGACGGCGACGAATCGCACAATCCTCACGAGTGTCCATTTTGCAAACGTGACATTAACAGCGTTATGGCTCGTGTTGAATTCCAGGCGGAGGACGGGGCGCCGTTGCGGATTGGTGCTCAGAAGTTGTTCGACCTTCAGGAAATGGACCTTGTTGTTGTCAGCGGGCGGGGACGAATTGACGAGGACGATTCGTTGGTGATTACCGCAGAGAAGTTGTACGTGCACCGCTGAGATTCTGAATCCACGCGACCTGCGAAGCCACGGCAGATCATTGCAGGCAGGAGAAACTGGATTCCTCATGAAGCTACTTCCGGTAACGGTATTGTCTGGATTTCTGGGAGCGGGCAAGACCACTCTGCTGCACCACATCCTGCACAATCGCGAGGGGATGAAGGTCGCGGTCCTTGTGAACGACATGAGTGAGATCAATGTGGATGCGCGCACAACAGCCGCTGCAGGATTCACTCTCAGCCGCACCGAAGAACGTCTGGTGGAGCTTTCCAACGGCTGTATCTGCTGCACACTGCGGGAGGATCTGCTGCAGGAAGTCTCCAGCCTGGCCCGCGATGGTCGTTTTGACTATTTGTTGATTGAGTCCACCGGAATCTCTGAGCCAATGCCGGTGGCAGAGACGTTCACATTCGAGGATGAGAATGGAGCGACGCTGTCGTCGTTAGCCCGTCTGGATACGCTGGCAACAGTGGTCGATGCCGCGCAGTTTTTGGCCGACTTTCGCTGTGAAGATGAGCTCCAGGATCGTGGTCTTGGAGCTGATGAAAATGACGACCGGGACTTATCGCACCTGCTGGCCGATCAGGTTGAATTTGCCACAGTGATTATTGTGAACAAGACGGATCTGGTTTCTGAAGATGAGTTGCAGGTGCTGCTGCAGTTGTTGCGAAAGATGAATCCACAGGCAGGCCTGATTTGTACCAGCCATGGTGCTGTTCCTCTGAAATCCGTGCTGAATACGGGGGGATTTGCTTTTGAAACTGCAGAGCAGGCTCCTGGATGGCTGAGTGAAGATCGCGGAGAAGAATCCTCAGAAACCGACGAGTACGGGATTAGCAGCTTTGTTTTTCGTGCTCGCAGGCCATTTCATCCGCAGCGTTATTACGATTTCTGGACGGAAAGCAGCCACACTCGGGGAATCCTGCGTTCGAAGGGCTGCTTTTGGCTGGCCACACGGCCGGACATGGCCGGGTTCTGGTCTCAGGCCGGGTCGATGGTCAGAGCCGAACCGGGCGGAACGTGGTGGGCAACGGTTGCTGCAGAAGACTGGCCACAACAGGGTTCAGAGGATCGCTGCGAAATTGACCAGTCGTGGCAGGAACCATGGGGAGATCGTCGCCAGGAGCTGGTTGTGATCGGGCAGCAACTGAATCACGATGCTGTGGACGCAGCGTTACGCAGGTGCCTGCTGACAGATGACGAGTTTGCACTGGGGATCGAATCGTGGCTGCAGCTGGACGATCCATTTGATGAATGGCAGAACGCAGCGGAAACGGACCTGCACTGAATCCGGCGGTGTGACGCCTCGAAGAAACCATCACCAATCGACGTCGACGCTGGCTGATTCATTGGCGGCACGGACCGATTGCGCGGGTGTGTATTTCCGACATGCTTAGCTTGCGGAACCTGACTGGACATTCGGATGCTCAGCAAGGGTGGGCTTTTCGGTGAGCCGGCGACCCATCAGGTCGATATTTTGGAGGCAGACGGGGGTATTTCCCTGATACTTGTCGGTAACACCGGCTTCGATCGGCAGGGTTTCGTGACCTTCCGGCCGTCATCTGCACATGGGCGACGAATGGCTGTCCATCGGGCCGCGTCGACCAGTGCTTTTTGTCATCGTTGTCCGCCGGAACTCAGACGACGCGATCGTCTTTCCTGGCGATTCGGACTGCAGGATCTGCAGCTGCGTCTTCTGCGGATTGCAGTGAGTCTGCAACGCTGACATTGGACGCGTGGCAGCCATTGCTGCGAAAGAACCGAGAGAGCAGAGTGACCGGTTTCGGAAGGGTGATCATGTCCCGGGACTCCGGAGCAGTGACGAAGGCCGAGTTGAGGCGTGTGTCTGCAGCCGCACCAGCATCCGTGTTGGGTGTCTGAATATCGGTTTGTTCGCAGCCGGGAAAGTCCGCCGAGATGTCGACCACAAACAGCCACATGATATCGGGACGCTGCTGTTGAGCAGGCGTTCTGCCGATGAAGACGGGAATTGCTGTGCAACCGGAAATCCCAGCCCCAGCGGGTATGGGTTTGATTCCAGCATCGGTCCGTCCCGTTTTGTTTCCGTCGGATGGATTTTCAGGCCGATTCAGGGCTTCGGTTTTTTTTGCGGGCGGATTTCCGGGTTGTTGGTGACCGGAAGGAACTCTGCGAGGCGAGTGATTGTCTGCGAATGCTCTTTCTTTTCGGCGAGGTTGGTCCATTCCAGCGGATCAGTGTCGTGGTCATACAGTTCCTGACTGCCGTCGGCATAGCGAATCAGTCGCCAGCGTTGATCTCTCACCGCGTGGTTGTTGGGTCCGTAGGTTGTTATCGCGGGCTGATTCCACGTGGCTGAAGGATTCTGCAGCAACGGCTGAATACTGACGCCTTCCACGTGTCCGGGTAGCGGGATTTGCGCCAGTTGACACAGCGTTGGATAGATTGACATAAAATCCACTGGCTGACTGCAGATGGTATTGGCGGGAGTGATTCCGGGGACTACCCAGATCAATGGTGCTCGCGTTGCTTCTTCCCACAGGGCGAACTTCCGCCAGTGCTGTTTTTCGCCAAGGTGCCAGCCATGATCCCCCCACAGACAAATGATCGTGTTTTGGGCGTGTTCAGAATCCTGCAGGGCGTCCAGCACTCGTCCAATCTGCCCATCAACGTAGCTGACAGTCGCGAGATAAGCCTGCACTGCTTCCTTCCAGCGTCCGGAGTTCAGCATTGCCCTGTGATCTCCGGAGGGCTTCGCCATGCGAAGCCCTGCTTCCGGAATATCGGCAAGATCATCTTCCCTTGTGGGTGGCAGCCGGATGTCGTTCAGTGGATGCAGATCGAAGTACTTTTGCGGCACATTCCAGGGCATATGTGGTTTGTAGAAACCGAGTGTCAGGAAGAAGGGTTTGTCGTGCGAGCGCTGCAGTTGCCGGATACCGAATTCTGCCGTCGCAGTATCTGAAAGTGCACTGTCGTCGGCGTCCAGAATGCCAAAACGAATCCCACCCACGCTGCGATCCGTGATTTTCTTCCTGGCCTGGAGACCGGTCGGTCTTGTTCCCACGGTCGTCCATTGTTCGTCGAATCCGGTGCCACCATGCCACAATTTTCCCATCCCGAGTGTTTCATACCCGGCAGCGCGGAATCGAGTCACCAGCGACTGCTGAGGCTGGATCGTCGAACGGTAAGGTGACTGATTGAAGTAGATGCCGGTCGTACCGGGGCGCAGTCCGGAAAGCAGGGCAGCGCGAGAGGAGTTACAAAGTGGTGCTGCACAGTGAGCGTTGGAAAAACTGACGCCCATTCCTGCCAGTCGATCAATTGCCGGAGTCCTGGTTTGAATGTTGCGACCGAGGTGTCCGACCCAGTGATTGAGATCGTCGACAGCAATGAACAGAACGTTGGGGCGACGATCGTTGCTGTCGTCTGCAGCCTGCAGGCACGAACAGAACGATGTGAGCAGCAGCACCGCCGGAATCGAGGAATGAAGTTGCATTGTGGACCCATTCAAGAAGCGGGATCTGTGGTGGCTCGTTCGCAATAAATCAGGAATTGACTTTGCGGAACAGTTCGGATCGTGCTGTCCCGTAGACGTCGGTCAGTCTGAAGTCCCGACCGGCGTGTCGATATGTCAGCCGCTCATGGTCAATTCCAAGGCTGTACAGCAAAGTGGCGTGCAGGTCGTGCATGTGCATCGGGGATTCTGCCGGATGAAATCCAAAATCATCAGTGCTTCCCGAGATCACTCCGCCGCGAACACCGCCCCCGGCCATCCAGACGCTGAAGGCCTGAGGGTGATGATTACGGCCATCCCCATTCTCTGCTGTCGGGGTTCGTCCAAATTCTGACCCCCACACGACCAGCGTATCGTCCAGCAGGCCGCGGCGGTCCAGATCGGTCAGCAATCCGGCAATCGGTCGATCAACCCGCAGGCATTCCCGCCGCATCCCTTCGTCGTTCTTCGAGTGATGATCCCACGTGTAGTCGGTCGACACCTGCAGATAGCGAACACCTCTTTCAGCCAGCTTTCGAGCCAGCAGGCACTGTCTGCCGAAGTTGTCCGTTGGTTCCTGGTCAATTCCGTACAGCTTAAGTGTTTCCTGCGTTTCATCTTCCAGGCCGAGCACAGCGGGAACTTCTGACTGCATCCGAAAAGCCAGCTCGTAGCTGGAAATCAGACCGGAAAGATCCGCATCGCTACCGACTTCCTGGAGGTGACTGCGTCCCATACGGCGGACCAGATCAAGCTGCCGACGCTGGGTGTCGCGATCAAGGCGATCATTCTTGATGTGAGTGATCGTTGCGTCGCGAACAGGTGTTTCGGCGGATCCGATGGATGTGGCCTGGTGTTGGGCGGGTAGAAATGCTGATCCGTAATTCTGGACACCACCGTGACCACGCGGCGGTGAGATGGTGACGAAGGCGGGAAGATTCTGGCTTTCACTTCCGAGGCCGTAACTAATCCAGGCTCCGACGCTGGGGCGGACGAGGTTGGAGTGTCCCGTATGCAGATTCAGCAGAGCTTCACCGTGAGCGGATCCTGTCGTATGCACCGAACGGACGATGCTGAGTCGGTCAGCATGCTGTGTCAGGTGCGGCATGAGTTCGCTGATCTCAATGCCGCTTTCTCCGTACCGCTGATATCGAAACGGAGATGCCAGAAGTTTTCCGCCGGGTGGGGAGTCATTCTTCCACAGCGATTTTGGAATGGACTGGCCGGCATACTGGTTGAGTGCCGGTTTGGGGTCAAAGAGATCCGTATGAGCAGCGCCGCCCCACATGAACAGGAAGATGATGCGCTTTGCCTGAGCCGCGAAGTGAGCGCCCGGAATCGAATTCTGTTCC
>JAFMMM010000320.1 GCA_017859815.1 Planctomycetota bacterium | reverse complement strand
GATTTTTTCCGGCCCCTGCACCAGTATTCTGATGGCGAGCGCCGCCTGAAGCGAGGAAATGACGCCAATTGCCGGTCCCAGCACTCCCGCCGTATCGCAGGTCTCTGTAGTGCCGGGGGGAGGTGCGTGAGGCATCAGGCAACGCAGACAGGGACCATTCCCCGGTAATACGGGCATGATCTGTCCGCTGCTTCCAGTACATCCGGTAAAGATCCAGGGAGTGTTTTGCTGCAGGGCTACGTCATTAATCAGATAGCGGATCTCGAAATTGTCGGTGCCGTCGAGAATCAGGCTGACGTCTTTGGCAAGCCCCGGCAGGTTGCTGAAGTCTGCATCGGCCACAATCGGCTCTACTTCGACCGTGGAATTGACCTGTCCCAGTCGCGCAGACGCGGCAACAGCTTTGGGAAGGTGATCACGAACGTCAGCCTCTGTGAAGAGAGACTGCCTTTGCAGATTGCTGAGTTCCACAAAGTCGCGATCAACGATTCTTAGCAGCCCCACACCTGCACGGACGAGCAAATCCGCGACGACGCAGCCCAGTGCACCACAGCCCACCAGCAGAACCCTGGCCTGCTGCAGAGACTGCTGTCCTTCTGAGCCGATGCCGGAAAACAGCATCTGCTTCTGATAACGCTGTCGATCCACGTTGCCTCCGCCGTCTGTCCTGCGTCGAAATCAGTGGTGACAGAACTGAGACCGTCACCGTCGTGCAGCATAGACCGCTGTGAGGAAGATTTCTATTGCGAGTGCCTGGGCTGCAGCAGTTGAAGTGACCCGGCGGGCACAATGAGAAGGCGATCGTGGTGGATGTCGCGGCGACACTTGATTCTGCCAGTGGACTTTCCATCGGGGCAGTGCCGGGTCGCCTGAATTGGCTGGTGGCTAATGCAGTGCCTCGCACAGTTCGGGAGCCTGTTGTTCCACCGGGGATTCCAACTGCCGGACTGTCACCGGTCGACAACGATCGCAGCACCGCGGCGATCCGGATGGTTCTCCTTGAATTTCCACCCCACAATCCTGACAGATAATGCCGCGGGACAAAAACAGGCTGATGCGTACTGCCAGATCAGACATCGTGCAACTCCAGAGAAGGGGGCATGAGAACAGCTCAGAAACCGTTGTAGGCACGATGAACGATTTGGCTGAGTAAAAATGTTCCAGTGTTTGAAAAGCAGCGACGAAGCGTATTGCGCCGTGGCCGGGAGAATTCCGATTTCCTGCACCCGTGGGGATACTTTGCAATGAGCTCCGGGATTTCTGACCGCCGATCAACCGTGGCGATCGGGGGAGTGGCCAGGTTGGGGGGACGCCTTTCGGTCCTCGGTGGGAGCGTTTTGCTCATCCTGTTCAGGCAGCAGGCTCACTGAGCAGTGTAAAGCCTCGGGAAATGTAGACGGCACCGCTCCAGACCGTGGCGGCAATGGACAGCCACAGGACTCCGTTTCGCAGCAGCTCATTTCCGGTGAAGGTCACGTCCGGCGACAGCGTGATCAGGCAGACGCTGATGGACAGACATTGCAGGATCATTTTCAGTTTGCCGGACCAGCTGGCGGAAAAGTCTTTCCCCTGTTGTTCGAGGATTCCGCGCAGGCTGGAAACGAACATTTCTCGTCCGACGATGATAATTACCATCCATGCCCGGACGCCGGAATCGTTCTGGCCCTGATGTTCGAGCAGGGAAATGAATGTGCCGCAGACGATGACTTTGTCAACGAACGGATCCAGAATTCGGCCAAGAACAGTGATCTGCTGGTTTCTGCGAGCCAGATATCCATCAAGAGCATCAGTGGAGGCCGCGAAGATGAACAGAGCGGCGGATGTGAGCCAGTAGTCACCGGTGGAAATCAATGCGAACAAACCGAAGGCGAGCAGCAGTCGCGAGATCGTGATGAGATTTGGCAGATTCAGAGCGTGCGGCCCAAGCACTGCGCCCGAACTGGGTTTTGCGGAATCTGTCATTTTGCTGCCCTGTCTTTACGAATCCACAACGGTATTGTCAGGGTGCATGAAGATGATCCGGGTGCATGAAACGTGCATGAAACCCGCGCCAGCGTACACTTCCTGTCACAAACACTGGCCTGCCTACGGAGTCTAAAGATGTTCGTGGCGGGATCCCAGACGCATGGCGGTGATCGCTGTAAAATTCCTGAGGTGAGACGGTCAGGAATGCTGCAGACCTCATGTGTCCGAGACCCTGATCCGAAACTGGTTGGGGGCGGCAGCCCCGGGTTGCTTGATTGAAATCTCAAATTCTGACAGAGTTTGGGTGACGGTTCTGCGGTGATCCGATGCATGGGCTTGTTTGTTTCAGCTTTTGTTTTTGCATTGCATCACCGGGCTGCTTCAAGCGGATCTTGTAACCAGATTTGCTGAAGTGTTGTGCCGCAGCGGCCCGTACTTTGCCTGAGGAGAGTTTTCTTGCACGCTGATATTCCTCCATCCAATCCCACGGTGAGTGAGAATTCCGGTCCGTGGTACCGGGAACTGAATCGTTACCACTGGTTTGTTCTGGGTGTTTCGGCCCTGGGCTGGCTCTTCGACTGCCTTGATCAGCAGTTGTTTCTTTTGGCCAGGCGACCTGCGATGCAGGACCTGCTGGTCGAGGGCCAGGACCCCATCGCTTATGCGGGATATGCCACGGCAATTTTTGTCCTTGGTTGGGCCACAGGTGGTTTGATCTTTGGTGCGTTGGGGGATCGCATTGGTCGGGCCAGGACAATGATGCTCACCATTCTGATTTACTCCCTGTGTACGGGGCTGAGTGCACTGTCGAAAGGATTCTGGGATTTTGCCTTTTATCGTTTCATCACCGGCCTTGGTGTGGGAGGCGAATTCGCCGTTGGTGTGGCTCTGGTTGCAGAAGTGATGCCGGAACGCGCTCGACCACATGCATTGGGGCTGCTGCAGGCATTATCAGCCGTGGGCAACGTGAGTGCGGCGTTTGTGGAGATTGGGCTGAGTTCACTGGAGCAATCGGGAGAGATTCCCGGTGGCCTGTCGAAATGGCGAATGATGTTCCTGATTGGCACCCTGCCAGCGTTGTTGGCACTGGTGGTTCGCTGGAAACTGAAGGAACCCGAAAAATGGCAGGAGATGAAAGCCGCGGGCTCCGGCGGTGGAACTCAGGCCGGGTCTTATCGAGCACTGCTGACCCATCCTGTCTGGAAAAAGAACGCGCTGGTTGGTCTGGCACTGGCCTGTGCTGGCGTCATCGCACTGTGGGGGATCGTATTTTTCGTCTTTGATCTCGTTGGTTCAGTCATGGAGAAGAAACTGGCCGCTGATGGTCTGGAGGGAACCGATCTGAGCGGGGCGGTCGGCAAGTGGAAGGGGAAAACCTCCCTGATGCTGAATATTGGCGCTTTTCTGGGGATGATGGCATTCACTCGGTTTACTCAGATGACCAGCCGCAGGCTGGCTTTTGCCGTGTCATTTATCGGCGCTGCTGTTTCAACCTCGGTCACCTTCCTGCTGCTGAACGATCCGTGGCACATCTACGTGCTCGTGCCGATCATGGGCTTTTTCATGCTGGGGATCTTCGGCGGATATGCGATCTACTTTCCGGAACTGTTCCCAACTGCGCTGCGCAGCACCGGGACTTCGTTCTGTTACAACGTGGGGCGTTTCATCGCGGCTGCTGGACCGTGGACGATCGGATATCTGAGCAGTGGTGTTTTTGCCGACACTCCGGAACCGCTGCGTTATTCAGGGATTGCCATGTGCAGCGTATTCCTGCTCGGACTACTGGTTCTGCCTTTTGCCCCGGAGACTAAAGGTAAGCCGCTGCCGGAATAGCCGACCATGAACCGGAAAGATCTCTGCCGGACGCAACAGACCTGCCGTGCAACTCAGTGCTGCGTTGCCGTTCAGTGCTGCGTTGCCGCCCCAGGCCAAAGGCTGGCTTTCGGAAAGTCTCGGATCCTGCATCTGATGCTGAAGGGGTTTGTTGGGCTGCTGTTGATCCTGTCACCTTGCGCCGTTTGTGCTCAGAGTGAGTTTGCCAGGCGACTGCCGGACGATCGGCCTCAATTGAATCAGGATCAGTTGAGCCGTGCCGGTCTGCGTGTGCTGCGATCGAAGCACTTGGTTCTGGTCACGGACATTCCTGCTGTCGATGTCGCAGGTCTGCCACAACTGGCTGATTCTTTGTACCTGCAGTTGTGCAGAGAACTCGGAACGCCGGCAGCGGCTGCAGATGACGCGGAGTTTCAGGTGACCGGGTATCTGATGGACGCCCCGGAGCGCTTTGGTGATGCGGGATTACTGCCACCGCAACGCTATGTGATTCGGCACGGGCGACATCTTGGGTATCAGTTCTGGATGCGAAACCAGACAACCGACTATTACCGGCGGCATCTGCTGCTGCACGAGTTTGTGCACTGTTTCATGATGTGCGAAACCGGGATGCGGGATATTCCGCCGCTGTGGTTTACGGAGGGGATCGCAGAATACTATGCAACGCACGAACAGCAGCCTTTTCGAGCCGGGATTGTTCCTGCCCGGCAGCAGGGGTTTGAAGGTTGGGGTCGGATTGGCGAGTTGACGGAGCAGCTGCGGCAGGAGGGCAGTGAAATCCTGTTGCGTGATGTCCTGAAGCCGAACCGCAGGATCTTCGAATCGGAACTGCACTACGCGCAGGGGTGGGCCATGTACTGGCTGATCCGGACACACCCGGAATTGCGGGACGAGTTTCAATCGTTGACAGGAGTTCGCAGCCGCGGGCAGTTTGATCGAGCAGTTGCCAGGCTTTCGCCGCAGACAATTGCTCGAATGCATATTGTCTGGCTGCTGGTGCTGGACAGTCTGACCGAGGGATTTGATGTGGACCGGTCGTTTCCCGAGCTTGATCCTCCGTGGCGGGAATGGACTGCTGGCGAGGACCGGCAACTGAGTGTACGTGCTGACAGAGGCTGGCAGCCTTCCGGAGTCTCCAGTTCAACTGCAATGTCAATTGAAATCGTGGCGGAGGCTCGCTGCATTTTAAGACAGGAGGGGGGCGACTGGGTTTCGGAGCCGCAGGGGATTACCATTGACTACGTTGCTGGAAGTCCTTTGGGCGAATTGCAGGCGATGGCTGTGCCCCGCGAGCCCGCTTCAGCACCTCAACGGCTGCGGATAGGCCGTCAGTCAACGATTTCGATTCCTGCCAACAGCGAATTATGGCTGCGGATCAATGACCTTGAGTCGTCGCGTGCAGAGAATTCCGGCGGTTATCGTGTGCAACTGACAGCTGTAGAAGAGTAGTTGCAGTTGGTCGGTCAGAGGAGTTTTGCGGTGCATCGCAGAAAGACTCCCGGGCTGGCAGCGAACAGGGACTCCGGGAGGTCTGTTCTGGCGGGAGGTCTGTTTTGGACTCGTCGCCGATGCCTGAGTCGACGTCGGAAATGATGCCAGTTTCCAGACAGAGTCGGTTTTTCGGATCCAGCTGCAGAAAATCTGCAGGATCGTGCGAGATTCATCTGTCCGGGAATTCGTGTCCCATCACCGCTATTATCGCAGTCACAGCTTGATTCACCGTTGATCTGTCCAACATCGCCGCATAGCGTTCCTGCCTGAATCGCGAGGTTCCACGAAATTCAGGCACGCCGCCCGCCCATCAGAGCCGGTCTGCTCAGCTTCCGCCATGAACCTCCCATGCCCTCCGCCGTCTTGCCGGCGGCGACGTGACGGTATTTCCCGGTACGACAAATCTGCGCGCAGCGTTCGCGGCGTGTGCCGTGGGTGGTTCGCAGATTTGTTCCGTTCTTAAATCTGAATTCGGCACTCTGGTGCGATTATTAAAGTGAGTGAATGTTGAAAAATCTTTCGCTGTTTCAGGACGACGTTCGCAACGATGTTTTGTCCGGGGTGACAGTGGCTTTGGCGTTGGTTCCGGAGGCCGTTGCATTCGCGTTTGTCGCTGGCGTGTCACCAATTATCGGGCTGTATTCTGCGTTCTTCATCGGGCTGTTTGCTGCAGTTTTTGGCGGACGTCCGGGGATGATTTCCGGGGCTACCGGCGCGATGGCAGTGGTGGTGGTTACGCTCGTTGCAGAGCATGGACTCTCCTGCCTGTTTCCCGCGGTGATTCTGGCGGGATTGATTCAGATCCTGGTGGGATTGTGTGGTCTTGGAAAACTGATACGGATGGTACCGCACCCGGTTGAACTGGGGTTTGTCAACGGTTTGGCACTGGTGATCTTCATGGCTCAGTTCGGCAGTTTTCAGGCTCTGGATATGAGTGGGCGGATGTCGACAATTTCCGGACCGTCGTTATGGATCATGCTGGCGATGATTTCGGTGACGATGCTGATCATCTGGTTGCTCCCGAAATTCACTCGCGCGATCCCGGCT
>JAFMMM010000319.1 GCA_017859815.1 Planctomycetota bacterium | reverse complement strand
TTTGAGTAGTCGGGGCGACACGATTTGAACGTGCGACCTCCTGCTCCCAAAGCAGGCGCTCTAGCCAAGCTGAGCTACGCCCCGTGTGACGTGAGTGCCGGTTGCTGTTGCAACCAACTTCGTCAGCGGGCGAACTATAGCGTTCGCCGCCGCCGGATGCCAGACTTGCCACCCACTTTGTGTCACCGCTTTTTTGTTCCTCGTTTTGGAGAGTTCCTGCCTTTCGGCGACTCTTGCCGGTACGGCAGCCACGGTTTCGTTGCCGTTGTGCCCGGTGCAGCCTCGGGACGGGTGACATTCCCGCTTTTTCGCGGCAAAATGCGACCAACGTCGTACTCTCAGGAAGGCAGCGGGTGAGATGAATCTGTTTGCGGGAGCAGAAAACCAGAATCGTGAGCGGGCTCGACCGCTGGCGGCACGAATGCGCCCGCAGTCACTGGATGAATTCTGCGGTCAACAGCATCTCCTGGGGGAGGGAAAACTGCTGCGGCGGATGCTGGCGGCCGATCGCGTGGGGTCAATGATCTTTTACGGACCGCCCGGGACTGGAAAAACAACGCTGGCCGAACTGATCGCCCGGCAGACTCAACGTCGCTTCGAACGCCTGAATGCCACCACGGCCGGTGTCAAAGATGTCCGTGAGCTGCTGCATGCCGCGGATGAGCGGCTGGCCACGGCCGGGGTACGGACCGTGCTGTTTATTGACGAACTGCATCGTTTCAGCCGCAGTCAGCAGGACATTCTGCTGCCGGATGTCGAAAACGGCACCATCTCGCTGATCGGGGCGACCACGGCCAATCCGTTCTTCTCCCTCGTCGCGCCCCTGATCAGCCGCAGTCAGGTGTTCGAATTTCGGGAGTTGACGAAGGAAGATCTGATCACGCTGATTTGCCGCGCTCTGCAGGACGAGCAGCGCGGTCTGGGCCGGTTTGGTGTGACGATTGATGATGAAGCCACAAACTACCTCGCGACGCTCTGCGACGGGGACGGGCGACGGGTCTTAACCGCTTTGGAGATTGCCGCATTGTCGGTTGCCGGCACCACCAAATTCGTCGATCGAGCGGTGGCGGAGGAGTCTTTGCAGAAGCGCGTGGTGCGTTTTGATCCGGGCGGAGATGATCACTATGACGTAATCAGTGCGTTCATCAAAAGCATTCGCGGCAGTGATCCGGACGCGGCGTTGTACTGGCTGGCACGAATGCTGGAGTCGGGCGAGGATCCGCGTTTCATCGCGCGGCGGCTGGTCATTTCGGCCTCCGAAGATATTGGCAATGCCGACCCCATGGGGTTGCCACTGGCCACGGCTGCTTATCAGGCAACGGAAACAATCGGGATGCCGGAGTGTCGCATTAATCTGGCGCAGGCGACGACTTATTTGGCCTGTGCCCCGAAGTCCAATGCGTCTTATGCGGCCATCGATGCGGCTCTGGCGGATGTGCGGAATGACACTCTGTTGCCCGTGCCGATGCATCTGCGTGACGGCCATTATGCGGGGGCGTCCAAACTGGGTCACGGTGTTGGCTACGAGTACGCTCACAATGGCCCGCAGGGCTGGGTGAATCAGGATTATCTGGGTGTGGAGAAAACTTATTACGAACCGGTGGATCGTGGTCGGGAGGCGCACTTCCGTCGCAAGTTGGATGAGATTCGGCGAATCCGTCGTGGAGAATCGCCGGTTGTGGAGGACGAGGAATCCAGCGATGGGAACGGCGGCTGATGATGGATGCGGCTGAAAGGTCATCCGGGTGGCGGCGTCCCCCGTTGCTGCACGTGCTGCCAGTGACGCTGGCGGGAGTGATCGTGCTGGCGGCTGGTTTTGTTTTCGCGGACTGGAACAGCAGCGGAACGAGTGAGAGTCTGGATGTGTGGCTGATCCGCCAGACTCGCGTGGCCGCACAGCCGGATCGCATTCCGGGACCTCCGATCGTGCAGGAGATGTTGCGTGATCTGACGGCACTGGGCGGTTACGCGGTCCTGATCCTGGTGAGTGTGCTGTTTGCCGGATTTGCACTGGCGGAACTTGGCCGACGCGAATTCTGGTTCTTCAGCGGTGTGGTGTGGACGGGGTATTTCGTGGTGATGCTGATGAAGCGTTCGTTTCTGCGAGTGCGTCCGGACATTGTTCCGCATTTGTCACTGGCACGAGGGGCGACCAGCTTTCCCAGCGCGCATGCGATGATGTCGGTGATCGTGTATGTGTCCATTGGCTTGATGTTGTCAACGCGGACTCAGGATCGGCAGCTGCGAATTTGGCTCACCGTTTCGCCGTTATTGTTAGCCGCCGTGGTGGGAGCGACTCGCGTTTGCATGGGTGTGCATTATCCGACGGATGTCCTGGCGGGCTGGGCTGCGGGATTGCTGTGGACGTGGATCTGGTTTGCAGGTCGGGCAGGGCTGAATCGCAACGCAGCCCCTGCTGTATTCACTGTGGTGGAGTCGGCAGAGACCGGCGGGGAGAAATTGTGATGAAGAAACGAGAGGTCCTGCGTTTGGCGGGCGGCAGATTACTGATCGTGCTGGCCTTGGTGGTCGGCCTGCCATTGAGCCTGGCGCGTGCGGCAGACGAGTCGGCAGACGTGCAGCGTGGTGGATCGGCAGAGGAAACGGGGTCGCAGCAGACAGTTGCATCGACGCCCGTCCAGGCGGGGGCTGCGATTCCGGATCGGCTGGTGGTGTTGACGTTTGATGATTCCTCCAAATCGCACTTCACGATCGTCCGTCCGTTGTTGAAGGAGTATGGGTTTGGAGCGACGTTTTTCATCACCGAGGGCTGGGACTTTGCAAAGAACAAAACGGACTACATGACGTGGGACGAAATTCGTCAGTTGCACGAAGACGGGTTTGAGATTGGCAATCACACGCGTGATCATCTGGGAATTACAGAGAGGACCGTCGGGCGATTACCGGAGCAATTACAGGCCATTGCGGATCGTTGTCAGGAGCATGGGATTCCGGCTCCCGTCAGTTTTGCATGGCCGGGGAATGCGTGGACACCGCAGGCCTTTGACGTGCTGAAGCAGCATGGGATTGTTTTTGCCCGACGCGGGGGTGCTCCCGAGTATCCCTACGAAGCCGGTCGCGGGTTTGCGTATCAGCCGGGGCAGGATCATCCGTTATTGTTGCCATCTGCCGGGGATGCACGACCGAAATGGGCGTTGCAGGATCTGGAGCGAGCGGTGCAGCAGGCGCGGGCCGGTCGCATCGCGATTTTGCAGTTTCATGGTGTGCCGGATACGGCTCACGACTGGGTCAGCAGTTCGCGAGTGAATTTTGAGGCATACCTGCGTTATCTGCAGCTGCAGAAATGTCGCGTGGTGTCTCTGCGGGATTTGCGGCGGTACGTGGACGTCACGCAGTGGCCGGACGACGCCACGACGATCATCCGGCAACGGCAGGCTGAACTGGCTGCTGCGGCAGACAAGTAAGCCGGCGGGAATGGTCAGGCAGGCCTGGAACGGATCAGGCGGCACCGTTCCGAGGGGAATCGGAAAGCACCGTGGCGGAGTGAATGGCGGCGGCAGCGGGAAACACGGAAACGGGTTATCGGGCTGGTGAACAAGGCTGGACTCAGCGAAGGTCCACAGACATTGTCATGAAAAACACGGGGAGATCAGGCGATGAAACAGAACCTGGATCGGTGGATTCTGGTGTGGCTGGTGATGAGCGGGTTACTGGAAACGGGTCTGGCTCAGCAGGCTCCTTACGACGTGTATCCGGCTGCAGCGCCGCCGTATTATCGGGTGCGTTATGATGCCTCGGAGACCGCTGGCGAACTGCAGTTTGCGGTGAATTACACCATTTGGATTCCGCCGGGTGTGACGCAGCTGCGTGGTGTGGTTGTGCATCAGCATGGCTGCGGAGAGGGTTCCTGCCGTTCGGGTCTGACCGGGGCATACGACCTGCACTGGCAGGCGCTGGCGGCGGCTCACGACTGTGCGTTGTTATCACCATCCTACGAGCAGCCTCAGTCGGCTGACTGTCAGCTGTGGTGCGATCCGAGGAATGGTTCGGCCGCTGCCTTCCTGCGGGGGTTGAACGATCTTGGGCAGCAGAGCGGGCATGCGGAGCTGTCGGAAGTTCCGTGGGCGTTATGGGGACACAGTGGCGGCGGGCACTGGGCTGGCGGGATGACCCTGCTGTACCCGCAGCGGGTTGCGGCCGCATGGTTGCGATCCGGGGTTCCATTGCTGCAGGCGAATCCGGATCGTCCTGCGATTCGTGCTCACCAGCTGGCTGATGCGGTTTTGTCGGTGCCGATCATGTGCAATCCGGGAACGAAGGAAGGGGTTACAGTGACGGACGGTCGTTTTGCCGGAGTCTGGCCAGCGAACCTGGCGTTTTTTGGTCCTGTTCGTCAGCGTGGTGGGTTGATTGGTGTGGCCATTGATCCCTTGAGCAGTCATGAATGTGGAAACCAGCGATACATGGCGATTCGCTGGCTGGATGAATGTTTGCGAATGCGGTTGCCCGCGGGGTCGGGCGGGACGTTACGGGCGATGCCGGCAGGCGACGCGTGGCTGGCGGAGGTGCCTGGTACGACGACAGCGGCTGAGACGGAATTTGGGGGAGACAAAGCGGCGGCGGGCTGGCTTCCCAGCGGTCGAATCGCGGCGCTTTGGAAAGCGTATGTCACGGATACAGAAGTTCCCGATCAGACACCACCTCCGGCCCCGACCATGGTCCGGGTCGCCGACGGCAGGGTTTCCTGGACTGCCACGGCGGATCTGGAAAGCGGGATTGCTCAGTTCATTGTGTTGAAGGACGGCAAGGAAATCGGGAGAGTTCCCGAGCAGCCGAAAAATCGCTTCGGTCGTGGTTTATTTCAGGATCTGCAGTACAGTGACACTCCCGCACAGCCGCTGGCGGAGATGGCATTTGCGGATGCCGAAGCGGTCGCGGGGCAGGGTGATCGCTATCGAGTGATTGCTGTGAACACTGTGGGACTGCAGTCCGGGAAATAGTGTTCAGTGGTGCTGACTTGCGGCAGAGTTTTCCACGGCAGAAGTCTGCGAAATTCCAACAAGAGAAAGTGATCTGATGCGACATGCATTCGTGGCGTTATGTCTGGGGCTGGCGGCATTGCTGCTTTCGTGGGGCACTCAGGTGATTCAGGCGCGAACAACCACGGTTGTTGCTGTCGACGAGGTTCGTCCGGAGCAGATCCTGCCGGGTGACAGCGTACTGATGCTCAATTACGACGGGCAGGCCGCGCATTTGCCGGCGTTGCAGGAGACTGCTGCGTGGAAGTCGCTGGAAGAGAGCCAGCTGATGACGCGGGTCTTTGAACTGATGGAAACGATGGTGAATGTTCCCGCGCCGGGGGCTGGTCCGTTATTGCGACAAGCAGTCGACCATGTGCGCAGTGCGGGAACATCACTGGGAGTCAGTCTGGGGGGTGACGGTCCGCAGCCGGCACCATTTGGCGTGATGGTTTTTCATGACGCCGGGAAACTGGCGACGAATCTGGAGGAGATGGTACTCAGCAACCTGCCGCCGGAAGCCCCGCAGCCCGAAGCGGTGACTCGTGACGGACGTGTTTTGCGTGTGGTTGCGATGGACGAAGTGGGTCCGGGCGTCGAGCTGGGCTGGTGGAACGAGGGGTCACATCTGGTGGTTGCCGCCGGAATGAACGCTGTGAATCAGACGCTGGCCACGATTCGCGGTGAGCGTCCCTCCCTGACAGACTCAGCACAATTCCGGGAACTGCGTCAGTCGGATTCGTTTGCCGTGATGGGGGCGGGCTGGCTGAACGTCAGGCAGGTCATGGATCGGTTTGGAGCGATGCCGTTACCGCCCACACCATCCGGGGGTGTGATGACAATTGCGGAGCTGATGGAGATTCCGGGACTGGATGCCATTGACGGGATGTTTCTGCAGTTGGGTTTCGACGGTGTCACGACATGGACGCAGACGGAGGTGCGCTGGCAGGGAGAAGCACGCGGACTGCTGAAACTGATGGATCAGCAGCCGCTGTCAATCTCTGATCTGCCACCGCTGCCGGCAAATGTGGGCGGATTCACCTGTTTCCGATTTGATGCCGGTGCCGCGTTAGAGACGATGATTGGTGTGGCTCGAGACATGGTGGTCAAGGTGGAACCAGCCGCTGCCGCTCAGTTTGATCAGGGCGTGGGCATGGCTGGTGTCTTCATTGGCGTGGAACCGGCAGACCTGCTGAACAGTTTCGGAGACGTGTGGTGTGCGTTTTCGGATACCGCGGCATTGCCATTACCCGTCAGTATTTCACCGGCGGTGGCTGTGAGTGTGCGAGATCGAGACGTGCTGACGGACGGACTCACCGGAATCGCTCAGCTGGCGGCGTCGTTTGCTGCAGAAAGTGGAT
>JAFMMM010000318.1 GCA_017859815.1 Planctomycetota bacterium | reverse complement strand
GCAGACATGCCGAGAGGCGCGCTTCATGAAAGTGCATGTCTTTCCATTCAGTCGTCGGGATGGTACGCCTGCGGCCGCAATGCCGGATCAGATACCCGGCGACGAAATTCGCCGCCGCGTTACCGAACTGGGGCAACTGGAGAGGCAGCTGGCCGAACAGTATTACCTGCAGCGTGTCGCGGAATCACGGTCGGCCTGCGAGCAGCAGCTGTCCACTCACGAGGGCGACCTGCAGGTACTGGCCGAGCGGCTGAGCGAGACGCGGCCGGGCTGGGTCCGCGGGACAGATCGCTGGTATATGCCGGTGGAGGTGCAGGGCAGCGAGCAGGATCTTGGTCATTTCATTGCCTGCCGTGCTGTCGGTGCTGACCAGAATACGGTCACCGCGCTTCGCCTGCAGCCGGAACGGACAGCAGAGACACGACGATTGATTCCCGTTTCGCCGGAACTGGAGGAAGAGGACTCGCTCACGGACACGAGTGACTTCAGCTGTGAGCTGGACGGAACCGGCGATATGCCCTCGCTCGTTTCGCTGCAGATTCCATCTGAATCGTCAGACAACTCGGATCAGGAGCCAGCGCGATGAGTATGTTAGTGGCCATTGAGGGCATTGACGGGGCCGGCAAAGGAACTCAAACCGAATTACTGCTGGAGCGGTTACAGGCTGCCGGCTTCTCGGCAACAAGTCTGCAGTTCCCGCGATATTCAGCGACTGCATTCGGCGAAGCGATTGGGGACTTCCTCAACGGTCGCTTCGGAAGTCTCGATCACGTGCATCCACAGCTCGCTGCCGTGCTTTATGCGGGTGATCGGTTTGAGTCGAAGGAGTTGCTGCTGCAAAAAATCGCGAACCACGATGTGGTTGTCCTCGATCGGTTTATTGGTTCCAGTCTTGCTCACCAGTGTGCGCGGCTGGAAGGGGCTGAACGCAATGGCCTGCAACAGTGGATTGAGCGGATTGAGCACGGAGTGTTTGGGTTGCCGCGTCCTGACCTGAATCTGCTGATTGATGTCAGCAGCAAAGTCAGCCGGGAACTGGTGGCACGTAAAGGGGCTCGCGACTACACCGATCAGGAAGCGGATTTGCAGGAGTCCAATCTTCCCTATCTGGAAAAAGTTCGCAGTTGTTACCTGGAGATTGCCAGTCAGCGTGACGACTGGATGCTGATTCCAGGTCTGGACGAAGATGAACGACTGCGATCGATTCACGAGATCGGCGACGAGATTTTTGAACACATTCGAGCGTTCAGCGAAAGTTAGCCGATCAAAGCAGGGATCACCGTGTTGGGAATGCGGAATTCCGTGGGTTTCTGCTGGTTTCTGGTTGTCTGGCACCAATCTCGGTGCAATTGTTGGCAAAGAGGTTCGGTCATGGCCGCGGTGCCCCGTGGGCGAAATGGTCTGCCCGCCGCTCATCGGAATGGCTGTCCTGTGGAAGCACACCGATTTTAGAACGACATGATGCTCACTCTGTTCGCTGGAATCCCATGTGGAGTCAGCATCGGTCGGCATTCAAACCCGGTTGGAGCAGTCTGACAATGTCAAAACGGCGAGGGAAGGCACTGGCACTCCTGTTGCTGATCAGTCCGTTGATCTGGGCCGTTGTCGTTGGCATTACGCCGTGGCCGTCTGCGGCGTTTTTTTACGGACTGGAACCGGTCCCGGACGAATCGCCGGAGAATGCCGAAGAAGTCTGCTCCATCAGGGACTGGGAGATCAGCGAGTCCAGCGGATTGGCCGCCAGCCTGCGTTACCCAGGATACTTCTGGACTCACAATGATTCGGGGGATGAACCTCGACTGTTTCTCGTTGACCGCTTCGGAGAGACTCGCGCGGTCGTCAGGGTTCTGGGAGAAGCCACCGACTGGGAGGACATGTGCTGTTTTCAGCATGCGGACCAGAACTGGCTGCTCATTGGGGATGTCGGCGATAACAGTGAAACACGTGGTGGGTCGCGACCTCCCTGCAGTTTGATCATGTTGCCGGAACCCCTGGTAAAGCCGGGAGCCATCGGATCACCACCTCATCAGATCAGTCGTCCTGCACACTATCAATGGAAATTTCGGTATCCCTCCGGACGACCGGATTGCGAGAGCATTGCTGCAGATCCGGAAAATAACCGGGTACTGCTGTTGACCAAGGCAGCCCCCGGGCAGGCTACGCTTTACAGTTTGCCGCTGTCGTTGCGGCGAAGTGTTGCTACTCGCACGGCCACGGAAGTTTGTCAATTGCCGGTCCCGTGGGCCACTGCCATGGACATCAGTCCAGGTGGACGGCGGATGGTGATCGTCAATCCTCTCAGTGGCGTTTTGTTTGATCGTGATCCCGGGCAGAGCTGGGAAGATGCGATCGCCGGAAGCGGAAGTGTGCTGACGTTGCCATTGCGGCGGCAGGGCGAAACAGCCTGCTTTGAAAATGAACGCTCGGTCATTGTGGGAAGTGAGGGACGCTGGCAATTGTTGTGGCGTGTGCAGTTAAAGGAATTGGCCTCGACCGGTACGGATCAGCCGCAGAATTAAGGAACGCTGAAACTCACGCGTTGCCGCTTGTGCCTGATTCGCGACCGCTTAAGATACCGGGCTGACACTCCGAAGGGATCAGTGACAACTGGTCCGAATTGCTTCTGGGTTGGCTGGAAAAACCAGTTCTGATGCTGACTGCCAAAGACGGCGTTGTGGGTTCGGGAAATCACATTATGGAAATCAGTGAAGTTCAAAAAGTTGCCGCTCTGGCGCGATTGTCGCTGAACGAGCAGGACCTCGCAGACTGCCAGCAGCATCTTGGTCGCATTCTGGAATATGTTCAGCTACTGGAAGAAGTGGACGTGTCGGAAACTGATCCACTCCCGCACCCTGTACCACGTAAGAATGTCTTTCGAGACGATGTCGTTCAGCCGTCTCTGACTCAGGAACAAGCGCTGCACAATGCCTGCTGCACAGACGGGAAGTTCTTCCTTGTGCCTCGGATTCTGGACGAAAAATAGTGGTTTGTCGGTGCAGGCCACAATCCTGAACGTTTGGGCAGTTCTTCAAGCTCGCTGCTGATCTCTGTCCCAGCACCTTGAATCGTGCAACCGGACTGCGAAAATTCTGCGGTACGCTGTGACTTCGGCGAATTCAGCGGTAGAATTCCGGACGCTGGCAATTCGGTGATGTTTTTCTCAGTGAATGGTTCTCCTATGCTTTCTCTCGTCGCTGATCTGGTTCGTTTTCCTGTTCTTGCCTGGGTACCCGGCTGGATGGAAATGGCGATCGTGCTGATCATTTGCCTTGTCTTATTCGGGAACAGGTTGCCCGGGACAATGCGTTCCCTTGGCATGAGCCTGACGGAATTCAAGAAGGGAATGAAGGAGGGCGAGTCAGACGATACGGGTGATCTGACATAGCACAGGCGGTCTTATCGGTTCCGGTCCTGATCAGCAGGCAACCGTCCAACGATCGCCGGTCGTGCATCGTTAGGAAAGGCGGGTAGTTTTAACGGCCTCAGGATCGAGCCTGCTGAACGCCACCGTCGTCAGAATGGATGACACGTGGGCGTCGGGCGGCTCACCAGTGAACGGTCCTGCGATTACAGTCCTGCGATTACAGTCCTGCGATTACAGTAAAGTGCAGACGGATTTGCGGCACCTGCCGGGGCGGTTTACCGGGGGGGGACAAGTTGTTGTCCTCCGTTTCTGCGTGTAGCTCAAGCGTTTACTGTCAGGAAATGACGCTGGCTCACCGTTTTCCAGACACCGGTTGTCAGGCTGGTCTCTGGCTGGTCAATTCGACAGGGGCAATGAACATTGCCTATAGAAAAGCGGATCCGTTGTTGTCTGTGACGACTGTGATCCACTCTCAGGGGAACGAACAATGGGGTTGCTGCCCGGTGTTGGAACGGCGGAGATGTTGATTGTTGGCATCGTTGCTTTGCTCTTGTTTGGCAAACGTCTGCCGGAAGTGGCCATGAATGCTGGCAAAAGCCTGGCGCAGCTGAAGAAGGGAATGGCGGGGTTCCAGGACGAATTCCGCAGCGTGACTCGTGAGGCGGAGCGTGCCAGTGGGATGAATTCTGCCCGTGAGTCCTGGTCTTCCCCGGATCCGACTCCGACACCGGTTGACGAACCGGGTGAACGTCCGGAGCCAGTATCATCAGCAGACTCGGAAGAGGACTTCACGGCACCAAAGTTCGATCTTGAATAGCCGCTCTCGCGGGGGCAGGATCAGGTTCAATACTGCGAAGGGCAGGGTGGTGTCGGAATTCGCAATTGGCTGGCCGGAGATTGAAGCAGCGCAGGGGCGTATTCGGCCGTGGATATTTCGCACGGCTGTCACAGAGCTTCAGGGGTGGACTGGCAGTACAACGGCGTCTCTGGCCGTGAAGTGTGAGAACCAGCAGCGGAATTTTGCCTTCAAGGCGCGCGGTGCCTGTAATGCGGTGATGAGTTTGACAGCGGAGCAGGCTCAGCAGGGTGTCGTGACTCATTCATCAGGGAATCATGCAGCGGCACTGGCATGGGCGGCACAACAACGCGGCATTGCTGCTCACATTGTGATGCCGGAGAACTCCGCCAAAATCAAGTTGGATGCTGTTCGTCGACTGGGGGTTCAACCAGTTCTTTGCGGACGCACAAACGAGGATCGGGAACGGGTCGCATCCGAAGTTGCAGAACGCACCGGAGCTGTTTTTATTCACCCATTTGATCATCCCGATGTGATTGCCGGGCAGGGCACTGTGGCTGTTGAAATTCTGGCTCAGTATCCGCAGGCAGATACTCTTGTTGTTCCCGTGGGCGGAGGTGGTTTACTGGCGGGAACGCTGTTGGCGGTACAGACGCTGCGGCCGGAGATTCAGGTCTTTGCCGCAGAACCGGAACTTGCAGATGATGCTTTTCGAAGCCTGAAGAGTGGCCGAATTGAGCCGGTGTTGCGAACGGATACGGTTGCTGACGGTTTAAGGACATCCCTCGGACAACTTACGTTTCCGATAATTCAAAGTCTCGTTCAGGATGTTCTTTGCGTCAGTGAACAGAGCATCTGCCGGTGCGTTTCAGAACTCGCTTTAAGCAGCCGACTGATTGCTGAGCCGTCGGGAGTGGTTGCATTGGCTGCCATCCAGGAGCACGCTGAGTTGTTCCGAGACCGCAGGGTTGTGGCTGTCCTCTCCGGTGGAAATCTGGATCAGATGGAGTTGCTTCCGGGCAGCCTGAATCCCGCGGAAAAAAAACCAGCGCAGAAATCTGCTGACCGCTCAGAGTAGGGAGTTGATTGTCAGCTGAGGAGAGGATTCCGGGCGAGGCCATTGACCGGTGGAGGCAACAAGCCCGCGGCGGTCGATCAGAAACAGAGAGGGTCTCAGGGTCGGAGGTCGCTTTGGATCAGCAGTCTCATCGCAGACGCCCCAGCGGACACAACTGGAGCCCGGCTGGCCGGCACTGGTATCCCGCAGCACAGGAAACGGATAGCTGAGGCACTGGGGCTTGACCTTTGGACCAAGCGGAGTGGAGATTGCCAGAACTCGAACTCCGGCAGATTTGAGGGCGGGATAGACAGCTTTCAGCCGCTGCATCACAGGATCGGCATCAGGTCCACCGCTACCGTCGAAAAATGCCAGGAGGATGCGATGCCGTCCGAGATATCCTCGCAGGTTTGAGGGTCTGTTGTTCTGGTCCAGCAATTGAAACGTGGGCGCTTCCTGTGTTCGCAGCAGGCTGATATCCGGTGCCTGCTCCTGTTTGGGGTTCAGTACCCGCCATGCGGTTGTAGCCGTCACGACAGTCAGCAGCACTAACAGAATCAGTTGACGACGGCGAAGCATGATGAAAACGAACTGAGAAAGAGGACTGGAGCGAAGGACGCCACCTCGTCAGGCAGCCAAACGACGACGTCGGAAGCGGTTTTGGATGTCGTGAACTGCTTCAATCACATCCGCTACGTCCTGATCGGAGAGTGAAGGTGTCAGCGGCAGACTGATCATATTCTGAAATGCAGCGTGGGCAACGGGGTAATCCTCCGGACGGAAGCCGTAGCGATTCTGATAGAACGAGTGCATGTGGATGGGAATGAAGTGCACCGAGGCACCGATATTCCGCGCTGCGAGTTCCTCGATCAACTGAGCTCGATCAATGGCAAGTTCTTCCGGACAAATCTGCAGTACGTAGAGATGCCATGCGTTTTGGACATGCGGACGTGTTTGTGGAATACGGAATGCCGGGGAATCGTCAAACGCGGAATTGTAGGCAGCGACAATCTGCCGCCGCCGCTCCTGCATGTCAGGAAATCGGCGCAGCTGGTGCAGCCCGATTGCGGCCTGGATATCGGTCATGTTGTATTTGAAGCCGGGGGCTGCGATGTCATAGGCCCAC
>JAFMMM010000035.1 GCA_017859815.1 Planctomycetota bacterium | reverse complement strand
GGGGGGGGGGACGATGGCGAGTAGTGATCCGGATGATACTGTGACCAGTCTTCGCGGCTGCAGGCTTGTTTCCCTGGGAAGGACGCTGGCATGTCTTGCAGCGGTCTGCAACTGGGAAATGACAGCCTCTGCACAGGATCCCGTGAAGGACCGTCCGGTCGTCACGGCACAGCAGGCAATTGCGGAGATGACAGCCCGCGAAGAAGCCCGTGCGCTGGCTGATTTGAAGGACTATCCGGAGCCACAAAAAGACGCTCCCGAACGCATTACAGTCTGGTCACGTCGTGGTGACGCACTCATGTTTCTGGGTCGATTCGATGAAGCAGAGGCTGCGTATCGGCAGATGGTTGTCGAAGATCCGGCTCAGGATGCCTCCCACTGGCGACTGGGGATTGCCTGTTTTTTCGCCGGGAATTTTGACAAGGGTGCCAGCCAATTCGACAAGTACCACAGCTTTGACAATGTGGATCGGGAAAACGGAATCTGGCGATATTTCTGTCATTTTCGAGCGAGTGGCAAGAAGGCCGCTCGCGAACAGTTGTTGAAGTATGAGAAGGACGATCGCCCGCCATTTCGGGAGGTTTACAGCCTCTTCGAAGGCCGGATGACTGCAGAGCAGGTCATGGAGATGGCCGCTGGTGGCAGTGCCGCAACGAAGGCTCAGCGGCAGTTTTATTCGGCGTTGTATGTTGGGTTGAATGCATCGCTGCATGGTGATCGTGATCTGGCAATAGAGTCATTGACCACGGCCACACTCTCAAAATGGCCTCAGCGAGCCGGGTACGGTCCGTCCTACATGTGGCATGTTGGCCGCCTGGAACTGATCCGTCAGCAACGTCAGCCGGCTGCAAGATAGCGATGCCGCGGAGGGATGGTTCCCCGGTGGGAACGCTGTGGGCGATACGCGCCATTCACAGGCTGACGAAATCCGTTGATGAAACGCGTTGATGAAACGAAGAGAAGGGCAGAAAGATGGATCCGGTTCGATTTGGACTTATTGGTTACGGAGCATGGGGGAGTCATCACGCTCGAGCAATCTCTGAAACTTCAAATGCGGAATTGGTGTGTATCGCCGCCCGGTCAGAAGCTGCACAATCTCTCGCACGGGAAGCGCACTCGACGACTGAGATTGTCTCGGACTATCAGGAGTTGCTCAGCCGCGACGATCTTGACGTCGTTGACATTGTGGTTCCCACACACCGCCATCAGGAGATCGCTTGTGCAGCGCTGGAGTCGGGTCGGCACGTGCTGCTGGAAAAGCCGATGGCAGCGACCGTGGATGGCTGTCAACGCATCCTGGCGGCATCGGAGAGATCCGGCAGGCTCCTGGCGATTGGCTTCGAGCTGCGGATGTCCCGGCTGTGGGGGCGCGTGCGTGAGTTGATTAAGCAGGGGGCGATTGGTCAGCCGAGGTACTGCATGATTGAACTGTGGCGACGTCCTTATCGACCCGGAGCCGGAGGATGGCGATTTGATCGGGATCGAGTTGGAAACTGGATTTTAGAGGAGCCGATTCATTTCTTCGATCTGGCACGCTGGTACCTTACGGAGTCCGGCGAGCCGAATCGCGTGACTGCCCGTGCTAATTCCATCGATGCGGATCGTCCGCTGCTGTCCGATAATTTCACAGCAATGCTGGACTTCCCCGATGGTGCCTATGCCGTCATCAGCCAAACGTTGGCTGCTTTCGAGCATCATCAAACAGCGAAAGTAACCGGTACGGAGGGTGCGCTTTGGGCTTCCTGGAGTGGGGCAATGGATCGCACCTTTGAACCGGATTTCTTTTTGAGACATCATGACGGTGAGTCAGTGCGGCAGGTTGACTGCGGTGGTCCTGCCGGGGAGGTCTTCGAACTGGTCCAGCAAATCCAGCAGGTCTGCGATTCGGTTCGAAATGGCACACCTCTGCATGCCAACGGTCATGATGGACTCCACGCTGTTCAAATGTGCTTGTCGGCTGAGCGATCTGCTGAGATGGGTGAATCGCAGACATTATCACTGGCGTAGGTTTCAGGATCTGCGCATGTTTGAAGTTCCGTCAATTGGTCTGCCGGCAGGACTGCAGCAGGGAATGTTTTCAACCCGTTGAACCATCTACAGGAAGCTCGGAATGAGTGCACAGCAGCAGGCGTGGTATCGTTCAGTAACGCGTTATCAGTGGACGGTCCTGGCGATCGCCTCACTTGGCTGGGTGTTCGACGCGTTTGAGGGGCAGTTGTATAACCTCACGCGGGGGGAAATGCTGCCTGATATTCTTGGCGTCGCTGGTGATGATCCTGTGCTGAAGTTGTGGGGGGATCGACTGCTGGCGGTCTTTCTGCTGGGGGGAACTCTGGGCGGTTGGGTCTTTAGTTCGCTGGCAGATCGGTGGGGCCGTAAACCGGTGATGGCTCTGACAATTCTGTTCTATTCTGTTTTTTCCGGCCTGACAGCATTCGCGGATTCCATCTGGCAGATCGCGGCTTTGCGATTTCTGGTCGCGATGGGTGTGGGCGGCGAATGGGCCGTCGGGGCGGCATTGGTCGCTGAAGTCTTTCCCTCCGAAACTCGGGCCCGGGCCGGCGGGATTTTTCACGCGACCAGTGTCGTGGGACTCTGGCTTGCAGCCGGAGTCGCTCTGCAGGTTGGGGAACAGTGGCGACATGCTTACCTTGTCGGGATCATTCCCGCGTTGATGGTCTTTTGGGTTCGCTCAGGAATCACAGAGCCTGAAAGCTGGACCACTGCACGCGAAACAAAATCGGATGAGCTGGGCAGTTATCGAGCTCTCCTGCTGGGGGATCCGCGGTGGCGAAATCGAGCGATCTTCGGGTCCCTGTTGGCGATGATCGGGCTGGCCACTTTTTGGGGAGTTGTCGTGGCGGGGCAGGACCTGACGAAAAGTCTGCTGCTGAGCCTCGGAGAAGACGAGGAAGCGGCAACGAGTCGGGCAAAGATTGCCTTCGGGTTTATCCAGACGACCGGGGCCGGAATTGGGATGCTGGCATTTGGACCGATAAGTCAACGAATCGGGCGACGGCGGACATTCAGTCTGATGCATCTGGGGGCTGCGGTAATGACGCCGGTCATCTGCTGGGGGCCGCAAAGTCTTGGTGGCTATCCGGCGATGCTGGTCCTGTTGCCAATTTTTGGTTTTTTTGCCACAGGAATTCATGCCGGTTACGCGATTTACTTCCCCGAGATGTTTCCGGCACATTTGCGTGCGACAGGAGCTGGCTTTTGCTTCAACACCGGCCGAATTTTTGCCGCACCGATGTTGCTGATCTCCGGCACGATGAAGGAGAGCATGTCGTTGGAGTGGGCTGTGACTGCGTTGGGGGGCTTATTCCTTGCAGGGGTGTTCATTCTTCCCTGTTTGCCTGAAACGCGTGGGGAAGAGTTGCCGGTCTAGCAGCTGTTGTCACAGCAGATTCAAGATTCTCAGCACGGGGATTCGGAACAGAATGTCCAAGCTGGACCAACAGTCAACTTCAACGCGAGATTTGTCGGCTGCAGTCTTGTTGCAGGTTCTGCAGAGGGGGATTGTTTGCGCGAGCGTCCGGCGTGTGTTCCGCATATCCGGCGAGCCTCGCGGAGCAGGTGTCGTGCAGGGCCAATGCGGCTCCCTGCCAACCTAACCAGCCCATATCGCAAACGAAGAAAGCCTTCCGGCCGAAGTGTAAGATCTTCAGCTGAAAGGCTTTGTGAAATGCTCCGACAAGGGCTCGAACCTTGGACCTACTGATTAAGAGTCAGTTGCTCTACCAACTGAGCTATCGGAGCCGGGGACGAGATAATAGTCCGATCCAACGCTGGTGCAAATGGTGTAGCAGTTTTTGTCCCAAATTCGGAAGATGAAGCCCGGTAGCGCCGCTTCGCGGGATGTCCCTGAGTTTTGAGACAAACTGAATCCGGTTTTCTGCTGTTCTCTCATTCCCCATTTCCCGTTCCGGTTTTTTGCAGCTAGAATGAAGGCCAGTGTGCGACACCACAATTTTGTCCTGAAGCAGGCGAGCGGCGGAATGGGCTGCATTGAGTGAGCGGTTAGAATGTCGGTAAGCTTTGCAAGGCCTGACGTTGCAGACATGGTACTTCGTGTCTTTCAGCGTTCAGTGCATCCGGAATTACTCGAAACTGTCAGCGAATCCCGTATGCAGGTTGGTGACTGTTCTGTCACAGCGCGAATCTGTCGGGATGGGCATGCGATCGAGTTTCGTCACGGAAATCAGTCAATCACTGAAGCGGCTGTCAGCCGACAGCTGGAGTTGCCTGAGTTTGGTCGAATCATTGATCGACGACTGATTGGCTATCACACGCACGAGCTGAAATTCGGCCAGCTGCAGTACTTTTGCAGCTATCAACTGGAACAGGTCAGCCCGGAAATCTACCTGGACCTGCATCGGGAAATGCAGATGGATGCTCGACAGTGCCAGTTGTCAGCGGAATTTCGGGGGGCCAGCGAGAATGGCCCCGGCTGCTTGTCGCTGATGCACTGTGATCCCCTGCGGAACGGTGTTGTCATTCATGCCTACCACACGTTCCCCGAAAACGCGGCTATCCTGCGTATTCAAAGCCTGTTTGAGTGGCAGGGGCCCGTTTAGCGGCGTCCGATCGCGTTGAGTTGGCAGGCAGCTACCAGGGCATCAGATTGGTGATGTCGAGGAGGCTGGATCTTATCTTGCCTCATCGCCCAACTGGTGGTCTTCGATTTTCTTGTGCAGCGTATTGCGATTGATGCCCAGTCGCGATGCAGCACGTGTCTGGACACCCTGGCATTGTCGCAGCACCTGGAGAATCAATTCCTTTTCCACAAAGCTGACAACATAATTCCACGCATCGCTTGAGTCTTCGCCCGCTTCGGCCAGTTTGCGACCGACGAGGTCCGTGCACATTTCTTCAAGATTATCTGAACTCCGACGACCGATGCGAACCGGGGCCAGCCCGCGGACATGAGTGGGCAGGAGTTCGGGAGTGATGTTGCCATCAGGTGAAAGTACCATCGCTCGCTCGACATAGTTCTGCAGTTCTCGAACATTGCCCGGCCAGTCATATTGCTGCAAAAACCGAACGGATTCCGCGTCAATTTCACCGACTGGAATTCTATTGGCCTGTGCGTAACGCCAGGCAAAGAAACGAACCAGCTCCCCAATGTCATCCCCACGGTCCCTCAGCGGTGGCAGAAAGACAGGGATGACATTGAGCCGATAGAACAGGTCTTCTCGAAACTTGCCAGTTGTGATTTGGTCCTGGAGATCGACATTGGTCGCCGCGATCACTCGCACGTCCACTCGGATTGTTCGGGTGTCACCCACGCGTTCAAACTCGTGTTCCTGCAGGACCCGCAGCAGTTTGACCTGAAGTTGGTAGCTGACACTGTTGATTTCGTCGAGGAAGATCGTGCCACCATGCGCTGCCTCGAAACGACCTGTTCGGGTTTCGATTGCGCTGGTAAACGCCCCCTTTGCGTGTCCAAAGAGTTCGCTTTCGAGCAAGCTTTCGCTGAGCGCACCGCAGTTCACTCGAATAAACGGGCCGGAGGCACGCGGGCTCAATTCATGCAGCGCACGCGCGATTAATTCCTTGCCGGTTCCGGTTTCTCCTGTCAGCAGCACGGTGGCCGAGGTTGGGGCCACCTTTCTGGTCATTTGATACACCTCAAGCATGGCTGGACTTCTGCCAATCAGTCCATTGATGGGAAGTTCTTCTTCTGGAGAGCCCATGGTGTGCCCGAATATTGTGCGTCTTGCTGGGTTTGTGTTGATAAGTTGGGCGGAGCTCGTGGCTCGCCCCGAATTCTTGCTGGTTTTTAGCGTCCAGAAGCCCATGCTGGCTAGCGCGGAGACTGTTTTTTGTTTGTTTTTTCAGCTTGTGCGGCGGGATGGGGCATTCTGGGTGTGCAATGGAGTGTGATCCCGGGACGCTCTCAAAGGATTTTGCCGATTCTGCTGAATGAACTGATTTTCGCCATGCTTATGGTCGATACACAGAGGCATCGAGTATTGAGATCCGGGAATGACGGCTGAAGGTGTCTCTGCGCTATTCCCTTTGGGTTCATGAACGAGTCTCGGCATCGCAGACTGACCATTTGTTCCGGGGGCGATTGCGACAACACATGTTGTCCAGATTTGGTCTGCCTGCCGAGCTCGTTCAATTTCAATTGTCTTGTTTCCGCACGCAGCAAGCGTTGTGGAAGACACGACGGTTCGACAATCTTGCTCCAGACGAACCGATTTTTCTGAAGGATGTTGCGATGTTGAAAAGGCTGATCGCTGTGGCGATTGTTGTCGTTGCAGTCTTGTCTGCGGTACAGCCCGCCGCTGCTGCTCCACCAGGGCAGCCGTCCGACTGGCAACGCTTCTACTATTACCCCTACATTTATTACCCCCACGCATTCCAGAAACCGAAGCAGTACGACCATCTGTACTACAGGTACGACCCATCAATGCGGATCCCGGTGTACAACAACAACTGGTACAACTTCTATCCAACCGAGAAGCCATACCACACGGGACATCATTTCATTCTGGATGTGTTCTGAGCCGGATCCCGTGCCGTAGGTGATGCGGCCAGGTCCCTGAATCGAAGAAACGCAGCAGGCATACCTGCTGCGTTTTTCTTGCGTTGGCAGCCGGATGTGTTCCGGCAGGTCAAACCGCTGGGGGCAGCAGCAGCCACCAGGCAAGAGCGATGGGGCCGGCGAATACTGGACTGTCCACAATATCCAGCAGCCCGCCAAATCCGGGCATCAAACTGGCCGAATCCTTCTGTTTGCAGTCACGCTTAATCAGAGATTCGCAGAGATCTCCCATCAGTCCGGCAAGCCCGACAGTCAGGCCGTAGCCAAGAACTGTCAACTGCGACGTCGGCTGAATCTGTGATGCGTAGCCTGGCAGTGGGAAACAAATCCAGAGCCAGGCGCCGAGGCAACTGCCGACGACAGCCCCAAGCAGCCCCATCCAGGTTTTGCCGGGACTGAGATGCGGGGCCATTTTTCGGCTGCCCCAAAGTCTTCCAAACGTGTAGGCGGTGGTATCTCCAGCCTTAACGCAGACGATCAGAGACAGTAACGCAAAGAATCCGGTGTCGTTAGAGGGTTGCCAGCGAAGGATTGCTGTGGCTGCTGTCAGCCCCCCGCAATAAGCGACGATGATGAGTGTGCATCCAATCTGTTCAAGGGCCCCGCCGGGCTCGCGAAACCGGAATGCTGCGAAGGTGATCGCAGCGATGAAGCTGAATGTTAAAGCCGCCCCGAGTGCTGCCAGTTGAGTTGCCGGGCTGAGAGGAATGTCGGCCAACAGGGCTGGAATCCAGACGGAAATGACAACGAAGCTACTGAGAAGTGTGGTCAGCACCGCAGTTGGTGTGGCGATTCGCTCCGAGAGTAATTGGTGCATTTCCCAGGTGTTCCGGCAGGCGATGCCAAGGCACATCAGCAGAAACAGGGCTGCAGAGACCCCCAGTTGCTGGTCGGCCCAGACGAGCAGGGCCAGAAGTGGAATCAGGATCGCTGAACTCAGAAGTCTCGCTGAAAGCATGTGAGTTCTTTCCGGGAATGTTGAACGAGGCTGCTGATGCAGTTTCAGGGGAGCAACAGTTTCAGGGATGAAAATACGGGTGTGAGCGGCCTGATGTGAGTGAGTTATTTGTTCAGGCCTCCGAACCTGCGGTCGCGTTCGGCATAGGATTTGATCGCTTCATGCAGGTCCAGCTCGCGAAATTCCGGCCATCGCTTTTCGCAGATGTAGAGTTCGGCGTAGCTGATTTGCCAAAGCAGAAAGTTGCTGACTCGAAATTCCGAGGCGGTACGAATTACGAGGTCCGGATCCGGCATGCCTGCGGTCATCAATTTGCTGGAAATCAAGGTCTCATCGATTTCTGAGGCGTTGACCTCTCCGTCTCTGACTGCAGCAGCAATTTCGCGGACGGCACCGCAAATCTCACTGCGAGAACCGTAATTGATCGCGAGACAAAGCCGCATGCCGGTATTGTTCTGAGTGCGTTCGGTGGTCTGGTGGATTTCTTCCTGGATGATTGGGGACAGTTCCGTAATGTCACCGATGGTGCAGAACTGCAGACCCTGGGCGTGGATTTCTTCACGCTCCTCAACCAGATAGTGGCGGAGTAATCTCATGAGCAGGTTGAGTTCCGTTGGCGGGCGTTTCCAGTTCTCGCTGGAAAAACAGTAGAGAGTCAGTTGCTCCAGCCCAAGCCGTGAGGATTCTTCAACGACAGCCCGCACCGAATTCACGCCTCTGCGGTGCCCTTCGATACGTGGCATTCCATGAGACTGAGCCCAGCGGCCATTGCCGTCCATGATGATCGCGACGTGCCTTGGCAGTCGTTCAGGCAGCAGTCCCAAACTGCTGATCTGCTCGGGGGTATAAGGATTTTCTTTGGACAAGCCTGACTCCATCGCTTCCTGCGAGTGCCTTGTGATGTCGTGTATCCTCGCCGGATCCATCGCTGATCGCGGGAGTGATCTGCGTATTCTCCAAACAACAGAATCTGGAATGTTGGAACAGTAGCAGCGGAAAAGCTGCGGGACGCCGTCCGCGGCGGCTTCAAAACGGTTTTTTCCGAGGTCAGAAACCTCTCAGCAATTTCTGAGGCACTTCTTCCTTTCCACGTAACTGCATGGATGCTGCCACCCTGCGATCGCTTGCAGAGTCCTGCTGTTGAATCAGCCGTCGTGAAGTTGAGCGAGGTCGCGCTCAGAACCTGTTGAATTGAGAAGTCTGTTGCTTCGCGCATTGACAAAGCGAGGAATCAGATCGCAGGATTTTCGTCACCACGTGAAACAGTGGTTGAACAGTCTTTGAACAGTGGTCTTGTTCGCTGAATTTCCCGGTCGTGAGTTCCCCGGTCGTGAGTTCGTTGAGTTCCCCGGTTGTGTTCGCAGGACGATTCCAGTGGCCTGAAGTTTAGCAGATGCGACAGGATTGTCACACGATTGCTTTCGTTTCAGCCGAGGGCACCAGACTGAAAATGTTAGGGGAAAACGAAGGCAGAAATAAAAACGGTCCTCCTTCGCTGTTTTGTGTATTTTGCCCCGTCCGGCTGGCCGTCAGGGACGCCCATTTTTTCCTGACAGGAGTCAGCCTGAAGATTGCCACTGCAGCACCGGCAGAGTCGATTGAATTCCGAATACCGTCCGGTTAGTTTTTGCCGGGCAGCGAATTTGGAAGGGGCTGACGCCGTGGTGTCAACGTCTGCTGACAAACGTTCGCTGACGAACGTTCGCTAACAGCGGCGGCGTTCCGACCGTTGCCGGTTCACCGGCTGCACAGGACTTTTCAAGCGAAGGCACAGGCCTGACTCATGTTGTTCAAACGTCTGGGTGATCTCACAGCACAGCGAGCTGCTCTGATTGTCGGAGCGTGGATCTGTGTTGTCGCAGCCAGCCGTTTCATGGCTCCCGCCTGGAACGATGTGGTTGAGAACGGAGAGTTTGCGTTTTTGCCGGCAAACTCACCCAGCCGACGGGCGAACGACGCCTTCCTCGATGCATTCCCCAACGAGCAGAAACGCAGCAGTCTGGTTTTAATTGCCCGGCGCGAAAGCGGCGACGAGGGATTACTGCAAACGGATTTCGAGTTTCTTGCCAGCCAGGTGGTCCCGGAATTGCACAAGCTCGCGGGTATTCCGCATCCGGATGAGGACGGGGACCCTTTCGACGACACAGCAGTTGCTGAAGCTTCGCCGCCCGGTGTGATCCAGGAGATTATCTGGTTTGAAGACCGCAAGATCGGCGATCTGCTGAACAGTGAGGACGGTCAGGCGACTTCAATCATGCTGTGGCTGACCACCGAGTTTCTTGACCAGGCCAACGAGGCGGTGGTGGATGAGGTGGAGTCCTTTGTGCAGGAACTGTCGCGAACGTCATCAGGCGAAGATCATTCGATGCCGGCGGGACTTGAGATTGCGCTCACCGGGAGTGCCACGTTCGGTCGCGACATGATGCGGGAGTCACGCAGGAGTGCCAGGAAAACGGAAGACTGGACCATCATTCTGGTGGTGATTCTGCTGGTGACAATCTACCGGGCACCAATGCTCGCGATCATTCCGCTGCTGACTGTGGGCGTTGCTACCGCGGTCTCTCGCAGTCTGCTGGCCATCGCCGCGGATTATGGCATTGTCAGTCTGTTCAACGGAATTGAAACCTACGTGACGGTTCTGGTGTATGGCGCCGGGGTGGACTACTGCCTGTTTCTGATTGCGCGTTATCGGGAGGAACTGGATGCCGGCCAGACAATCGAGGAATCAATTTCCAGTACGCTGCAGCGAATTGGAGCGGCACTGACAGCCAGTGCCGGGACCGTGATGTGCGGAATCGGCATGATGTATTTTGCTGAATTCGGCAAGTTCAGTCAGGCTGGAGTCGCGATCACGTTTGGGCTGGCCGTTTGTTTGGCGGCAAGTTTGACGTTGACTCCTGCTATTCTTCGGCTGAGCGGGAAGTGGGCGTTCTGGCCGATGCTGCCTTCCACATTCGGGGGATCCACTGACAGTTTTCCGGCTGGTCGCAGCGTGCTGTCCCGGATCAAGAAGATGAATCTTCTGACACAGGTATGGACCCGCATGGGAATACTGCTGGAGACTCGTCCCTGGGCAACGTGGATCGGAAGCATTGCGTTGCTGCTGCCATTTGCCGCGACCGGAGTACTGTTCTTTGGCGATCTAAGTTACGGGCTGCTATCGGAACTGCCGGAGACGTCATCGAGTGTCTATGGTGCAGAGGCGGCACAGAAGCACTTTCCGGCCGGGGAAGTTTCGCCGATCACGCTGATGCTGGAGGCCGAGGGACTGGACTTCAGTCCCGCCCAGGGGCCTGAGTTTAACGCGATTCGTGAATTCACGGCGGAACTTGTCGGTTGCAGGGACGAGTTGGGGCTGGATTCCGTACGATCGCTTTCAGCCCCGCGAGGCCAGCGTCCGGCAACCGGTCGCGGCATTGCCTATCGGCAGGCACAGAAGATGCATGCCCGCGAACACTTTGTCAGTCCCACGAATCCCAGCATTACTCGAATTGAACTGATTCCAAAGAATGACCCGTTCGGACGCAGCAGCATTGCGGAGTTCAGGGTACTGCAGGAACGGATACGGGATCATTTACCGGATGCACTTCAGGATGCGCGGCTTTGGTTTGTCGGAAACACGACAGAACTCAGTGACCTGAAGTCAGTGACAGACCGCGACCAGATTCGGATCGACTCGCTGGTGATGATTGGAGTCTACCTGATTCTGGTGACGCTTCTGCGGAAGCCGGGAATCTGTCTGTATCTGATGTTCACTGTGCTCTACAGCTACTTTGCAACGCTTGGATTCACATGGCTGGTCTTCCGCCTGTCAAACCCGGAGGGATTTACGGGACTGGACTGGAAAGTCCCGATGTTTCTGTTCACGATTCTGATTGCCGTGGGTGAAGATTACAACATTTTCCTGATGGCTCGAATCGAAGAGGAGCAGGAGAAGCATGGGCCACTGCGAGGCATCACTGTGGCTCTGGAACGCACCGGCAGCATTATTTCCAGTTGCGGTATCATCATGGCGGGGACATTTTCTTCGCTGATGGCCGGCAGTCTGATGGGGATGGACCAGCTGGGGCTGGCGCTGGCTACGGGCGTCATTGTGGATACGTTCATCATCCGTCCGATTATGGTCCCGGCATTCCTGGTTTTGCTGACCACCAGTCGTCTGGGACCCATTAGCCGCATTGCCGGCTATACTGAGACAGGCAACATGGCTGAGGCTGCCTGATTCGGCAGGCTCAACCTGTCGGCGGCCCCTGGCTTCTCACCAGCCGCCTTCAGCTACGGAGGCAACCTGAACGGGCGCCACGGTTGTTTGGCGCCAGTCGGACTTCAGCTACGCTGTTTGTTTCTGGCACCTCTGTTCTGATCCTGCCTGATTGTCTTCGGCCTGGAATGGACCAACGGGCTTCACACTTAGCCGTCCGCTGCGGACGAATTGAATCGCGATATGCTCCAGCTGCTTCCTGCAATCGACCTGCTTGACGGTCGTTGTGTGCGTCTTCGACAGGGAAATTACGACGACAGCACAGTCTTCTCGGACGATCCGGTGGAGATGGCACTGCGGTGGCAGTCTGAGGGGGCGGAGCGACTGCATCTGGTCGACCTCGATGGGGCCAGGGCGGGACATCCAGTGAATCAGGACGTCGTCCACCGGATTGTCGAAGCGACGGGGCTGCCCTGCCAGCTTGGAGGCGGAATTCGCGATGAGGAAGCGATTGTGCAGACGCTGTCCGAAGCCGGCGTGGACCGCGTAATTATCGGTACGAAAGCGCTGCGTGAACCGGATTGGTTTGCAGATGTCTGTCAGCGATTTCCGGGGCAGTTAGCGCTCGGACTGGATGCTCGTGACTCAAAAGTTGCAACTGACGGGTGGCTGGAGGTTTCGGAAGTTTCCGTCATGGAACTTGCGTCGCGGTTTGTGGGGCTTCCTTTGGCAGGAGTGATCTACACGAATATCGCCAACGACGGGATGATGCAGGGGATCGACGAGGCAACTTTGCGGGATTTTCGTGAGTTGGCTGCAATGGGACTCAATGTGATCGCGTCCGGTGGAGTGACAACGATGCAGGACATCATCGCGCTGAAACAGATTGCTGCAGAACAGTCCGGGCTTGTGGGTGTCATTACCGGCCGGGCAATCTATGAAGGAACCATCAGCGTTCGGGAAGCGGTCGAGTATCTGCAGGAGCCCGGCTGATGAAGGAACTTGCTGCTGCCTGCTCAGATTCCCGGGAAGACTTCCGCAACGACGGATATCTGATTGTGCGTAATCTGCTTGATTCTTCAGAGACTGATCTGTTGCGTCAGGTGGCCCGTACGGATATGGCAATCACGGCCGGTCGATCGGCGCGTGCGGACGGTGAAGGCGGAGCGGTTGAATTGGTGGTCGAAAACGAGCTGCAGCAGGATGATCTGCTGTCAGCAATCGTACGAGCTGAACCGCTGGTGAAGATGATGGAGTGGCTGCTGGAGGATGAGGTCTATCACTACCACCACAAGTTGATCCTGAAAGAGCCGCGTACCGGCGGGGCATGGGCGTGGCATCAGGATTACGGCTACTGGTACAACAACGGATGTTTATTCCCACACATGGCCAGCTGCATGATCGCTGTCGATCGGGCGACTCCGCAGAATGGGTGTTTACAGGTTCTGCGTGGGTCTCACCACATGGGACGAATTGATCACATGAAGTGTGGTGATCAGACTGGTGCGGACCCGGAGCGAGTGTCCGCCGCTGTTCAACGTCTGGAGCTGGTGCCGGTAGAGCTTGCTCCCGGTGACGGTGTGATCTTTCATGGAAATCTGTTGCATCGGTCCGATCAGAATCGCAGTTCGGATCCGCGCTGGGCCTTCATTTGCTGCTACAATACTCGCAGCAACAGCCCGATACGGGAAGGTCGGCATCCTCTGTATTCCCGGCTTGATCGCATCCCTGCCAGTGAAGTGGCGGCTTGTGGCAGAAGACATTTGGAGCGGGCTGGGGGGGCCTGATCAGAGGGCTGTTCCGATCGTTGCCGGTCCACGATGATGTGCGGCTGGTTCTCGCAGCAACAGGTGTTTACTCAGCAGGACGGGGAGTGAAGTGCAGCATCGCGAGGAGTTGTCCGACACTCTCAGGAAGGTCGCTGCGGGGCAGGGCATCACCAGTCTCGGTATCGCTCCGGCTGTGACGCCTGCAGGATATCACCGTCTGCTGGACTGGTTGAGCCGGGGATATCACGGCGAGATGCACTGGATGGAACGTCGGCGTTCCACATCCAGGCATCCGAATTCGATGTTAAACGGAACTCGCAGTGTCATTATGGCTGCGGTCAATTATCACACACCACCACCGCAGACAACAGCGGGCAGAATGTCAGCCTATGTTCGAGGAACGGAAGACTATCACACCGTTTTGAAGCGTCGCCTGCAGCCACTTGCACGCCTCATTCAGGAAGCGATGCCCGAAGAGAAGACAAGAATCGTGGTCGATTCCGCTCCACTTCTGGAACGTGATTTTGGCCAGTTGGCCGGGATTGGCTGGACAGGTCGAAACACAATGCTGATCAGTCGGGAATTTGGCAGCTGGTTTTTTCTGGCAGCGATCCTGACAACGGCAGAGTTGAGTTATGACGAGCCGGAGCATCAGAATTTCTGCGGCACCTGCACCCGCTGCCTCGACGCCTGTCCGACAGATGCATTTCCGGAACCGTACGTTCTCGACGCGCGGCGTTGCATCAGCTACTTCAATATTGAGCTGAGGGATCGGATGGTTCCCGCTGAATTTCGCAGTGGAATTGGAGACTGGCTGTTTGGTTGCGATATCTGCCAGGAAGTCTGTCCGTGGAATCGATTTGCGGTTCCCACTGAGCTTTCAGAATTCGCTGCACCAACTTCGGCAGCTTTGCTCGATGCGAGGACAATTCTGCAGATGAGCGACGAAGAATTCACTCGGATTTTTCAGGGCACACCCATGCAGCGAACGGGGGCGGAGGTCCTGCGACGCAATGCCGCTCTGGTCCTCGGCAATATCCGGGATCACGCTGCTGCGGCAGAATTGACAATCGGTTTGCGGGATCCGTTCCCGCAGGTACGCATGGCCTGTGCCTGGTCACTCTGTCAGTTCGGCAAACCGGAGGGGCTGGAGGCAGTTCGGACTGCAATCACCGCAGAAGCCAGCGAGGATGTTCGAGCAGACATGATCCGGTCCCTGGAAGAGACTCCGTTCGGCTCCCTACCTGCGTGACGGAACGTTTTTGCTGAACAGATCGTTGTTCCGGGGGGGGAAATCGTTCGAACCGAAGTTGCACTGTGGCGTGTTCACGGATTGATGTGCTAGCATTAGCCGAACTTCGGCAGCGTTGGCCCCCGACAGCTTCTCAGCAGATTTTCTTTGTCTGTACGAAGACATGTTGTCAGTTGATGTTGTCTCTGATTTTTTCAATTCACATTGAGTCACTGGCGGTTCAGGGTTATGGGACGCGACTTCGAAAACAGAAAACACGCAATCTTTAAAACGGCGGCGCAGAAGTCGAAGCTGTATTCGCGGTATGGCAAACAGCTGTACGTCGTGGCAAAAAATGGTGGGGCCAGTCCGGAGAACAACCCGGCACTGAAGCACCTGATTGAGCGAGCCAAAAAGGATCAGGTTCCTGCTCACGTGATCGAAAAGGCCTGTGAAAAGGCAGCCGGCGTTGGCGGGGAAGATTTCGTCACCGTGCGATACGAGGGTTTTGGTCCCGGTGGCTGCTCGGTTATTGTGGACTGTCTGACAGACAATAATAACCGCACGATCACCGACGTTCGCAGCGCATTCACGAAGGCCGGCGCTCGCCTGGGTGCTTCCGGTTCTGTGGCTCACATGTTTGATCATCTGGCCGTTCTGGGATTTGCGGGTGACGATGGAGATGCAATCCTGGAATTGATGCTGGAATCAGACATTGATGTCGAGGATGTCGAGTGTGAGGATGGAAAGGTCCGGGTGTTTGCGAAAGCGGTTGACTTTTACCGTGCCCGAACTGCTCTCGAACAGGCCTTTCCGGAGCAGGAACTGGATGTCGCGGAAGTCACGTTTATTCCTCAGGATTATCGAGACCTGGTTGGTGAGGATGCGGAAGTTTTCGAAAAACTGCTCGCGCTGTTGAATGACTGTGATGATGTTCAGGAGATTTATCACAACGCTCGAATTCGCTCGGACGCCAGTCAAGGCCAGTGAATCCCTGTCGGCTCCCGGTCTGTGAGGTTGCTGATGTATTCCATCGACTACAAGGTGTTTGGCACAATTTCTCGGCTGAAGTTCCTGTTGCTGCTGGCGGTCAGTTTGTTCAGGCTGCCATTCGGGGAAGCGGCCACTCCAATCGCGGAGGATACGGGTCCGGTCGCGGTTCTCACTGCCTCTGAAACCGCAGCAAAGATTGATCAGATCTTCAGCGAAACCTGGGCGCGATCGGGTGTGCAACCTGCTGAGATTGCCAGTGACGCGGTATTTGTTCGCCGTTTATATCTTGATCTGGCTGGCCGAATTCCTTCGGTTGCGGAGGTGCGCAGGTTCCATGACGATCCTTCGACAGACCGTCGAACAAAGCTGGTTGATCAGCTGCTGGACAGTCCGGCATTTGTCCGCCACTTTACCATACTCTGGCGGAACACCCTGATTCCTCAGGCCCGCACGACGCCCGAACTACGGATCCTGCTGCCTGGTTTTGAGGCATGGTTGTGGACACGTTTTTCTCAGCAGATTCCTTACGACGAAATGGTGCGGGAACTTGTGACCAGCCCGGTGGGAGTGGGCGAAGCGACCGGCCCCGTCCTTCGCAGAGCCAGTTCACCGTCAGCATTTTATCTGGCCCGACAATTGCAGCCGGAGAATCTCGCCACCGGCATGGCTCGCGCATTTCTCGGGGTGCGACTGGATTGTGCTCAGTGTCACGACCATCCCTTTGACAGCTGGAAGCAGGAGCAATTTTGGGGGATGGCAGCTTTCTTTGCCGGGTTTCAAAGTCCACAGAATGATGATGCCGCGATGATGGTTCGAGTGGAGCGGACTGGAGTGCGACAGATTCTGATCCCGACTACCGGCAGAACAGTCACCGCGATGTTTCCTGGAGAAACCAGTCCTGCCGCGAAGACCCGCCTGGCTCCTCGGGCCCAGTTGGCGGAATGGATGACTGCCGCTGAGAATCCCTGGTTTGCGAAGATGGCTGCGAACAGCGTCTGGTCCATTTTCATGGGACGGGGCATCGTGCACCCGGTCGATGACTTTGCGGAGGCCAATCCTCCGGCTCACCCACAGATTTTGGAACTGCTTGCCGACCAGTTTGTGGCGCACGATTTTGATCTGCAGTTTCTGGTCCGAACGATTACATCCGCACAGGTTTACCAGCGCAGCAGTCTGCAGACTCACGACAGCCAGTCAGATCCCGCCATGTTTGCACGAGCTACTCTGCGTGGCCTGACCCCCGAGCAGTTATTTGACAGTTTGGCAGAGGCCGTTGGTTTTTATCAGCCGTATCGCACTGAGAATCCGTTTGTGATCAGCACAGACAGCCCGCGGGGCCGGTTTCTCGAGTTGTTCTCGGACGAAGCCAGCTCAACTCAGGAAAAAGAGACGACCATCCTGCAGGCACTGGCAATGATGAATGGAGACTTTGTTGCCGAGGCGGTGGATCCGGCCAGAGGGAAGACATTGATTGCGGCGATCAAATTCCCGCTGTTCGAGGATATGGAACGCATCGAGATGCTGTACATGGCATCGCTGAGCCGCATCCCGGATGCAGAGGAGGCAGCGGAACTGCAGTCCCTGCTGCAGCAGGCGGCTGATCGGCAGCAGAAAGAACAGTTGCTCGCAGACATTTTCTGGGCCCTGCTGAACTCATCCGAGTTTTTGCTGAACCACTAATTGTTCTGCAGTCTGGAACTGCAGTCAGTGGAATACAGGAGCATCTCATGGGAATCGGTCGCCGAAGATTATTGCAGCAGTCCGGTCTTGCGATGTGCGGAGCATCATCATCGGGATGGTTTCCGCTGTTGGCCAATCAGGTGCTGCAGAACCACGGGACGCCACCACGAGCCTGTATTTTGTTGTGGATGTCGGGCGGGCCCAGCCAGATGGAGACATTTGATCCGAAGCCTGATCACGAAAACGGTGGTCCCGGGGCAGCGATTCAGACGTCTGTCCCGGGGATTGAGATTTCCGAGAATCTGCCGAAGCTCGCGGGCGAGATGCAGGAACTGGCGGTGATCCGTTCCATGAGTACGAAGGAGGGGGATCACAGTCGCGCGACTTATTTCCTGCGTACCGGTTACCTGCCTCAGGGACCGATTCGTTATCCGACGATGGGGTCATTTCTGGCGAAAGAGCTGGCGCGGGAGTCATCCGACCTCCCGCCCTACATCAGTATCAATCCGTTTCGTGGCGTGAGCTCGGATGCGTGGTCACCCGGGTTTCTCGGCCCCGCCTGGTCGCCGCTCATCGTGACCGGCGAAAACCGCGAAGAAGCACCAGCGGTGTTTGAAGTCCGCAATCTCAGAAGCGCGGAGGCGATTCCGGAGTCTCGAATTGCCAAACGGCTCAACGTACTCAACAGTCTTGAAGATCGTTTTTTGAGGAATCGTCCGGACGCACCAGGAACAAGTCATCGTCAGGCGTATCAGTCTGCTGTACGGATGATGAGCTCGAGGTCAGTGCGGGCATTCGATCTTGATGAGGAGTCGGCATCGCTGCGGGAATCGTATGGTCGATCCGCTTTCGGGCAGGGGTGTCTGCTGGCCCGGCGACTGGTGGAAAGTGGCGTCCCATTTGTCGAAGTATCTCTTGGCGGCCCTGACGGAGGCGGTGGTGCAGGCTGGGATACCCACGCAGAGAACTTTTCCGCGGTTTCGAGTCTTTGCGGAGTGCTTGATCCGGCATGGTCAACTTTGATGCGGGATTTGCGTGAGCGCGGTATGCTGGAATCAACGCTTGTCGTCTGGATGGGGGAATTTGGCCGTACGCCTCTGATCAATGAGTCTGCGGGACGGGATCACTGGCCAGGCAGCTGGTCTGCTGTCGTTGGCGGCGGTGGGATTCGCGGAGGGCAGGTTTACGGCAGCACTGCTGCGGATGGCGTGGAGATTCAGGACAACCCGATGAACGCTCCACAATTGCTCGCCACGATTTGTGGTGGTTTGGGAATTGATTCCGCAACGACAAATTTCAGTAATGTTGGCCGCCCAATTCCACTCGCTGACCACGATGCTGAACCGGTGAGTGCTTTGTTGCGATGAAGTCCATTCCGTAACTGGACGAGGTTTCCACGACGAATTAGGCTGGGGCGATGCACGCGACTGAAATCCTGTCCGGAAAAGCTTCCATCGAATCTGTGAGAGTCATTGCGCTGGTTGGTCCCGAGCGTTTTTTTCGGCTGCCCGTGCTGAAGGCGATACCTGGGTTGACCGACGATTCCGGGGAACTGGCGATCGCGCGAGTTTCCGGACCGGATGCAGATATTCGCGACGTTTTGGGCGATTTGCGAACTGTTTCCATGTTTGGTGATCAGCGCAGCGTGCTGGTCGAGGATGCCGAGGCATTCATTTCAAACCACCGGTCTGATCTGGAGGCATGGGTGGAAAAGCCATCCCCAGGTTCACTGCTGGTTCTGGATCTGCAGAAGTGGACAAAGACCGAGCGGCTGTACAAACGCGTCGCCGCCAGCGGAATGATCATTGAATGTTCGCAGCTCAAGGGAGCTGCATTGTCACGGTGGATGCAGCAGCAGGCTCGTGATCACTTTGGTAAGAAGCTGGATTCCGAGAACGCATCGCTGATTGCCAGTCTCGCAGGCGAAAGTCTCAGCCTGCTGCAGCAGGAACTTGACAAGTTGGCATCACTGGTCGGTGATGCGGAAGAGATTACGCGTGACGACATCGCGCGAGTTGTCGGCGGCTGGAAGACTGAAACGACCTGGAACATGCTGAATGCGATTCGTGACGGTCACCCTGCCAACGCTCTGGCAAATCTCGAGAAGTTGATTCAGGGGGGGGAAGCTCCTCAGAAGATACTGGGCGGTCTGGTTTTCGTCTTTCGAAAATACGCGGAAGCGACGGAAAGGGCTCGACAGGGAATGCCTTTGCGCCGGGCGCTGCAGGAATCCGGCGTGTTTCACAAGGAACATGACGCCGGCGAGCGTTATCTAAAGCGGCTGGGTTTTGAGCAGGCCAGCCGCATACTGTCGTTGTTAATGGAAGCAGATCGCGACATGAAGGGAGGCAGTCGAGTGAGTCCTGTGCTGCTCCTCGAACGACTGTTCGTACGCCTCGCGGGCTCTCCCGTGAAATATGCGGTTCCTGCTGACTTGCCGGCGAACAGGAGTCAGCCGGGGTAATTGCCTTCAGCAACGCAGCAGGCTGGCATTCAGCAACTGTCCCGGGGTGACCTCAGCCTGCTCCACCTGTTCTGTTGGTTGTTCCGAAGTTGGTTCCGGCGTCTGTGATTGTCCAGCCGGACCGGGACCGATCAGCCAATAGAAGCAGATCGCTGTGGCTGTGGGAAACAACGCCCCCAGGAGCAGCTTGACTGGATTCACGCCCTGGCCGCCGAACGCTGGCGACGACTGCAGAATTCCAACACCAGCGGGGTTGGGAGCGTTGGCAATAACCGTCAGTCCACCACCACTGACCGCCCCGGCCACCAGTGCATACTTCATCGTGGCTGACAGTCCATCAACCTTGCTTCCCAGGAGAGTCAGGGCGGCATTGTCTGTGATCGCGGTGAGTGCAGTGGCTCCGAAGTAAAGCGACGCATCATTCAGACTGCCAATGAGAGGAGAGAGCCACCAACGCTGCATACTGCCAAAGGTCACGAGGCCGGCAAGGAAAAACCCGACCAACAGGCCTTCCTTCAGCTTGAGCGAATCCTGATATTCCTTTGTCGCAGTGACCAGTCCCAGAAACAGCATGAAGACGCCGAAGAAAATGTCCTCATGATGAGAGAAGAACACCACTGCAGCAAGAAATGCCATATGCAGGCCGGTCAGCCAGCTTGGGATATACCCATCTTTCACCGGAGGTGGTTGAATCGCAGCAATCTGGCGGCGAAAGACCAGCATGATCACAAAGGTGGACACGATACAGGAGAGGACGGCGCGCCAGCCAAAATTGGTCAGCATAAAGCCAGTTCCCCATTTCCATGTGGAGGCGACCATCAGGACCGGAGGGGCGGCGAAGTGTGTGAGAGTTCCACCGATGGAGACATTGACAAACAGCAGTCCCATCATGGCGTATGTGAGCGTGCGGCTGATCCCCCGGTCGAAGTAGCGTTCCTTCAGCAGCAGCGCCAGCAGTGTCATCGCTGCAGGCTCAGTGATGAAGGAGCCAAGCAACGGACCAATGGCAAGGCTGGAAAAAAAGAATGCGGTGCTTTCACCGAAGGGCAGTAGTCGGGAAATCGCAAGAATTGTTGTTTCAGCCAGTTTGACCACCGGGCGGGTGGCAGCGACCACCATCACCACCAGCACGAACTTGGGCTCGGTAAAGTTCTGCGCTTCGATATATTCAATGGCTTTTAAAAGACCACCGAATATCGAGTATCCCATGAACAGCACCGCTGCCCACAGACCGAAAACCACTTCTGTTTCTGCCAGAAAGTGCAGCAGATTTTCCTGCAGGGAGCCTTCGGGATATTTGTGGGCCCACGTGGCAAATTTCTTCACGAGGAACGTGTGCACAACCGCAAACGCGAACAGAATCGTTCCCAGTAATTCGATGGGCGTATAAACCATGGAAAACCTCAAACCTCAAGAGAGGGAGTTCAGATTGTGATCAGAGCCGGTCTGGTGAAGTTGCCGGACAGGTCGGAATTCGACAGCGCGGAAGTTCGGCCGTAGTCGAGAAGCTGTGGCTCGCAGTCTAGATCGCCTGCGTCCAGAAATCATCTGTTCCGCCGCGCGGGTAGGTCGGGACGCACAATTTGGGAAAGCCCCGGCGACGAGGCCATTGTCAACCGGCCAACTGATTTACACAGCCGTTTTTGCCATCAGTCCGGCAACAGCAAATCAGAATCGCGCAGCAGGCGAACATCGCTCTGGCTGGTCTGTTGTTCATTTTGCCCGCGCGACGTTGCCGTCTGGGTGGCCCTGGGACCGTGATCAGGACCGAAGTGCACCTGAAATCCCAAAGCGCCGAAGGCCAACTGGTCACCGGGAAGCAAGGCCCCGCGAATCACCCGCTGGCCATTCACTCTCGTGCCATTTGTGCTGCCAAGATCTCGGATGTAGACCAGTCCGTCTGTTTTCACCAGCATGCAGTGCTGTTTTGAGATGCTGGTGTCATCAAGCACAAGGTCGCACAGACGTGAGCTGCGACCAAGCACGGTGATGGCGGTATCAAGGGTGATGGGGTGGGCACCGTATTCGGGAATGAGTTGTGCCAACATGTTTCCTACCCTCGATTCCGCCCTGCAGCGGCCTGTTTGTGTCCATACAGATCAGGTGTTCACACCCTGTGCCTGATAATCGCTGAAATTGTGGTGGATGTACAGCAGATTCCACTGCTGGTGTGTTTTCGGTCCTTTTGTTCTTGCGAAATCAATCTCACTGGTCGCCGTTACAAAAGACTGGGCAAACAATGGCAGATGTAGCGGATTGATCGAATTGGCGGACTACCGGATCGACCCCTGCAGTTCCGTACACCTTGAGTCGAATTGTCCGGCACACTGCCGATTTCATCCTTTGCGTAGAGATAGCGAAGTGGAATCGGCGCGGATAACATCAGGAATCTGTCGGCAGTTTGTGGAACGATTGCTGCCCGTGATCCGGTTTCTCCGACCCTGTCGAGCAGCTTTCGACTCTTTCGAGCAGCTTGCGGTATGACATTCCTGCCTCCTGCAGTCTACGGATTTACTGATGCAACTTTGTTTCTCTACAGCCTTGACCTGCCTGGCCGTTTTTTCCGGGTTTGTTGCTGCGGAAGATTTTGTCCTTCACACTTTTCAGCGACAGCAGCTGACAGACGTGTATTACTCCGAAGGTGCAGGGGCCGGTGACCTGAACAATGACGGCCACGTGGATCTTGTGTACGGTCCGCACTGGTATGCGGGCCCGGACTATGTGAAGCGACAGGAAATCTATCCGGCCGTGCCGCAGCGTCGAGAAGGCTACGCCAATAACTTTTTCGCGTGGGTATACGACTTCGATGGTGATGGCTGGAACGACATTTTGACGGCTGGGTTTCCCGGGACGCCTGGATACGTTTACCGAAACCCCGGCGCGGATGCTGCGCAGTCATTGTGGGAGAAATTCGAAGTCGCCGATTCTGTGAGCAACGAAGCACCTCAGTTTGCAGACCTGACCGGTGATGGAGTCCCGGAGCTGATCTGCACTCGAAAGGGGCATTACGGGTTTTACCGGGCTCGATCGGAGGGACCGCTGAAGCCATGGGAATTTGTTTCTGTCTCGGCAAAGATTGCCCCGGATCCGTTCGGCCACGGACTCGGCGTCGGTGACCTGAATGGTGATGGTCGTGCCGATCTGCTGGCACGGGACGGATGGATGGAACAACCGGAGGAGGACGCGTGGGAGAGCCAGTGGAAATTCCATCGCTATCCGTTTGCACCAGCAGCGGCTGATATGTTTGCGGTCGACGCAGATGGGGATGGTGATGCGGATGTGATCACAGCGCTGCACGCTCACGAGTACGGTTTGGCGTGGTTTGAGAATACTGGAGTGACCGACGGCGAGATCACATTTACGCAGCATCTGATTGTGGGGAAGACAACAGCCGACAGTCCCTACGGCGTGCTGTTTACGGAACCCCATGCGGTCAAAATGGCTGACATGAATGGGGACGGTTTGCAGGATATTGTGACTGGCAAGACGTACTGGTCGCATCACCGTCAGAGCCCGATGTGGGATGCCGGCGCTGTCGTTTACTGGTTTGAGTGTCGTCGCGTGCAGAATGACAGCGGTCACGCTGAAGTCGACTGGGTTCCTCACCTTGCGGATGGAGACTCAGGCATCGGCCGCGGGCTGGTTGTGCAGGATCTGAACAAGGATGATCTGCCGGATATTGCATCGGGGGGAATGGTCGGGGCCAGCGTGATTTTGAACCATGCCAGGGCGGTGAGTGAGTCTGAGTTTCGCAACGCACAGCCTCAGCGACGGCCGGAGATGGCCGCAGGTCTGGAGCCGGAAGCTGCAGCCCGACAGATGACCGTGCCTCGGGGATTTCAGGTGCAACTGGCTGCCGGTGAACCTCAGGTGCATCAGCCAATAGCGATGTGCTTTGATCATCGCGGACGCTTATGGGTGGCCGAAGCACATACCTATCCGCTGCGTGCAGAGGCGGGGAAAGGGCAGGACCGGATCGTAATTTTTGAAGACACGACGGGTGACGGTGTCCTCGACAAATCGAAAACATTCATTGAAGGCCTGAATCTGGTCAGTGGTCTGGAAGTTGGCTTTGGTGGAGTCTTTGTGGGAGCACCTCCTTATCTGATGTTCATCCCGGATGCGGATCAGAACGATGTTCCGGATCAGGTTCCGCCCGCCAATCGCGGCTTCTCCGATATTCCGCAGCAGTCGCTGCAATTTCCGGAAGACGTTCCCAAAGGGGCGGTCGTACT
>JAFMMM010000034.1 GCA_017859815.1 Planctomycetota bacterium | reverse complement strand
GGCACCAGCCCGCCTCGTCCCGAGTCACTAATGACGACCCCGCTGTGAAATCATCCAGCAGATCATCGGTTGACCAGGTTCGACCGGCTGCACCATTACGGATTTCAGAAAACTGCAGGTTGACACGCGTTGTATCTGCACCGTGATTGGCGTTTGGCAACACCGTCAGCAGCAACAATTCCCCACGCCGCATGGCAATCGGTTTCGCCAGCTCGGGAGACGCCTCAATCAACCGCACCTCTGTCCCTTCGGCAACTGCAGTCTCGGCCAGGACGCGACTTTCGGATTCGGCGAACTTCTGCAAACGCACTCGCTGGTTCTGCAACACCGCTTCCGCCGCATCGAATTCCGCTTTTTGCCGATCGTATTCGACCGTTAATTTCTGCACGGTTGAATCCGCGGGCAGTGGCACGAGGTCCCGTGGCTGACCCTGGGGTTCACAACCGGGAAACGCAAAGCGTGTACTCTGAAACACTCCGTACAGCGCGTAGTAGTCGTCGCTGCTGATCGGATCATACTTGTGGTCGTGGCAACGCGCACAACCCAGTGAGAGGCCCAGAAAACTGCGACCCAGATTGTCAATCACATCTTCAAACGTCAGGTGCATGTCTTTGTCGATGTCATGTCCGAACCGACGGGCAACAGCAAGATAACCTGTGGCGATAATGCCATCCCGGCGAACCTGCTCCGACGAATCAGCCGACATCAGGTCACCGGCCAGTTGCAGCTGGACAAACTGATCGAAAGGCATGTCCTGCTGCAGTGATCGCATCACCCAGTTGCGATACCTCCATGCGTGCGGCAGTGGCCGGTCAGTGTTCTCTCCCGCGGTATCTGCATAGCGAACCACATCCAGCCAGTGTCTTCCCCAGTGCACACCGTAATGTTCCGAAGCCAGTAACTGATCGATCAGATTCGGCAACCATTCCTCACCCGCATCCTGCATTGCTGCCTTCATTTGCTGCGGTGTTGGAGGCAATCCGGTCAAATCAAAGCAGGCTCTGCGGATCAGCGTGGCCCGATCGGCCTGCGGTGACACCAGGACACCATGCTGCTCACGCTTCTGCTGCAGCAGTTGATCAACACGCCCTGCTGTCAAAGGCTGCTGCGGTTGGATGAGCGGCTGAAAGGACCACCAGTCCTTAATATCGTCGCGGCGCATTCCGCCCAGCTGATCTTCACCGGTACGCGGATCGGGAGCCCCCATCTTTACCCAGGTCTCAAAGTGCTGAATCTCTGTGGCGGAAAGCCTGTCCCCGGCATCCTCCGGTGGCATCTTCGCACCATCTTCCACGTATCGAATCGCCTGGATCAGGGGGCTGCGATCAGGGTCACCGGGAATAATTGTCGGGCCGCTGTCGCCGCCGGTTTGCCAGCCACCGCGTGTGTCCAGCAGGAGTCCGCCACCGGCTTTTCCGGTCGTTGCCGAGTGACATTTCAGACAACGTTCATTCAGGACCGGGCGAATGTGCTTTTCAAAATAATCCTCGCCTTCGTCCGCTGCGAGCGTTCCCGGAAACACCGCGAGGCTGACAAGACACCAAAGGAAAGGCAGCAAAGCCGCCATTGGAACCATGCGTTTTTGGAAGTCAGACCCGGGCACCATCGAATCTCCTTGCACTGACGCCAGACCAAAACTCGGGAATTCGTCACAGTCACGGGGCTTGACCCGCGAGTTGAGTGGCACGACATTCGGCGGTTCGCTTCTCTGCCGGCTGCCTTGGAAGCGTTCCATCGTCCTGAAACGGCCGGATTTGTCAACAACGTTTCAAATTCCCCCCCCCGCATGCAGACAACACCGACGTTCTGCCCGGCAGCAGATCCTCGAATGCGGACCGCACGAACCGACACCACACGCCCGGTTGCGGAATCTTCACCAGACACTCAGAATCCCGTTATGAACGCCCCCTACTCCAACATCCCTGAACTCTACCCAACGGCCAGCCACAGCGGCGTCCTGCGAGTTCCTGTCGAGCAGGATGTCCCATTCACGCCACGGGTTCGAGCCATCGTCGATACGCCGGAATTCCAGCGGCTCCGAACCGTAACGCAACTGGCCCTCGCATCGCAGGTTTACCCCGGGGCCAACCACACACGATTCGAACACGCTCTGGGTGTCTATCAGAATTCACTACTGTATCTGAAACAGTTGTCACGTGATTCGCGGTTCACCGCACTGATCTCAGATCATGACGCCGAAGTTCTGATCGCAGCTGCATTGCTGCACGACATTGGGCACTGGCCATTCTGCCATCCGATTGAAGACCTTGGACTGAAGCAGTTACCGCCGCACGAAACATATGCACGACAGTTCATTGGCGAAGGCACTGAACTCTGCGAAATTCTGAGATCGCAATGGCAGATCGACCCGGAAGAGATTCTTGATGTTCTGACCGGTCGAAACACCTCACCCGCCTGTCGTCTGCAGCAGGCAATCCTGTCGGGCCCGATCGATATCGACAAAATGGATTATCTGGTGCGGGACAGTCAACACTGCGGCGTTCCCTACGGTCGACAGTTTGATCGAAATCGCCTGATCAGTTCGCTGATCGTCAATCAGGAAGGCGATGGGCTGGCAATCACAAACAAAGGCCGGACCGCCGCGGAAATGATGGTCTTTGCACGCTACGTCATGTTCTCTGAAGTCTATTGGCACCACGCAGTTCGCAGTGCCACAGTCATGTTCGCACGCTGCTTCTTCGAACTGTTACCGTCACTGGATATCAGCCAGTTGTTCCGAATGTCTGAGCCGGATCTGATCCGGACTTTGCTGGAGACGGCAAAAAGCACACCCGTTCAGTTGCTGGCTGAAGGCGTCTTCGGCATGCGTCGCGGACTCTTTAAACGCGTCGCGGAATACAGCCTGTTCCACGAGGAAGATCTTTATCGAAGCCTGCGGCAGAAAAGCTGGCACGAGCTGGTGGAGCTGTCCAATCGAACCGGACAAAAACTTGCCCGCGCGGTCGGTCAATCGTTTATTCCACTGTCATTCCTGATTGATGCCCCTCCGCAACATCGTGAAGTCGAGTTTCGCATCGACGTGTTCTCTGACTCGGAGCTCTGCTTCCGACCCCTCCGGGAAGTGAGTCCCATTGTCGACTCCATGGCCAGGACTCAGTTTGACGACTGCGTCAAGCGAGTCCGACTGTTCGCAGAAGCCGGTTTTCGCGATACGCTGCGACGAACCCTGTCGCCCGCTCAAATCAATCAGATCCTGCGTGAGGAGCTGGCAACCACAGCCGGTGAATGAGCACTGTAGGCGAGGGCGGCTCAGCATCTCGCAATCAGTCACGCGATCCGGATTCCGCAGTCGCAGCAGACTTTCCTCGCGAACTGATTTCAGCCCGTCAGCAATCGGTTTTATTCGACTGGTTCCGATTTTCTGCGCACGTGCAGCATGACCGGCAGGGAAGTGATCTGCCCCCCCACGCTGGACTTCAGATAGAACGGTCGGCTCTGTTCCGGCACCCATGGAGCAACAGTCAGGAATACCTCCCGTTCATTCTGATCCTCCAGCAGCATCAGTCCATTCAGACCAATATTGTCCACGATCACGCCGTGCGGCAGGTTCCGCCCTGAATCCTCGTTGCCAAATTTCACAAGTCCCTTGTGATTCAGTCGATCAACCCGCAGCCATGCCCGCGTCGTCTCCCCGGCAATCACCGTCAGCTCCGCCACATGCTCGTCAGCATTTGTCTCATGCAGCTCGTCACTCAGGATCCGTACCAGAACCGGCGGCTCCTGCTCAACCTGAAGCGACTTCAAACGCCCGGCTTCGTGTTCGATGTCACGGACTCCGGATACCCCCCGAGCAACAAATCGAATCCCCGCGACCTGTTCTTCGGTCGGTGATGCAGCATCGGCAGCGGCGATCAGAATTCCCATCGCGCGAACCTGCTCGCGTTCAATCGTCACCGGATCCGAAAACTGAAATCCCGGCGGCAAATTCTCGGCGACAATCCGGATCTCCTCCTCGAATCCGTCGAACCGATCGGCTGTGAAGATCAACTCACGCCCGGTCCCAGGGTGAATCTTCAAGTCGCCGCCGCTCATTCCTACGCTGAAGTCCGGATTCGGGTAACGAATGTTGAGCTGATATTGATAGTCCGGCCCCTGGAATCCACGAGCATCCCGAATGCGGACAAGGTATTCCCCGTCCCGTGGTGCGTGGAACACGAGGCGAGAATCACTGCCCCATTTCCGCATGGGATCGTCGTCGTTTTCTGCGTAGACTGGAAACACCGGCAGCCCGGTATCGGTCAGCACCTCATTCGGTCCGTACGGCACGACAATGAACGCCGGTCCCTGCAGCGGATGCGTCACCGGGGTGGTATTGAAGTAGGTCCGACGCTCTCCGAAGCCGGGGTAAACGGTAAAGCCGGAGTCCGGCCCACGCGGATACAGCCACAGTCGCACAACTTCTCCGTCTGAATACAGATATTCATTCAGTTCCATTTCCTGCCAATTGAACAGACGGAAATCGCCGCTGGTACTGGAGTCCTTACCGCGAAACGTGAACCAGGAATCCCGGACGGCCTGCAGCCTCGCCTGCAGAACAGGTTCGCCCTGCGGCGTTAACACCTCCACAACGGAATCCAATGGCGACTTATCTCGCGCGGCCCGCACTTCCACAAGAATGGGTTGCGTTGTTGTGGCCTGAAACCGAAACAAATCTTCGTCTGCCTGTTCATCATCGGGACGGTGAATTGTCCCTCGCACCAGCGCCGGCACTTCCACCGGCAGTGGAGCCTGAATGCCGGACTCCGGTTCGCTTTCGGTGAATTCCTGCTGCTTCCCCGGGGAATCAGGAGCCACAATCTGCACCTGCTGCATCGGTGTCACAATTTCGTTGACGGCAATCCGGGGAAATCCCACGACGGCCGATTTCATAACTCGAGACAACAACAGCAATCGCGAGCCGGTATCATCGACAGCAAGGCTGCTGACCTGCAGCTTCCCAACATCCTGAGCAGCCAGTTCAGTCACCGTCGCCGCATCCCAGAACTTTAACACTCCGGATTCGTCGAGGGTCACCAGCAGCGTGCCATCGCGAGTGATTTCCAGTTCAAGAATCGTCCCCTGGTGGCCAAAACGAGAGACCTGCAGCGGGTTGATGACCGCCTCCGAACGCGACTTCAACTGCCAGCGACGAATACGACTGTCTGCTCCCGCCGCATAGACGGATGCCCCGTCCGGACTGAAGATCAGTCGCAGCTGTTCCGACAGCGGGTTACCGAGCGTGTCGAGGCGTTCGCCGGTTTCCACATGCCAGATCTTCCCGGTGGCATCGGCGCTGGCGGAGCCCAGCAGTGAGCCGTCCGGACTGAATTCAAGATCCAGAACAGCGCCGTTGTGCCCCCGAAATTCCCGCAACTGCTCACCGGAGTCCGCCTGATACAGACGAATGACCCGATCGTATCCTGCGGTTGCCACATAGCGACCATTCGGAGACATCTCCGCCGCATACAACGCATCACTGGCGCCCGCATATTCCTGCAGGATTTGCAGGCCGTCTGCATCCAGTAACAAAGCCCTGCCGCTGAGTCCCGGTGTCCCCGTCGCTGCCAGAATCCGAGCATCGTCGCGACAGAAATGGACATCCGTTACTTTCCCGTCGGGAATCTCAAGCTGAGCCGTGATCTGATCCGTCGCCGCGTCGATCATCCTGACCCCGCGGAAGTACCCGGCCACCAGACTGGTGCCATCCTGACTGAAGTCCGCCGCCAGAGCTCCTGCGGTGAGTTCAGACCGTGGCTGCATCTCCGGCAGCAGCGGCCTGACTGCGGACTGCATATCAAATTCCGCTCCGGCAAGAACCCACTGTTCCAGCAGTGAGCGTTCGGCGGCAGTGGGTTGAGGCTGGTCGGAAGGCGGCATTCTGTCATCACCATCGCTGCGTAAAACTCGCAACAGATGACTGTTTTGCAGCTGACTGGCATCAATGGCCGGACCGGATTCCCCGCCTTTGAGGATTTCCGCCGGCGTCTGCAGCGACAAACCGGCTTCGGCCTCTGATCGCTGGTGACATCCCAGACAGTACTTTGAGAGCAGCGGAGCAACATCCGCGGAATAGCGAATTTCGGCAGCCACCACTGACTGACAGACGGGCAGGGCCCAAAACAACAGCAGCCAGCAGAAGCCGACAGACCGGCACAGGTGTTTGAAGACAGAAGCAACACTCATCGGATCAGTTCCAGCAGAGGGACAGCAGTGGGCACAATGCCCGTCTGAATTCTGACCGCACAATGAACCGCTCACAAGTCACAACACCGGGTCGCGATCCCGGCCCACCGAAATCAACTTTCTCGGTCTGCTGCCGTCGACTTCCGCTTTTCCGGCAAGATTCGAAAGATTCCGTCGAGTTTTTCCCTGGCATCCGTTTCCCAACGAACAAACACCCCGCAAAGAGCTACGCTGCAGTGTTTGACCATTAAGTTGGCTGCGCAGGAAACCGACGCAGACGATTGAGCCGGAGTATTACCGGACTTTTGGGTTGTCGATCATTCCAGTTCCCTCATCACTCCTCAGCTGCGCCCGGAAAACGATCATGTCTGCCGACCGCCAATCCACAGGGATTCCATTGCTCGACGAAGCTCTTGGCGGTGGTCTGATTCCCGGCACCCTCACTGTCGTCATGGGAGCGACTGGAATTGGCAAGACTCAACTGGGGGTCAGCTATTGCCAGACCGGCCTGCAGCAGGAGGGCGAACGCGGGTGCATCTTTGATCTCACGACCCGCGGTGACTCCCAGAATCAGGTCGAATATGCCGAGCGGATGTGCGGATGGAAGGTCCGGCAGAAGAGATTTGTTGATCAGTTTGATCCGCTGACTGTCTGGGACGCCGCGAATTCCCGCTCTGATTATCTGCACGTGTTTACTCGCGGCGGTCGACGCGTCACGATCGGTGATATGCAGCCGGAAGAATGGCAGGAATTCAAGTCCGATCTGATGCGGCGGCTGGATCAAACCATCGCATTCTTTTACTCCAATTTCGTACACGGCGTGCGTCGCGTTGTCATTGATGGGGTAGAGCCGACCAGTCGGGATTCTGACTCTTTCCAGTTCCACTTGTTTGACTACATCTATCACCAGGTATTGCGAAAAGATCATGACTGGCTGGCCAGAGACCTGTTTCGTGTCCACTTTCGGTCACAACAGGAACAGATCGCGGCACATGCCTACGATCATCACGCGATCGGTGGAATGTTCATGTACACCAGCCATGAAGTCATGCTGGACGATTTGATCTGCCGGCCAATTCAGACGGGTGATTTGTTAAGCAATGCAAACACCATTCTGATGATGGGGCGAACGCGACAGGGAAACCAGATGGGGCGGGCCATGTACGTTGCCAAACACCGCGGCAGTGCCTGTTCAGAACAGATCATTCCCTACCAGATCACAGAGACCGGAATTGTTCCGGTTGAAACTGCCTCGGAATAGGGGCCTGCAGCGACAACTTCCGGTACCGTTTTAAGAAACAACCTCTCCGATGACCACATCTTCATTGCCCGAATCACTGCAGCAGCAGCTGGCCGAAAGCCGGTTCATGAAAGCGGTTCATCGCCAGCCCGTTGACACCACCCCCCTGTGGATCATGCGGCAGGCCGGACGCTATCTGCCCGAATACATGAACGTACGCAATCGTGTCACATTCATGGAGCTTTGCAAAACTCCGGAACTGGCCTGTGAAGTCACAGTGACCGCCCGGGAGATTCTGGGCGTTGACGCCGCAATTTTGTTTGCGGACCTGCTGCCAATTCTGGAACCCATGGGGATCAATCTGGAATATGTTCGCGGCGAGGGACCGGTCATTCACAACCCTGTCCGCAGCGGCGCTGATGTCGATCGGATTCATGCGGTCGAGGATGTGGAACAGCTGAATTACGTTTTTGATGCCATCCGCATGATTCGCGCAGCATTGCCACCCAACATTCCGCTGATCGGATTCGCCGGTGCTCCATTCACGCTGGCCTCGTACACGATCGAAGGCGGTGGCTCAAAGAATTACGTGCATACAAAAACCATCATGTACAACGATGAAGGTGCCTGGTCGGCGCTGATGGAACGCCTGGTGGATTCTGCAAGTTTGTACCTGCAGGCTCAGATCGCAGCAGGCTGCCAGTGTGTCCAGATTTTCGACAGCTGGGCCGGATGTCTTTGTCCGTCTGATTATCGCCGCTACGTTTTGCCGTGGGTGAAGAAACTGATCTCGTCTGTGGAACCCTTCGCCCCGGTGATTAATTTCCTGAACGGAAATCCGGCATTGCTGAAACTGCAGCGGGAAGCGGGTGGGCAGGTGATGGGAATCGACTGGCGTTCACCACTTGATGAAGCGTGGAAGACCTTTGGTTATGATGTTGCGATCCAGGGTAACATGGACCCGGTATCAATTTACGCAGACCTGCCGGTCCTTCGTCAGCGAGTGGCTGATGTGCTGCAGCTGGCCGAAGGACGTCCCGGACATATCTTCAATCTTGGACACGGTGTCATGCCGGATATGAATCCGGATCACGTTCGCGCAGTTGTCGATTTTGTCCACGAACTCGGTGCCCGCTGATGACACTCACCGCCAGTACCACTGATTCCTTCACAGACGGATTGCGAATTGCCGTCATTGGCGGTGGAATTACCGGACTTGCGGCTGCACATCATCTCGCGATGGCCAACGCGGATCTTCAGGTCACGCTGTTCGAAAGTTCCCGGCGACTTGGCGGAATCATCCGAACTGAAGAAGCCGATGAATTCCTGATGGAGCTGGGACCGGACTCGTTCATCACCAACAAGCCCGGCGGTATTCAGCTCTGCGAAGAACTCGGATTCGCCGACCAGCTGATCTCCACTGATACGAGGTACCGCAAATCACTGGTACTCTCCCGCGGTCGGCCTCGGGCCGTGCCCGACGGGTTTATGCTGATGTCCCCGGAAAAACCGTTGGCCATTCTGACAACCCCCATTCTGTCTCTGAAAGGACGACTGCGACTGCTCGGAGAATACTTCGTCAGGTCGGCGGGAGCTCAGGACGATGAATCACTCGCCAGCTTTGTGCGTCGTCGTTTCGGGGCTGAAACGCTGGACAGGCTGGTGCAGCCGCTGGTGGGCGGGATTTACACGTCGGATCCCGAAAAGCTCAGTCTGCGTGCAACGCTCCCGCGATTCCTCGACATGGAACAGCAGCACGGAGGAATTATTCGCGCGGTTCTTGCTGCGAGTAGTTCGAAGCAGAAACAGGCATCCAGGATCGCTGAAGCCGGGGCTCGTTACGGGCTGTTTGCAACTCCCTCCGGAGGCCTTTCCCAGTTGGTATCAGCCATTGAGCAGAAGCTGGCGGGATGTCCCGGCTTCACCCTGCGTCTGAATTCCCCGGTTCAAAACCTGCAGCAAGACACTCAGCAGGATCAGACCGCGTGGCTGCTGGAAACATTTGCGGGGCGGCAGACTTTTGATGCCGTGATCGTCACGCTGCCAACTCATGCCGCGGCCCGGCTTTTGAGCGACGACAGCTTTGCTGACTTAAGACAGGAACTGCAACAGGTTGAATACGCATCCAGTGCCCTCGTTATCAGCGGGCATCAGCTTTCTGATTTTCGTGATCGCATGGAGGCATTCGGGATGGTGGTCCCGGCCGTGGAGAACCGAGAAATCCTCGCCGTCAGTTATGCCAGTCGCAAATTCCCCAACAGAGCTCCTGCCGGACACATTCTGCTCCGTACCTTTGTTGGCGGTGCCATGCAGCCCGAATTGCTTGATCGCGAAGATGACGAGATTCTTGACAGCGTGGAACGAGAACTTCAGGGGATCTACGGACTGCATCGGGCGCCTCTGTTTGCCGAAGTGATCCGCTATCAACGGGCGATGCCACAGTACCATGTGGGACACACCAGCCGCGTTCTGCGGATTGAGGATCAGCTGAAGAAGTTTTCCGGCCTGCAGCTTGCAGGCAGCTCGTACTACGGAGTTGGGATTCCCGACAGCATTTCCAGCGGACGATCAGCGGCAGAAACCATCCTGCAGTCGCTGGCGGCCGACGAGGCCGATCCCCCTCGGTGAACGCTGCAGATTCATTTGCATTCCTGCTGTCGTGTCACGACGATACAGGGCAGCGTCGGTGAACGACCGTGACAGGTCGGTTGCCTCCCCTGAGAACAGACGATCAACGGGAACGACTCAGACAACGTCACCTCGTACCGTAATATCGGATCGCAGATGAGCGACTCGCAGCGAATTGAGCAAATCTGCATACGTTTTGAAGATGACTGGAAACAGTGTCAGGACCAGCGACCGAGAGTCGAGGACTACCTTGCTGATTTCCCGTCCAGTAATCGTGCACAGCTCATTCAGTTGCTCCTTGAAATTGAGTTGGAGTATCTGCATCAACTGGGCGACGTGCCCTCGCGACGGTCACTTCTGGATCGCTTTCCGCAGCATGAAACGCTGGTCCTCAGGACACTGCAGATTGTCCGCCAACGCTGTCACATCGAAGTGCCGGAAGACACTCACGCCAAATCGAATCCGATGGTTAACGCTGGTGCCACGACCCAAATGATGCAGGGGGTCCTGAATTCGGCTTCGGCTCAGGACTACTGTGAATTTGATGCTTCGGGAAATGTCGTGCAGTCGGACCATTCTGACTGGATTCGTGAAGTCGATCAGGCCTTTCGCCCCGGCATGATTCTGGACGAGCGATATGAACTGCAGGGGGTGATCGGGCAGGGTGGCATGGGCACTGTTCTGCTGGCGCAGGACCAGCAGCTGGACCGTCAGGTCGCGGTAAAAATTGTCCAGCTTGGACGTCTGAACAATGATCCGGAACGGCGGCTGAACCTGGCGTTGCGTGAAGAAGCTCGCATGGGCGCTTCCCTCAACGATCCCGCGATCGCCACCGTACTGGACTATGGCACTCATGCGGATCGTGACTACGTGGTCTTCGAATACGTCGAAGGCCAAACACTGCTGGAAATCCTTGAAGACAAAAAGCGGTTGCCGCTCAAAGAGGTCCGGCAACTGAGCTGGGAACTTGCACGTGCACTCGACGTGGCTCATGGACAGGGCATCGTGCATCACGATCTGAAACCAGCCAACATTGCATTTCGTTCACCATCAGAGCCAAGGATTCTGGACTTTGGCATCGCGCATGATCTTCGTCGGCGAGTCTCCGGTGCCAGAGCGGGAGGTACCCCCTTGTATGCCGCTCCCGAGCAGGCTCTGCAAAAAGAGACCCGCCCGCAAACCGATCAGTATGCGCTCGCTCTGGTGATGTACGAAATGCTTTCGGGGCAGTTTGCATTTGACGGCAAGACCGCGAATGAAGTGCTGCTCGCGCGGCTGAATGAAGACCCCACACCGCTCTCGGAGTTGTGTCCGGATATCCCCGAATCCGTCAGCGACGCTGTTGCCAAAGCGCTGTCGCGAGAAATTCACAATCGCTTTCCATCCTGTCGGGAGTTCATTCTCGCAGCATTCCCGCAGCTGAATTCCATTAGCAACGAGGCGATTCGAATCACATTCGGGGGTCCCTGTGATGTCTTTATCGGGACGGTTTCTGCCGACTCCGTGATCGCTGCGGAAGTATCATCGCTGTTGGACCAGCATGGACTGTCGTCCTGGCGATATCAGCGGGATGCGATTCCAGGTGTGCCGTTTCTGAAGCAGGTCACCGCCGCCATACACCGTTCTACAGCTGCCGTCCTGCTCATTTCCGAAGCCTCTGTTCGCTCTGAGGATTTTGGCCGGCAAATACGATGTATTGATGAATCGAATTGTCCGGCAATTCTGCTGCTTCTCGGGATCACCATGGATGACCTGAACCGCCGCGCTGTTTCCTGGCGTACGCTGCTGCCCTCCGCACAATTCATCGAAATCCCTGCGGGCCGCTGGCAGCATGCCGAACTGCAACTCCTTCAGGCACTGACTCGGGTCGGCTGCAATCCGACTGCCGCAGCTCGCCCCGGTCCGCGTACTCGCAGCGAGCCAGCACCGCAACTGACCAGACACCAGCCCTGGGAAACTGATTCCAGCCAGATCGATATCGAAGAACTGCCGCGACTTATTTTTCGGACCCGACTGGTTGAGCAATTCCTGACCAGCCGCAACTGCTATTTTCTGAGCGGCACCAAAGGGCTTGGTAAAACCATGCTGCTGAGCTGCAAACGGCACCTGCTGCTACAGAATCCGTCAGGATTAGACGACGCAGAGGGACTTTGCCTGATTCCTCAGAAAGGCGCTTACCTGGATCTGATGAGTTCCATGCGGATGGTCTCCGAGCATTTTGAAACCACTCTTTCAGCGCTCGCGGAAACACGTCGGATGTGGAGCACAGCGCTGCGGATTTCGGCAATCTCGCACCATTCCAGCATCATTCATGCAGAGGACCGTGCAGAAATTCAACAATTCCCCGCTCCATTCCAGGGCTGGCTGCAAGGCACTCAAGTTTCACCAACGGTGGTCTTCAAGAAGCTGACAAATCTGACCGTCAAACAGATGAATCAACTGCTGACAAACAGAGAAAGCTTTCTTGATGAAAAACTGCGCGCAATTCAAAGTGCCACATATTTCTTCATCGACAAGGTCGACCAGGCCGTTCAGGAACGCAGCCGAGCAGCATGGGTCAACATCCAGGCCGGGCTGATTGAAGCCGCCTGGGAAATCATGAACGCCAATCGCCACGTTCGTGTCTATGCAACCATTCGACAGGAAGCGTTTGCCAATTATCACTCCGCCATCAAAGCCAACGTCAGGGGTTCAACTCTCGAATTGCGTTACACCGACGATGAGCTCAAATCCATGATGGACGGACTGTCCAGCTCCTATGAAGACAATCGGCAGTTTCTTGACTTTGCAGGTCTCCACGTCATCAAACACCCTGGTCGCCCGGTCCCGGAAGATGCGTTCCGGTTCCTCCGCAGACATACACTCGGACGTCCTCGTGACCTTGTGACCATTGCCAAAGAGCTCAGCCATTCCGGCGTGACCGCATCTGAAGAACAATACGTCAATGTGGTTCGCCGTTGCAGCGCCAGCAGCCTTGTCAACGATATCTTCGAAGAGATGCGGGTGTTTCTGGACTGCCTGGCGGATGAAGATGAGCGACAGCGATTCTTCCGTTGTCTGCCGGCAAACATTCTCGATCGTCGGGAAGCCTTTACGGTCTGCGCCCGCTTTAATGGAATTGATGAAGCAGCAATCCAGAGCTTCGGTCCGGACTCACAGGAAATCTTTCATCCCTTTGGAGATCTCTACCTCTGTGGACTGCTCGGAATCATTTCAGTCGACCCGGAAACCAGGATTGCCGTACAGAGATTTCGCCGACCGGATGATCCCCTGCGATTCATCGGAGCGGATCTGCCAAACTCCGACTGGTATTTGCTGCATCCGGCGTTTTCAGTCTGGCTGCAGGAACACCAGCTGAATCCCGATTTCTTTCATCAACCCACTGTAGCCACCGGAGAACATCTTCCCTGGGAAACGTGGGATCCGATCTGCTGCGAAATTGCCAGACTCGCCGTCCGCCTTCAGGATCAGGAATTGCGAACCTTTGTTCACCGGGTCGCAATCACCGCCCGCTCCCACTTAAAAAGCAGCACACCCGGAAACCTGCGGTACCGCCTCAAGTCGGACTTCGACTGGGCCGCGAATCTTACAAAGCTCACTCGTACTGGCCACGAAGATCTGGCTCTGTGGCTGGAAGAGCTGGCGTGCGTAAAGGCCATCATTCCACTTAGCTAATCACCCGACGCAGCATTGCGTCAGGGCTTCGGTGCCGCCGAGCAGACGAATTCCAGACGCGCGGTAACCTTACCCTCAACGCTGACCCGCCCCTTCATGTAGAAGGCATTCGCCACACGTTCGGTCAAATCCACCTCGATCTGAATCGTCTCCCCGGGACGGATCATTCGGCGAAACTGCACATTGTTCAGTCGGGTGGCCACCGGCACTTCATCTGTCCCCGTGGGAACCATTTGTGAAATCAGCACGGCACCGGCCTGGAGACAGGATTCACACTGAAGAACACCGGGGAACACAGGAAAGTCAGGGTAATGCCCCTGAAATACCGGCAGTTCCGGATTCAAGTGCTTGCGGGCGACAATACGTGTCTCGGAGAGCTCAGTGACTTCGTCAAGCCACAGAAATGGGGTCCGGTGAGGGATGCACTGCTTGATCTCGTCCGTGTTCACAACTCTCTCCTGAAGAACTCCGTCGGCATCACCGCCCGGCAGCGAGCATCCCTGTCAGCCGCGGTCAGCCGCAGGGAAGCAGAGCCGAACGACTTAGCCCCCGCTGAGGAGCGAGGGCCGCAGTCACTGCTGTCACAATTCAATTTTCAGCTCTTCAATCTTGCGGTACAGGCTGGATAAGCCCAGCTTCAATCGCTTTGCCGCTTCCTTCTTGTCAGGGCATTGCCGCAGCACGCGAGTAATGTGCAGCCGCTCGTAATGACGCAGAGCAGACCTCAGATCATCCGTGTCCGGCAGTGAAGAGCCTCCCCCTAACAGATCCGGTGGCAAGTCATTTGGAGTAATCTCATCGCCGTCACACATCATCACAGCACGCTCAACAGCGTTGTCCAGCTGCCTGACATTACCCTTCCAGTGAGCGGCCATCAGCGTGCGAATTGTTTCGCTTGTTGCGCCAGTGACCCGCTTGCCCATCGACTCGCGGTGACGCACGATGAAGTACTCAACCAATTCCGGAATGTCATCCAGACGCTCACGCAGTGCCGGAATGCGGATCTTTACCCCGTCCAGTCTGTAGAACAGATCCTCTTCGAAGTTGCCGTCCGTTACTTCCTGCCCCAGTTCGCGGGAGGTTGCCGCGATAATTCGACATTCCACTTTGACGGGCTTCGTCGCCCCGACAGGGATCACTTCGGCATATTCAATCGCCCGCAGAAGTTCCGACTGGGTACCCGCCGGCAGCAACGCAACTTCATCCAGAAAGACCGTGCCGGGACCGGCGGTGACCAAAGCACCCTCCCCGCCATCAGCAGTTCCGAACAACTGTGACTCCAGACTTTCAACAGGTCGCGTACCACAGCTGACCGGCATGAACGGATCGTCGTGATTCGGTCCGGCAAGATGGATCTCGCGAGCGAACAGTTCCTTGCCTGTTCCCGTTTCTCCCACCAGAAGCACATTCGAATTGGTTGAGGCAACCTTGCGAATCGTCTTCAGCAGATCCTGAATCACAGCGCTGGAACCAACCACCTGGTCAAAACCGGAACTCCGTGCGAGGTCTTTTCGCAGACGCTGGTTTTCCCGGAACAGATCCTGGAACTTGAACAGGCGCTGCATCCGCTTGACCAGTTCTTCAAATCGGACCGGCTTCACCAGATAGTCGAATGCCCCTGCGGTAAATGCCTCCACAGCGTTCTCGACCGTTGCAAATGCTGAGATGATCATGACGAACATCGCAGGATTAATGCGGTGCATCTGGCGCAGCACGCGAATCCCGTCGCCGTCCGGGAGACGAATGTCACAGATCCCCACGTCGAAATCGCGTTCCTGGCACACCCGGATTGCCTCGGCCGCCGTTGAAGCAGTCCGGACTTCAAACCCCTCGCCCATCAGAAACTCTGCCAGAGTACTGCTGATAAGCTCCTCATCTTCCACAATCAGAACGGACTTCCGCTGAGCAATTATTCCCGACACTGTCCTCTCCCGTCTCATCGCAATTGTTTGCAAATCATGCCGCCTGCACACTGCTGGTCTGATTTCGGTCTACTTTGAATACCCTGTAGCATTACTCAAAACGACACATCTTCCATCCTTGCGAAGTCTGCTGCCCCTCTCCCGGAACCATCACGGGAAATTATGACCCTGATCTCTCCAGCTCGCCACCACTTCACGTGCTGGTTCATCATTACAGAACCGCCGCAGGAAACTGGCCACTGTTCCCATGCCGCCCCTCAGCAGTTTTCCGGAACTCGTTGAACGATGCACGGCATCGCAGATCACTGACGCTAAACCGGGACGCCTGGTTGCAGCGACAGTCTGCTTTGCGACCACGCTGCCCAATCGACAATAAACCTCAGGTCACTCATCCGGCTCGCCGCGAATTAGTATACGCACGAATACCGCCTTGGCGCACTTAGCCAGAATCAAATATCGCACTCCATTCCGTCAAGGCACAGCAACAGATCTGGATTTCTGACAAACAGCCGTTGAATTCTCATCAGAAGTAAACAGAAACAGCCTCTTCTCTTAAACCGGGACAGACATGATCGTGGCAGCGGCATTGACAATTCCAGCTGGCGCGGAGCAATCGCGACCAATTCCCCGGTTATTGCAGCTGTAGCCGGGCAGCGTGCAGTGTGTTCTCCAGCAGCATCGCAATCGTCATGGGCCCCACGCCGCCCGGCACCGGAGTAATCGCCGCCGCTCGTTCGGCCGCAGCCGCAAACTCCACATCCCCGACCAACCGATCCTCAACTCGGTTGATTCCCACATCGATGACGACGCTGCCGGGACGGATCCAGTCTCCTTTGATGAACTCGGGGATGCCAACCGCTGCGACCAGCAGATCTGCAGAGCGGCAGTGTTCAGCAATATCCTGACTCCTGCTGTGGCAGACAGTCACCGTCGCGTCGGCTCCCCTCTGCAACAGCAACGCCGCCATTGGTTTACCCACAATGTCGCTGCGTCCGACAACCACGGCACGCTTGCCGACGGTTTCAGTGCCGCTGACCTCCAGCATCTTCATCACACCGGCAGGGGTGCAGGGCAGAAATCTTGGTCGCCCCTGCAGTAACAGTCCCACATTCTCCGGATGAAATGCATCAACATCCTTCAATGGAGTGATGGCATCCAGAATCTCCGTCGCATTCAGGTGCGCGGGCAGCGGCAACTGCACGAGGATCCCATGCACGCTGGAATCCTGATTTAAGGTCTGCACCAGTTCCAGGAGTTCCGTCTGACTGGTTGATTCCGACAAACGATGCAGCGTGCTTCGCAGACCTGCCTTTTCGCAGGCACGTTCCTTGTTTCTGACATAAACCTGACTGGCAGGATCGTCCCCAACAAGGACTGCTGCCAGATGACCTGTGACTCCAAATTCCGCGTTGAATTTTGCTGCGGCCTCAGCTGTCGCGTTTCTGCAGTTTGCTGCAATCTGTTTTCCGTCAATCAGCACTGCGCCCATCGCTGTCCTCCATCTGCTTCCGACATCTCCAGGAATGCCTGACACCAGGATTCTGGCTGCCCACGGCTTCGTTCAACAACTTCCCTGGGAATCATGACGGGATTGGCATCACTCCGGGTTGAAAACTCACGCTCCGGATGACTGTTCTCGACACTGACAACCCGCCACCCCCGCTGGATCCGATATCTCCATCCGGTAGACTGCCCGCCTCGGCGTGTGGGTTTGGCAGATCCAAAGGCCGGCACGATCAACACGGTCTGTGAGTTTTCATCAGGCACGTGTTCCCCCAAACTGCCCGCAACACAATTGCACCGTCACCTGGCCTCTGTTTATGTCGGAACCAAACTGATGAGTCGATTTTCTCTCGCATGGAAGATTCTGACCAGCCCGGATCTTGCTCAACGGGTTGCGGGTTTTCTGCAGCAACCAGCGGCCAGTTCCGTTTCTGCACCGGCTTCAGTTCCCGATCCCGAACCCGAACCGGAACCGAAAGTTTCCGGGCGCAGCGAGGCGATTACACTGCTCGCGGACCTGCAACGGGAAGCCCGACTGATCGACTTCCTTAAGGAACCCATTGATGCCTACACCGACGCTCAGATCGGTGCGGCTGTACGCACAGTCCATCGCGACTGCGGATCCGTCCTCGAAAGGCAATTTGCAATCCGACCAGTCGTGGATCAGCCGGAGGGATCCGCCGTCAGCAGCGATCAACTGTCGGCGGCAAAGTTGCGGATCACCGGCGCTGGCGGAAACCCTGTCCTGATGCATCACGGGTGGCAGGCAACTCGCTGCGACCCGCCGCGGTGGAACGGCGCCGCAGAAGACAGCCTTGTGCTGAATCCCGCAGAAGCCGAAGCACGTCCCGGTTGATTCGAGGCGTCCGGCACAGCAGGAGGAAGGCTTCGCCACACGCCAGCGGCGTTTTACAGAGCGTCGTCGAAGACTGTGACCGACTCAGAAATGACCAGCGGAGTTTCCATTTCGTCATAGCGTAACTGAGCACGTACGACGGCATTTCGCAGCGACTCCTGCCCCTGCAGCGTAATCTGGAAATCAAACTTTTCGTTCGGTCGGACAATCGGCACGGTCACGTAACGAACGATGTTGCCTGACAGCAACTCTCCCGGGACTTCTCGAGTCCCTGCGGCCATCACGCGAATTCCCTGCGGAACCTGCAAAGCAACGCGTACATTCTTTGCCGTCGCAGTTCCGCGGTTATTAACGGTCACCGTAAAGCCGAATCGCTCGCCAATGGCCACCGGCTTGTTCACTCGACTAATGTTCGCTGTGACGTTGTGAAGTCCTTCGACCATCACGACAGTATTATCAGCGGCCAGCGATCGAAATCCGGCTGATTCCACAACCTCAATCGATGACTCCATCTGACCCGCAGTGTCCGGAACCAGTTCCACGTCAAGCACCGTTTGTCGTCCGGGTTGAATGACCGGAAGCTTCCAGCGAATCTGTCGCGTCGTCTCGTTGAACTGGCCATTCTGACCGATCGACACGATACGCATTCCATGCGGCACCGTCTCAATAACTTCTGCATCCTCGGCAGGGAAATTGGTGTCATTGCTGACCACGTTCTGAAAACTTGCCGAGCGACCAACATAACGACGATCCGGCCCCAAACGCTGAATCGCCAACTGAGCTCCAACGACCGTCAGATCGGCTCTGGCCATCAAAGAAGTCCCTCCCTGACTGGTCAGCTCTGCGGCAATCCGAACCTTATCTCCTGATTCTGCGGCCACCACCTGCAAGTCAACCAGTTCAGACTCACCCGCCGGCAGAACCGCCAGTTCGTATTCCAGATCACTGCCTTCCGGATGCCGCAGTGCCGGGGGCAGGATACTGTGCAGCATCACGCCCGTCGCATCACCTGTTCCGCGATTATGAATCCGAAACTGCAGCGCCACCTGATCACCAACACGAACTTCCGGTGGTCCGAGAATCTCCAGAATCAGTCGAGGTGCTCTCACAATGGTGGATGACCTCACCTGTGCATGAAACCGGACCGTGGCCGTCCCGTTTAAGGTCCCCTCGCCGATCGGACGAACCTGAACCCGAATTTCCTTCGTCTCGCCCGAACGCAATTCCGGAATCGACCAGCTCATCACACCGGTTTCGGATGTGTGATCAGCCGCCGGGATCGCCCGAATCAGTTCTGCGGCGGAAGTCAACTCGTCTTCAATAACGACATCAAACGCAGACGCATCGCCGTTGTTGCTCACAAACACACTGTAAATCAGTGGAACTCCCACAATTGCTGATGCTGGTGCTTCCTTGCGGACTGATAACTGCGGTCGCATCTCTTCGGTGACTTCACGGACTGCCCCACGAGATGGCAGCGTGTCCGTCGGTTCCGTTTCCAGCGGTGGCAACAGCTGACCGCCGTTTCCAACAGCCCCAGCGTCAACTGGAAATGGCACGGCTCCTTCGTCACTGTCGAATGTCGCAGGTTCGTCCGCAGTTTGATCACCGGGAACGAAAAATTCTGGATCCGCAGCTTCGGCAGCAGGACGAGTCGGGCGCGTGGGTGCTGGTGATGTTGGCAGAAAATCTCCGCTGTCAAATCCAGCGACTGGCTCCGTTCGGCGGGGCAACTCGGCGTTCCGCCGTCCCGCTGACCGTGTCGAAGGAATCGTGTTCTCAGGGCCCCCGAAATCAGCCTCTCCGGCAGGGGCGAAGCCACTCTGCGGTAAATTCTGTTCGAGCTCAGGAACTTCGATTGCCGGCGGTAGAATCGCTGTTTCCGGCCTCGGCACCATCGCAGGATCGGACAATTCGGCATCGAACGGACCGTCATCTGCAGGTGTTGTGGGTGCGGGAGCAGTGTCAAACTGAAACAGCGGATCCTCCGATGCGGCGGGCGATGCTGCCGCTGCATCCTGAGGTCGTGTCGGGAACGCATCCTGGTCTAACCCGGACATCGCAGCATTGTCGCTGCTCGCTGAAGGATCTTCGATCACAGTATCAAACGGCTCGGCGAAATCAGGCTGCTCTTCTGCACCAGACGGCTCGGCAAGATCAGAGATGCGGGGGGAATTCAACGGCTCTGCAGGATTCGACTCTGTGACCGGCTGTGGAGGGTCCTCCTGCAGGTCAGCAAATGAAAAGACTCCCGTGTTTTCGTCGCTGGCAGGCTCCGAAACGTTTGCCCGCACAGCATTCTCGGTGTCGAAACCTGCCGGGCGGACAGCTGTGCCAGCCGGAGTCTCCTCGTCCAGCAAGTCGAACGAAAACCCAGCCGGTTCTGCGGCCGGAACAGGAATCGCAGACGGATCCTGCAGGTCAGTGGTGGCCAGCGCAGCCGCAGAATCAAATGTGTCACCGGGTTCGGTGAGCTCTTCACCGGCAATTTGTCCAAAGTCCGGCTGTTCATCAAACTGGAACGGCAGTGAAGAATCGGAGATATCATCGGGCGCCTGCTGAAGCACCAGTTCACCAACGGTGGAATCAGCAGTCGTCGGTTCGGTTGCAGAATTTTGCCCAGCGGTCAATGCTGCCGACGACGACAGTCTTTTCTGAACCTCAGCGGCGATCCAGACACCGGCACCAAGGACAACGACAACGGCTGCAATCTTGAAAACTGACCTGTTCACGGGACTCCCTCCCCTGTACGCCAAACTTCAATTCCCGCAGTCCATTCCATTTTCCAGCGGCAATTGGCGACATCTTCCCCGTCTAAGTAGCAAATTCTGCCGATTCCTGAAAGACGACTTTCTGATTTCAGTTCATTTCCGAGACTGCACCAAGCACGTCTCAGATCGGAAATACCGCAGCAGAACCGCGTCTACAGGACAAATCCACTTGCCCGACCGGCGAATTCTCAGACAATCCACAGGGTACTCGGCCGACTTTCCTCAGTGATCGGGCCCCTGCCATGCGATCTGCCATAAGCTCTTGTCTGCTGATTTGCGCCTGCCTCGCCTCCGGCTCTGCGGCCGAGGGACAGTCCGGACAACGGTTTTCGTCTCCCACCCAGTCGTCGCGAATCTGGAATCAGGCATTTCGCGGCACCGGCAGCCAGTACCTGAGTGCCCGAGGTGTGAGGGGCGGCTCAATTCCCCGTTCCGTCATCCCCATTCCCTATCGCGGTGGCCTGTCACAAATCCGTTCGGCGTCAACCTGGCAAAGTAACCATGGTTGGGGATTACAACAGACTTCTCAATTCAGCAGTACAACCGTCTCTTCACATGGGCATGGAGTGATCAGACGTGGTGTTGGTGATTATTTTCCTCCACAACCATGGAACGCCGGCGGACTGCCATGGGGCTGGTCCCGCAATGGACTCTATACGACCATTCCCGGAACAACTCAGTTGATCCCGCTTGAATGGTGGTGGAACGGATCCCTCGGCTGTTACGCCAACTGGTACACAAACCCGTGGCTACAGCGAACCGGGATCTCGATTGGAATCAGTCAGACTCCAGTCCAGCAGGTCGTGGTGGCAGATCAGTCTCCAGCCCCGATTAAGCTGCAGGCTCAGCAGGTTCCATTCAACGCTCCACTGCAACTGAATGAATTCCCCGAGCTCCCCGGTCTTGCGGGGGTCGCAGCCGGTAATGAAGTGGCTGCACTGCGGAAGCAGGCCGCCGGTGATGCTGCTTTTCGAACCGATCAATTGCAACTGGCAGATCTGCATTACAGGACGGCACAGGAACTGAACCCAAACAGTGCACCACTGCTGGTCAGGCGAGTGCTGCTGGGGATCAGCCAACAATCGTGGGCAACAGCCTTCAACCATCTGCAGCAACTTCTCTCGCTGTCCGATCATTCCTCAGCGATCACAATTGTGCCGTCAGAGATTTACGGACCAACTGCCGCAAAAAAAGAAATTCAGCTCTCGGAACCACTCTGGGACTGGCTCGAACAAAACCCGAATTCAGCGGACCGACTGCTGCTCATGGCGGCCTTTCAGGCATTTCACGGCCGCCAGTCACTCAGCCAGGAACTGTTGCAACAACTGGCGTCTATTCCGGAAACAGCCGAACAGGCGCAACGCCTGGGACAGATCGTCCGTGAGATCACAGTCAGCGAACTGGACCAGCCGATGATTGCTGGTGGTGCGAATCCAGCGAAACAAATCGGCAAACAGGTCAGCGCGGCACAGCCCGCACAGGGGATTACGATTCGTGGTGACCGTCGAATCCTGGAGGAGAAAGACGCGATCGCGGACTGACTCAGGACAACCTGACGCGGTCTCGAAGCCCGGCAGGAACCCATTCCATGTCGCGCATCAGCAAGTCAACTATTTCTGTGCTGCACCTTCAGACAGCATCCGCCCCGTTGCGTTCAGAATTCGTTTCAGGGCGGTCTCCAAAGGACCGGACAGAGTGCATCCGGATGCAAGCTGATGCCCGCCACCAGAGAACGTTGCGGCGAGGCTGGCCACATTGTGCGGAGGTCGACAGCGAAAACTGCACTTAATCTGTGTCGTAGGGAGCTCGACCGCGATAAAAGCGACCTCGGCACTGGCAACAGTCAGGCAGCGATTCACCAGGCCTTCCGTATCAGCCGGGCTCGTTCCAGTCGCTTCCAGATCCGCGGCGGACACAACCAACCAGTTAAGCCGTCCGTCGTAGTCGCTGTTCATTCCCTGTAATACGCGTCCGGAAAGCCGCAGCCGCTCCAGCGAATGCTGTTCATGCACGAGGCGATAAACCTCGTGGGGAACCGCACCGTACTCGATCAGTCGCCCAGCGATTCGCATGGTCTCCTGACTGGTCGACGGAAAACGAAACCAGCCCGTATCGGTTGCAATCGCCGCGTACAGATACCCGGCCGTTACAGAATCCGGTTGAATCTGACAGGCTTCAAATATTTGAAAGACCATCTCACCTGCAGCTGCTGCCGAGGTGTTCCGGAAAACATGCGGACCAAGGTCATCGGAGACGAGATGATGATCGACGCAGAAATGGGGGCGGTTTGAGGAGCGAATCACATCAGCCATGCCACCAAGCTGCTGCCACGAACTTGTATCGACAGTCAGAAACGCGTCCGGAATCTCAAACTGCTGCTTCTGTACGTCCACGTTTAACTGCAGGATTTCGTTACCCTCTGCGATGAACGAAAGATTTGCCGGAATCCCTGAAGCATTCACAATGCGCGCTGTCTTTCCCAGTTTCTGCAGCAGGTATTGCATTCCAAGTTCTGCCCCCAGCGCATCAGCGTCGGGACGTACATGACTGCAAATCACGAACGACGAGTACTGAGAAATCAGTGCTTTGAATTCAGACCAATCAGGATGATCGACGCCCGCCATAGCTACTACACCGCAGTTTTGTCAGAAATACTCATTGAGGAAGATCGCTCGCCTGCCAAAACAACGTTTCAACCTGGACTGCAATACGCTGTCCAAAGTCTACAAAACTGAAGGAAAACTGTCTTCCCCTGAAAATCCCCCGTCTTCAGTCTGTCGTCTCAGACTCGTAGAAACGATAACACGTCAGGACGGTTTCCTGGACACGGGCAAATCTCCTCCCTGCTTGCAGCCCCCGGATCACTGTTGAGACAAGGCAGCAACGTGCGCCTCAGTCATCCAGGACAACACCTCCCAGGAATTGCCGATGGCCAGCCCCCCGGACTACACCGGAATTCGCGCGACCATAATGGGACTGGGACGGTTTGGCGGGGGAGCAGCTGCGGCACAGTTTCTCGCAGCATGCGGCGCAAGAATCTCCATTACAGATCTGCACCCCGCCGAAGTGCTCAAGGACGCACTCAAGACGCTGGAGAATTCCGATCTGTATCGCGTTAAGTTGGGAAGTCATCCGGAAGAGCTGTTTCGCGATTGCGATCTGCTGGTTGTCAATCCGGCGGTCAGGCCGAACCATCCGCTGATTCAGCTGGCGCGGGAGAATGGTGCCAAAATCAGCAGTGAGCTGGATCTTTTTCTTGCTCACCAGCAGGGCCAGCTGATCGCCGTCAGCGGCAGTAATGGAAAATCGACGACCGCGACGCTGATCACACT
>JAFMMM010000317.1 GCA_017859815.1 Planctomycetota bacterium | reverse complement strand
ACCGCCACCGCCAGCACCACCAAAGCCACCGCCGCCGCCACCGAAGCCGCCGCCGCCACCAAAGCCACCGCCGCCGCCCTGACCGCCGCCGCCAATACCAGCTCCGCCGGCATTCACGTTGGTGAAGGTCTGAACGTCAACGATCTGGCTGAAGAACGGTGACATCGACAGTCGTACGTACCGGCGATCCGCTGAGACGACGCCTGAAACTGACAGGCTAATTCCATCCGGGAATGGAGCAACCAGAGGCTGGAAGCCGACCGAGCCCGGTGCTGTGACAGGAATCTGTCCAATCACAAGGTACCGCTGTGTCTGGTCAGAGATCGTTGCGAATTGACCGTTGTACATCGTGACCTTCGGAGCAAACAGGATGTTTGAGCGAGAGTCGCCCTGTGCTGCCTGAATGAAGAAGAAGGCCTCAATGTCACTCAGGATCGCCAGCCCCATTTGGATCCCGGCATTTGGCTGGAATCCACCAAAGTCCGGAACTCCAATTTCAAATGATCCCTGACGGAACTGCAGGTCATAGTCCTCAGTAAATCGGTCCGGTCCCGCAAGGCCAACAACCTGACCATTGAAGTCGTCTCGAGGTGAATTGACACGCGTGACGGGGTCGAACAAGGATTGCTGTCCGCCCTGAGCCTGCTGTCCACCACCCTGACCGCCGCCACCCTGGCCGCCACCGCGAAGGTCGCCGCTCTGGCCGCCGCCACCACCGCCGCCGCCGCCGCCACCGCCGCCACCTGGGAAGGTGGTTTGACGTGAGCCGAACGCCGGAACCCCGGTTGGGTCGCCAAGGTTGTCATTGATGTTCCAGTCGAAGTCGACACCGATGCGTTCGAAGAAGTTATCCGAAACGCTGATGAAGCGAACTTCCACTGTGACCTGCAGGTCCTGCAACTTTCGGAGCTGGGTCAGCAGGTCGGCAATCTGTTCGTGCACTGCGGATGTCTGGCGAATCACCAGCGACAGTGTGTTTTCGTCCTGACCGATGGTGCCTTCACCACCGTCGAGATCCCACGAGCCTGGCTCGATCGTTGTGGTGATCAGGTTGGTCAGTCCGGTGAAGTCAGCGTTGGAAATTGGCTCATTGCCCCCGCTGCTCATCCCCGATGGGCGTCCGCCACCGCCAAGTGAGACCGCAAGGTCATCATTCACCTGGTAGAATGCGTTACCGCCGGGTGAAAATCGTCCGGTGCCTGGCATGGATGTCCCATACTGGCCCACGGCCGGGGTGTTGCGAATTCCAACCGGGACCACGAGGTCGGCAACATTGTATGCCACATTGAGGAAGCGAGTTTCCTGTTCCAGACGATTGGTAATCATCAGAGTTTCGTTTTCGATTGCATAAACCAGGCCACCGGCCTGATCCAGCAACAGATTCAGAGCACTCCGAAGTGTGATGCCATCCACATCAATGCTGACCAGCTGGTCGGGAGAGATGCCCTCCGTCTCAATGGCTCGCGTCTTCATCGTGATGTTAATGCCATGTTCAATGGCAATCTCGCGAATCACCTCGGTCAGAGGCACATCACTGAAGTGCAGTGACACCTGCTCACCCAGACTTCGCTCGATCCTCAGTTCACTTTCAGTTCGCTGGCGGCTGTCAACCCGCCCGAATGCTTCGCGACGTTTCGTCAGCGAGTCCCATGACCGTGCGTCGGGCATTGCGTAATCGCGACCCGGAGCAACTGCCGCCAGTTCAACGTCGTTGAGAGTCTGCAGGAAACTGTCTTCCTTGCGGGATTTCAAATCTTCGTTAAATGCGATCTGCTTTTGCAGACGCGCCTTTTCAACCATGATCGCGGCCTGAGGCAGATCCGGATTCAGATCCATTGCCTTGCGTGCCACCAGAACCGCCTCCGGATAACGACGCTCCTTCATCATCTGATTGTATTCGTTGACCAGGTCAGCGAATTCCTGTTCGATGCGAATTCGAGTCTCCGCTTCCCGGCGAATCTCTTCCATCAAGTTGCGGTTCTTCTCGGCAAGTTCGAGGTTTGGAGCCTGCTGTTCTTTCCATGCCTCGATCGAAGCTTCGGTGCGACGAATGTAGCCGGAGAGGGATTCCACGGCTTCCGCTCCCAGCGGAGCTGTTTCGACGGCTGCCATCGTGTTGTCGAGAATTTGCAAAGCTTCGTCCGGGTTGTTCTCGCGCAGCTTTTCAGCCCGGTAGACAGCGTTCATCACTTCTGCTCGCAAACGGTCATACAGGACATCCGATTTTTCGGCTGCCACGGTCAGCGGGTCACGTCCCGCCGGAACCTCTGGCACGTCAAAGACATCAGATTCCTGAACTGCACCGTCAAACTCCGTCTCCAGGTCAGCTGCCTGCTGGCCGGATGCCAGTCGGATCGGACGCGTTCGCTCCTGTGTGCGAGACAGCTGCTGCATGAAGTCACGCAACTGTCGCTGATCCTGCGGGCTAAGCTGATCGGCCTGTGCCCATGCAGCTTCGAACGCAGCCATCGCCGTGTCGCGGTCGCCCATTCGCAGTCTGGAAATCCCCTGTCGATACAGCTGCGTCGCAGATTCACCGCCAGCGGTTACAACGCCGGAAACAGGTGCAACAGGAGCAATCCCAAATCCGTCATCAGACGCATTCTCATTGATATTGAAGACCGTGTCGGAAACAGCGTCAGACGGGCTGACCGGGCGACCGGCAACAGCCTGCTCACGCATCTCAGACGCCACCAAATCCTGCAACAGCAGTTCCGGTGTGTCGTCTGTCAGTCCCCACACAACTTCCATGGAATCTGCTTCAGCTGCCAGCCGGCGAGCCGCTTCTGCATTGCCGCTTGCCATTTCTTCACGAGCGTCGCGGAGAAGACGACGAGCACGAGAAGTGGCTGCTGCCGCTGCTCCTTCCACACGATCTGATGCGATTGCTGCCTGCAGTCGTTCAATGTCCCGGCCGACCATGTCGGGAGTGTCTTCAAACGCTCCGAAAGCCTGCCCCGATGCATCGGCACGGTCGGCAAGCTGCTGCGCTTCAGTCAGTCTGCCAGCCTCCATCGCTGCGCGTGCCTGCTGCAGCAAAGTCGCCGCACTGGTAGCCCTCGAAGACTCAGCCACTGGCTTTTCGCTGCCTCGGAAGGTCAGCGTGTCCGCAGCCGCTTCGAGATCTCCCAGCACATATTCGGGTTTGTCATCCCAAAGCGTGTAGGAGGCATTTAATTGTTTCGCCTGCATTGCTCGAGCACGTGCCGTGACAAGATCGCCCTGCTTCATCGCGGAACGAGCTTCACCCAGCAGTCGAGTGGCTTCGCGGTTGCGCAACATCTGTGAACTGTTTCCGGTGCCGGCGGATGCCGACTCAGGACTGCCCACGGTGATGTCTGCTGCTGCAACCGGCGGAGCCTTCGCGGAAGGGAGTGCCGGTTGCTGCGATTCCCACTCGTCCGCAAAGATGTTTTCCTGAGGCGTTGCAGCCTGAGGATTCAGCTTTGCGAGGAATTCAGCCGGAGACTCCTCGGTGGAGCTCCAGTCCGATGCCAGCTCGGCTGCTGTCTCTGCCAGCCGACGGGCTTCCTCAACGTTGCCTCTGGCGGCTTCGCTGCGAGCATCCTGGAGGAACTGTCTTGCCACAGCACTGTAATCCTGTCCCCCGGAAGGATCGGTTTGTGCTGATAACGTTTGTGACGGATCGCCGCCGCTGAATAAATACAGCGACGCGGCCATCACTGAAGCGCACGTGATGAGTCCGATGGCCTTGTACAATTTAGGATCCTCCTTCAGGAATTCCCGACGGGTTTTCTCCAGTCCCGCCGGCGATCGTCCATGATCATCAGACCGTCTCCTGCGGTCCGAATCCATGACCTCACTTTTTTTGTTCCAACCGGGAAGCACACGTCCTGTGCGTTTCCCGAAATCTCTTTCAACCTGTCGGCCTCTCTTGCGGAATTGCCAAAAGCGGGCGCGAGAAGGGCACGAATGTGGAGGGTGATAGCGGTGTCTGCATCGAACCGTCAAGCGGATGGTCGCGGGTTGAAAGTGCAAATTTTCTGGATTTGATTGCCGCTCGTCTGAATTCGGCACTCACTGCCGATGGCCTGGAATTCAGGACGCCAAAAGCCGAAATCGTTGTTCCACTGCCCGCAGTTTTGGCCTGTTTCAGTTCGCCGATAATCCGCCCATGGTCGCCGGCTGGCCACCAGAGAACCGCTGCAGCGACGTTTCCCCGGTTGATCGCAGTTTTTTCTCGAAATGGGGTTGCAGCGCTTGTTGCCGCTTTCGTTACCCATCCCATTCGCGGCGAAAAGCACTCCCCCGATGCTGGTTTCCCTCCAGCAAAGATCAACCGGTTTGATTGACGCGGGCCTCGCTGTGCATGCGTCCGATGCGGTCATTTCTGAACCGGCATTGCGAGCATTCGCATGGCATGGCAGCCGCAAGTTGCAACTGTTTGCTGACACGGAACACAGCCGCCGGCCGCAGTTTCGGAGAAGCCAAAGTCGAGTGGCACAGACAATGGACGCGGCGGCGTTTTCAAAAGATGCAATCAGTTGGCTTCGCAGTGACGGAATGTTGCCCGTTGTACTCATTCCGTGGGAGATGGCGGCAAATCTGCAACCGGTTGCCGGCAAAAAAAATCGCCCTGACCAAGATCAGCCGGGGCGATTTTTTGATTTGTTTGGGCCTGCGCCCCGTCCGCTGGACCAGAATCCTTCGGGGACTATCGCAGGAATGTGGTTTTGCCTGTGCACCATTGCATCAACAGCAAAGACTGCATCAACAGCAAAGACACGGCGCGGCAAGCCCTCGGGCTGTTCGTGAAACGGCGCGTTAACTGATCGTCGATGACTGACCGGGCAGTGCTGGCCGGGCAGATCAGTCGAGGTTCAAAAACGGGCTGAGGCGGCGAGCTTTGGCAATAATCTCTGCCTTTTCGCCTTCATTTCGTGCCTCTGCATAGCGAGCACGCAGCTTCGTGATTCCAGTTTTTCGCTTGCGACGGCGGGCAATTTCTCGTTGTCGTTCTGAGCGTCCCATGGAGAGCCAGTACCTCTGAAGTGTGAGTGAAAACGCGTGTTCAGCCCGTAGAATACCGCCGGACCCAGTGATGTCAATGCGAGAGGAACCAGACTTTCCGGATCCCCGTTTTCGGCCGTCACCGGTCTGAAAGACGGCCTCCCGGCCGGTTTTTCTGCAGGGAGACTCGGCCGACTCGACGTTTCCCCGGATTACGGACGCTCATGCTTCCGATCAGGCAGACTGGACGATTTAGAATTCCTCTCGGCTGGCTCAAACGGCTGGGGGCCAGCAGCATTGTGCTCCTGCACGGCTACAGCGATTTCAGGCACTGCAAGTTTGCAGAAAGTCCACTGGTGACAGCACCAATGTCTGACCCGAGGGCGACGAATCGAAATCCCAGTTCGACGTGCTCAGCCACAAAATCCGGTCGTGAGAGAATCCCCGCCGTCTTGCCATGCTGGTGGCAGGCCTCCACAACTGCTGCAAGCTGGTCGCGGAATCGTTGTCCGCTGAAATCGCCAGGACATCCGAGGTTGACCGAAAGATCCAGTGGCCCGACAAACAGCACATCGACTCCGTCGGTGCCCGCAATTTGCTGCGCTCTGGCAACCGCTTCGGGGGTTTCAATCTGGACCACAACCAGCGTGTTTTCGTTGGCCTCGTGGAAATACTGCTGCCAGTTTCGACCGTAATCCGTGGCCCGAATTCCCTGCGCAACACCACGCTTGCCAACCGGCGGGTACTTCACTGAAGAGACTGCCGCTGCTGCATCTTCGGGGCTGGAAATCCACGGGAACATGACGCCTGCCGCACCGCTGTCGAGTACGAATTTGACCGCATCCGGATCTGCGGAACGGACCCGTACGATGGGGGCTGTCTGAGAACCGGAAAGTGCCTGCAGCTGACTTCGTAACTCTGACCAGGACCCGGATCCGTGTTCCAGGTCAATCAGCAGCCAGTCGAACCCCAGTTGCCCGGCGATTTCGACGGAGTTGGCAGAGCCAAGGTTCAGGAAGGTTCCGGCCAGCGTTTTCGTTTGGAGTTTTGAACGATCAATCCAGTGCATATTCCGTACTGCCGTTGAAGAGAAATTTCTGTTTCTGCCGGGTTGTCATCCGGCCACTGCAAGTCGCCCGGCTGACGAGGCCGTTGACGAGGCCGTTCCCGAAGTGTAATCGCCGGCAATGCCTGCGCTGATTGATCATATCGCGGCGATTCCTGCCCGCACTGAACTCTCCGCAGTCCTTGTGATATCACATCCTCGAAAACGGTGGTATCATGACAGGGAAAGCTGCAGCCGGGCCGAGCATTCCAAACGCGGGATGATCTGCAGGTCCATGCCCGGTTTCGGCAGCAGACTGCCACAAGGCAACAGGATGGGTTCACGGGGCATGGGTTCACGGGGCATTCCGGGAGCATCTCTTCATGACGATCAACAGGGA
>JAFMMM010000316.1 GCA_017859815.1 Planctomycetota bacterium | reverse complement strand
GCTCCAGATGATCCAGCGAAAGTTCCCCAGCGTATCTCTGTTGGCGGCGCGCAGCGACGCGGCCAGAAAGTCTTTTGCGCCGGGGCCGGTATGGATCGTGCCCAGCGGCGTGAAGTTGCTCAAATCCCAACCCGGGTCCGCCGACGCCTGACTGCCGTACAGCGTGAACTTCTGAGCAACGCGCGTATTGCCCTGAGCGAATGACCAGCTGGTAATCGATGTCACCGGCAGCACGCTGCCCAGATCCATGCGGTACTTGCCGTCAAAGACAGCGTTGGGGAAGACCGGGCCATAGCTCCGATCAAGTTTCCCGTCGATCAGGACGGACAACGGATCGTTGGCCGTGTTGCGACTGGCAGCCAGACTGCGACCGGAAGCTGCCGGCACGGTCAGCGTTGTGAAACCGGCAGCCGTCGCTGCAGATTCCGTCAGCACCGAGGTTTCCGGCGTGACCGAGACTGCGATGGCCTGCTGGTTACGGATGACTTTCAGCAGCAGCGGTTGGGATGTGATGCTGGAAAGAATGTGAAACAGTCGTGCGGTATCCGGGACCCGTGATCCCGCAAGCTCCTGGATCAGATCGCCAGGTTTCAAACCGGCTCTGTCAGCTGCTGAAGTCGCTGGCACGTCGGCAAGTGCCACGCCCCCGTCTTTTTTGCTGACGCCGAACGCCGAAAAGTCTTTGTCCTGCAGATCCTTCAGTGTTGCTCCCAGCCACACCATGGTCAGCGGGATCGAATTCCCAGTTGACGTTGGTGTTGTGGCCTGTCCGGGCGATGGGATTTCCGGGGTTTTGGCAATCTGTCTGAGAGCTGGTTTCTTCACGCCAAACTGGTCCATCGGGAAATTCTGAAAGCCCAGATCCAGAGCAGGCGATCCCGCTTTGACCCGAAAATCTCCGCTGGCGGCATCGACATACATCGGGTCTTCCAGAACTGAGTTGGCATCCCAGCCCAGTCTGGCAGCGAACTTCAGGATTTCGGTGTCCTGTGAGTCATACAGGTTTCGGTCCACCATGGTCTGGTCCGTGTACGGCTCGTCCATCCTTGCAGTGCGATGTCGGGCCGACATGATGTTGGTGTGGACCTGATCCCTGCTTCCCTGGAACCAGACATGCGGGTGCAGCGAACCGAAGGGCATGACGTTATTCCACGCGTGCCGACGATATCCTTCACGGAGTTTCAGGCCCGTGTTGAGCAGCAGGTTGTTGTAGATGTCGTAATTGCTGGAGCCATCGTCGAGGTCAATATCCCAGCCATGATCACAGCGCCAGCGGCTGTTACGGATGACAGTCGTCCTGATCGCATCGAGAAATGGCAGATTTGGTTCGGCATCCACGGCCTGCTGCGAAGCGGTCAGGTGATCGGATCGCCAGTAGCGATCGCGTCCCCAGGAATTAAAAGATCCGTGATCGTGTGTTTCCAGAACGGTATCGAAGACATCACAACGTTCGATCAGGTGACCGCCCCACGCTCCATCGCCAATATTGATGCCGGCTCGGGCCGTGTCATACACGGAGCAGTCGCGAACGGTAATCTCAGCCGCCATTTCGATCTGGACACCCGCCGGTTGCCGTTCCACGCGACCGATGCCATGAATCAGGCAATCTGCGACCGTGCACAATGCCGGGTAGTTGTTGGTTTTGGGTCCCGGTGTTCTGTCGATGGTCGCCAGGTCGTTCTTTTGGCCGTATTCAAACAGCGGGTCACGGACCGCATTGGGATCGCCGACAAAACAGACACCGCTGGCCCCGGTATCGTGGATGTGGCACCCCTGGACCAGCACTTCACGATTGTAGTTGTTCACAAAGATGGCATTGCCGCCAACCTGATCAAATTCGCAATCGAGGATGCTGACGTTTTCCGTGCCTGTCAGCAGGAAAGCACCCCCGCGATAAATTGCCCAGTCGCTGCGCAACAATTGTTCATCGCAGTCCATGAATGTGCGAGCGGCGTGGCGGACGGTGAATCCCTGCAGAGAAAGAAATTGGACGGGCGATTGTTCGGTGCCACGGAATTCGACCAGATGACGCAGTCGTACGACCTCGATTCTGGCGGAGTCGAGATCTGTTTCGGGATACGGTTTGTAGTACAGCGTTGATGTCCCGGCGTTGTGAAACCATTCGCCGGCCACATCCAGTTCCTCAAAGATATTCTCCACCATCCGATGGTCTTTGTGCATGCCCATGCGGCGATTATTCTGCCAGCCACCTTCGTAGATCAGCCTGCCATCCGTATTCTTCCCGGTGATCAGATAGTGATAACCACCCCAGCCAGCGCGGTGCATGGCGTGAATGTAGCCGCCGGCCGGATTCGTCCAGTTTGCCGCTCGCTGATCGGAAAATGCATCCGCTGCAAATCCCTGATATGGCTGCGCTTTTTTGCTGGCGTCGAAATTGGGATATCGTGCCATCCGTTGGTTCTGACCGTTCACGAACAACTGATCAATTTTCAGTCCCGCCGGTGTCCGGGCCTGGAAGATCCCGTTGCTGCCTGCCGTCCACGACAGTTTCAGCAGCGATCCTCCGCTCAGCACTGCCCCACCTTCGTGTTGAGCGCGATAGATGATCGGGCAGGCTTGTGTGCCGGAATCCCGTGGCTGAAAGGTCAGGGTTGAAGGCAGATAGTAAACACCGTCGGCAACATGCACGGTGACTGGTTCCCGATCGGCAGGATTGCGTGCTGAAATGATCCTGCGGGCTCCATCAAGCGTTGCCAGCGGAGCGTCTGCAGTTCCCGTGTTCGAGTCGTTACCAGCGGTAGAGACGTACAGGTCCGCCGCGGCTGCGGAACTGCTCACGAACGCTGTCATCGCGATTGTTACAAGGAATCTCATCGGCATGTGGTACTCTTGTGCAGGATGTGGGAGATCGCTTCGGCCCGATCCGATTGCCCCGGGGGAGCGATGCAGTATAGCGGGTTGGCCTGCCGTTGCGTGTGATTCGATCGGTGGCTTTCCTGCAGGACTTTCCGTGAGTGTCCGAACTGCACCAGAGGGCATTGGACCGCGTTTTCGCGGTGGATGATCTGCACGGCTTGAGGAATCTGCTCGGTCAGGTCGCGCTGTCGGTCCAGGTTTGGTACACTCGTGAGTCACCATGCCTGTCGGTGGAACGAATTCCGGGGTTGTCGGGCAGAGCAAGGAATTCCTGTTGCAGCAGGAACGAAGAAACAAAAGTGCAGAGGATGAATTGATGCCAGTGACGACGACGAGACTGCTTGCAGTGGTGACAACTGCGATGACGCTGCTGCTGTTGTTTTCGAACCAGCCTGTCAATGCCGATACGCGACCCAACATTGTTTGGATTGTGGTGGAGGATATGTCGCTGCCGTTTGGCTGCTACGGTGAGACAGCGATCGAAACGCCCAGTGTTGATGCTCTTGCTGAACGGGGAGTAAAGTTTACTCAGGCGTTCGTGACGGCTCCGGTGTGTTCGGCGTGTCGATCGGCGATGATTACCGGCATGTACCAAACTTCGATTGGTGCTCACCTGCATCGCAGCGGGCGCGGCAGAATGATCATCCCGCTGGAAGAGCACGTGAAATTAATTCCCCAGCTGTTTCGCGAGGCTGGCTACTTCACCTCCAACTCGAATGCACCCGGTTCCCAGGTCCGTCGTTCCAAAGGAAATCCAAAGGGACTTGCGAAGACCGACTACAACTTCAAATGGGATGAGGATGTTTACGATGGGAATCACTGGCGTGAACGGAAGTCACCGCAGCCCTTCTTTGCCCAGTACCAGCTGAAAGGCGGCAAAGGCCGCACCACGAAAACGCCCAATCCGGTGAACCCGAGTGACGTAACGCTGCCGCCGTACTATCCGGATGATCCTGTCATGCGAGACGACTGGGCGCAGTACCTGAATTCCGCCATGAATACCGATCTGGATGTTGGTCATATTGTGGACGAACTCCGCGAAGCCGGTGAACTGGACAACACTTACATCTTCTTCATGACGGATCATGGAATCAGCCATGTGCGTGGGAAGCAGTTCCTCTACGAAGAAGGAATCAGAATTCCCTTCGTGATTGCCGGTCCAAAGATCCAGGCGGGAACGATCCGCGATGATCTGATCGTGCATATTGATATGGCGGCAACGTCTCTGGCACTGGCTGGCATTCCGGTGCCTGACTACATGGAAGGACAGGATCTGCTGGCCGAAAACTACTCGCCGCGCGAGTTTATCGTTGCCGCACGGGACCGTTGTGATGAGACGGTTGACAGGCTGCGCTGTGTTCGCACGGACCGCTTCAAGTACATACGCAACTTTTATCCTGATCGACCTTACCTGCAGCCCAACACTTACAAGGACAACAAACCAATCCTGAAAGCCATGCGCAGGTTGCACGCTGAGGGCAAGTTGACCCCGGCCCAGTCCCTGATCATGGCGACAACTCGTCCCGCGGAAGAGCTTTATGACCTGAAAAATGACCCGCACGAGTTGCATAACCTCGCCGAGAACCCTGAATATGCTGGCGTTGTGGAAGAGCAGCGGGAGCGTTTGAAGCTGTGGATCCGGAACTCCGGCGATCGGGGCCGCTTCGACGAATCAGATCTGCTCTACGACAGCGACATGAAGGTCTATCTGGACGCAATACGAATTCGCAAGCCGGACCGAGCGGCTGAAATTGAGGCGAACATCGCGTTGATGAAGAAGTGGAAAGAGGAAGGCCGCTGACCAGAAGTCGCATTTGGCTGGACAGTCCACACTCTTCCCGGGAATCACAGAACTGACAACGATGACGCAGATCACCAGGAATGGGATTGTGAAACGCTTGCTGACGTTGGCCCTGTTTGCGGTCTTTGTGTCCACTGTCAGTGCCGCATCGACAAAGAACGTGGTGCTGATCCTGGCGGATGATCTGGGCTGGGCAGATACGACGCTGTATGGGCACACAACTCTTTATGAGACGCCGAACATTCAGCGACTTGCCGCTCGGGGCATGACATTTTCCAGTGCGTATGCCAGCCCGATCTGCTCGCCGACGCGGGCCAGCATCATGACCGGGCAGAATCCTGCACGTCACGGGATGACGGCGCCCGCCGCGCATTTGCCGGACGAGCGCTTTGAAGCACTCGTCAGCGCCAGCGGACCGCCTCATCAGAAAAGCACCAACGTCCGCTCGTCGACTCGCCTGAATCCAGAGCTGCCCATGCTGGGAAGCGTGCTGAGCCACGCCGGGTATGCGACCGCACATTTTGGCAAGTGGCACCTGGGACGAGAACCCCATTCTCCGCTGCAGCGAGGATTTGATCTGGATCTGCCGCACTGGTGGGGACCGGGACCGAAGACGAGTTATCTGGCGCCATGGGGATACACGAATCCGGACTTCGCCGAGGGATCGCCGGGCGACCACATCGAAGATCGGATGGCGAGGGAGGCTGTCAGCTGGTTGAAGAATCGTGACCGCAGTCGACCGTTCTACATGAACTACTGGCAATTCTCGGTGCACGCTCCCTTTGGTGCCAGGCCGGAATTGATCGATCACTACCGGAAGAAGCTGGGAGCTTCGGTGGACGAACTGGCGCAACCGCTGGTGAGACAGCAACGGCTGGCCGCGCATCAGCCCGGTACCGGACTTCCTCAGCAGTCCCCGACCTATGCGGCCATGGTGCATTCTTTGGATGATGCCGTTGGCAGCCTGCTGGATGCTCTGGATCAGGAAGGGATCGCCGAGGACACCGTGATCATTTTCTACTCGGATAACGGCGGGAATATTCACTGCGGGCTGGAAGAGACGGCTGCTTCCGGCAGCCGGTACATTACACCCATCACCAGTAATCATCCGTTACGCGGCGGCAAGGGGGGAATTCATGAGGGTGGTGTTCGTGTTCCAGCGGTTGTGGTGTGGCCGGGTGTGACTGAACCGGGCTCGCGCAGTGACGTGCGAATTCAGGCAACGGACCTGTATCCCACACTGCTGCGGATGCTGAATATTGATCTGCCGGAAAACCACGTCATCGACGGTGTCGATTTCGTGCGTGCACTCCACGGGGAAAAGATGGATCGCGGTCCGATGTTCACTTACCTGCCCGGACACGGTGCCACTCCGCACTGGCTGCCACCATCGATGTCCGTTCATCATGGCGACTGGAAACTGATTCGGACGTTTCACTACGGGGACGACGGAGCTCATGAATATCGCCTGTATCACCTGCGTGATGACATTGGGGAGGCTCATAATCTCGCAGCTGAACTGCCGGGCCGGGTCAGCGAACTGGACGCTTTGATAGAGAACTACATTTCGGCTGCGGAAGTGGTCGTCCCGCTGCCCAATCCGAAATTCGATCCGGCCGCGTTTGATCGGTCAAAAATTGGTGTTCAGCCGAGGGGATTGAAAATGCCTCCCGGTTTTCGGGCTGAAGTACCACAAGCCGAAGGCGGAAATACAGCAGCTGCGTTGAGCCCAAAGGCTTTGCTGGGTT
>JAFMMM010000315.1 GCA_017859815.1 Planctomycetota bacterium | reverse complement strand
CCGGCACGTCCTTTCGGCACACGAGAACCGATGAAACACTGAGCGTCTGCAGAGGACGATCCGGTACTCCCCCATACGTTCGCATTGGTATGTGAGACGGCTGCACATGGGGATAAATCGTCTGCAGTCCGTCGATCAGTGCGGCGACATTCAAATCACTGTCCGTTGTTTGTAACGACAGCGGGAGCAGTTCGAGCTCCGCCCCCTGAAGCGAATCCACAACCTCGGGTGAACGGAGACCGGCCACAAGAAACATCGCGTCCAGTTCACCAGCCCGCAATGCCGTCAACCCCACGGCAGGCTCCATTTCCAGGATTTGTTTCGGCGGACTTTCGCTTTCAAGCGCGAATTGCAGTAACGCCCGTGCCAGTTCCACCGTCCCACCCGCGGGATCACCGATATTGACCCGTTTGCCAGCCAAATCACCCAAACATGCGATTCCAGCTCCACGCCGCACAAGCAAGTGCAGGTGCTCTGAGTACAGGGCACCGATGCTGCGAACTGCTCCGCCGCAATGCGTGTCGTTCTGCAGCAACGCGAAATCGCATTGCGACCGCTCAAGCCGCACCGCGTTGTCACCGCTGCCATGGCTGGAAACAACGCTGATGCGGAAGTCCGATTCCTTGTTGACGATGCCCGCCAGATCGCTGGCGATGCGATGGTACAGGCCCGTTGGTGAGCCGCTGGCAAAGGTGTACGCTCGCTTCGCTCCCGGCAGGAACATCACCAGACTCAGGGCTGCGAAACTTAGCCCCAACAGCAGCATGCCCGATGCCGCCAACCGCTTGCGTTTGCGATACCCCGCCTGGACTAAATCACTCATTTCCACAGCCTGTAGCCTGCTGAATCCCAACAGGCACTCTGACGGACCACCCTCTCCTGGGCCGCCAGACTTCCAACTCCAACGCCCCCCGGACTGCAGTGTCTCATTTTGATCGCAAAATTGCACGCCTCGTCGGTCTTCCGCAGCCGATGCCGGAAGAGTTGTCAGCGGCAGCTGCCAATCTCCTCATTCGCGGAGAATGACCCGCTGTCGCTGAATGTCGCATGTGTCCCCCCAAAAAACCGACCTGCCGCAACGGATATGGCCGGCGATTCAGCAACACACCAGTGACCGTATTCCTGACACAGTAATGATCGCTCAACAGCAATCACCCCGTCGTCATGAAACAGATCAGCGAGACCATGAACAACGACGGAATCGGCCAGTCACCAACCAGTGACTGCACCACAAATACCAGCGGAATGTGCGGAACAGACAGCCAGACCGTCGCTGTTGGGCTGACCCGGATGAACGACGTCGCCAGGGAACCCACGCACAGCAGCCACATCATCCATCAACACAGCGGCCTCAATGTCAACTGGTTAAGCCGTTGACGGACCTGCTGTGATCAACTCATTAACCAGCATCATCAGCAGGATGACCGTGCCCTCGGAAGATTGCCAGCGAAAACAAAATGCATTTCACGCGTTGGATCAGCAATGATCTCAGCCCGTGTCTTCTTCACAACATTGCAGGGAAGAATCCGCTGCTCAGAAAAAACAACCGCCTCCGCAAGGCATGAATTGATGCCAGCAGCAAGCTGTGGATCGGATGTCCGCGTGAGGCATTGACTGGCCAGGGCACCCCAAATTGCTGAAATCAAACTCATCCTGCCATGCAGCAGAATACCCAGCAGCATCGCAAAGCCACGCAACGCATCGAACACAAGATTTCGAACTGCACTGCCCGGTTCAAGCGATTCCAGGGATTCACTCAGGTCAATCGTGCACCCGGCCGAGAGCCCTTACTTGCCATGTCGCGGAGCGGGATCACTGCTGTCTTCGAGATGTTTGCGAATCAACTCAGCAATGAGTGGCCGTTTCCTGCGAACATCATCGACGTCAAAAGGAATCTTCAGCGCCTCATACGCGTTGACGTAGAACTTCTCCATGTCTTCGTCAAAGTCAGCAGTCATTGCACTCAGTGCGGTGTGTCCAAATCTGTCCTTCACATCGGTGTCAGCCCCATTCTCAAGCAATATCTCGACGACGTTCGGATTGCAAAAGAAACAGGCGTGATGAAGTGAGGTTCCCCCGTTTGTATTCTGCAGATCAATACTGGCACCCGCCTGCAGCAGTTGACGAACGGTGTCCACCTGATTGTAAATTGATGCCAAAATCAACGGGGTACTACCGCCATATTCCTCTCGTGCGTTCAGATCCGTGCCCGCGTCAATATGCTGTTGTAAGAGTCGAGTGTTCCCCGTCATCGCGGCCTGAAAGATATTCAGCTCCGGGCTCGCAAGGATTCGCTCCGGAACAGCAGCAATCAGTGTTGCCTTAATGGCAGCACGCCTTGCGCGAATTCTGCCAAGGTCAATCGCGATCTGCGACTCTTCACTGACCGACAGATAGTATTCTTCCAACCCCGCACTCCATTCAATCGCCACCGTGTCAGTCACGCTGAAACCGAGGTGATTCCGCAGGCGTGGATCAGCCTGACCGGCCAGCAACACTTCAACAATCGACTCGTATCCGAAAAAAGCAGCCATATGCAGCGGCGTATTTCCCTCCCTGTCAGGGAACGAAACATCAGCCCCGTTCGCCAGCAGAAGTCCAACAGCCATCGGTCGATTGCACAGTGTCGCTATATGCAGGGCAGTCAGACCGCACCGGGAGCGGATGTCAACAGCCTCCCCCTGGGCAATAAACTGCTGCAAGGTCCTTAAGTCGCCTTGAGCCGCTGCTGCAAAAACACCACCGTCCAGAACAGCTAAACCCAGTGGCAACTCGCCGAGCAACGGATGAGCCTGAATCGGCTTCTGACCAACGGTTCCGAGGATCACTGCCAACGCGACCACGACCGTAATCACTCCGACCATCCCGGACACCGGCATCCATCCACGCAACCAGCCACCACTCGTCGCACCCGCCAAACACGTCTTCGCAGGCAAGGACTCTGCTTCAATTCGCAGACATGAATCAATTTCTGTTTCGAGCAAATACTGCTCACGCAGACTCGCATCGGAAAGCAGACGCCGCTCCAACTCCGCCACTTCCCCGTCCGTACAGGTTCCCAGAAGATATTGCTGGATCAATTCCTGATCGCTCCTGCTCATGTGATCTCCATCGAAATTCGACGACGCAAACAATCCGACAGTCGCTGCCGCAATCTTCCGAGTAATTTATAAAGCGCATTAGCGCTCTTCCTGCGCTGCTCCGCCAGAGAAACCACTGAAAACTCATCACTGTGTGGCGCCAACAGCAACTCTCTTTGTTCTGCAGAAAACATTCTGAGACACTGCTGCAAAAAATTCATGTGATCCGACAGCCTCTCTGAACCCGCACGGACGGGTTGCTCAGCCAGCAACTGCAACAGGTCGTCGCCAAACACCGGCCGATGCTGCCGAAGCATCTGGATCTGACGCAGACATTTGTAACGCAGGACAACGCGAGCCCACGGCAAAAACCCATCCAAACTGCGCAATTCAAGACGCTTCTGCCACATCACCACGCTGGCCTCCTGCATGGCCTCGTCGACCAGAGCCCAGTCAGGAACCATGCGTCGAGCATAAGCGCGAAGAGCCGCCTGGTGAATGACCAATTGCTGGACAAATTCATCCTCAGAAATCCGAAATTCTTCGTTTTCTTCTTGCATGCCAACTGATTTCCCCCGGTCCCGGGACCTGCCGCAGCTTTTTCAGAGATCAGCATCATATTGCCAAAATCTCTCGACTTGGGATGCACAAGGAACTTCGGAACACCGATTCACCTAACATGAGGTTTATCATCCCGTATTTTGTCCTCTTTGTTTCCTGCGTGGCTGCAGAGCCACCACCGGCCCCGTTGAACACCCTGTTTCGCTGGCCCGAACAGCCCATTTCACAATCGACGTTTCGACCACTCTCGACAGATCGGCCCGATTTCACAGAAGCCAGCAACACCGTCGGTCTGGACGTCGTACAAATCGAAGCGGGATACACGTGGACTGATGAAATCGACGGCCATTCCCACAGCTGGGGCGAACCTCTGCTGCGGACTGGAATCCTGGCCGACTGGCTGGAACTCAGGCTGGCTGCTTTCCCTGTGACTTCAAAAAATGCAGCGGCACATCATGGCCTGGAAGACTTGTATACGGGCTTGAAACTGGCACTGACTTCGCAACATAATTGGTTGCCTGAAGTGGCTCTGCTGCCGCAAATGACCGTGCCGACCGGTTCGTCGCAGTTGAGCAATCAACACTGGCTGCCAGGCCTGAATCTGCTCTACAGCTGGGAATTGGAGGGCGATATCTCGCTTGCAGGAAGTACCCAGTATAACCGGATTTCACCCGACCAGGCGTCGGTCTCCGGAGAATGGGCGCAGTCGGTGGCATTGGGGAAACCAGTCACTGAAGATATTGCTGGCTACTTCGAATGGTATACCATCCAACCCGTCGCAAGTTCAGAAGATGAGCACTACATCAACGGTGGATTCACGTGGTCACCAACTGCAGACTCGCAATTCGACATTCGCGTCGGTCACGGGCTGAACAATCACTCCGCCCCCTTGTTCGTCGGCTTCGGCTATACCGTAAGGTACCGATAAGAATAGTTCCAAACAGCAACAACCGTTTGCTGATCAGAACCATTCCTCAATCCGCCTCCAGCGTTCTGCAAACTGTGGATTCCGAACGCTCCCCATCGAACGCAGTCACAATCACCTGGGTTCCGGGAGGAACTTGCACCAGTCCGGTTTGGGGAATCATTCCGGAAGCATCGCTCCGAGTTCCGCGCACAGGCACACCTGTCGTCTGCACGACGCGAACATCAGCGTGAGGCAGTGTGCTGATCCGCGGCAGGTAACTTTCCGGCCTGCGGCCAGTTTCCAAACTCGACAACTGCAGAAATCCGCCGCCGCGTGGCAACTCGTCCGGTGGATCGACCAGATTGCGGATTCGCAGTCCAATCTGAGGCTCTTTGCTGACCGGATCAAACTCCATTTCAAGAAAGTTCCAGTAGAACGGCTCTCCGTCAGCGTGCGGATTGAAATCCGGGTCAGCGTGAGTCTTGTGATAAAGCGCGGTGACCTCCAGCGGTCGCTTGTCATAGTCCTGCATGACGCGACCAAAACCATGAATCACGCTGCGACCACCACTGCGACCGATTGGTCCAAAGCTGCACTCAATCAGTCTGTGGTCGCGATTCTTCATAATGCAGCCGTTATGAACATCTCCGTAGATCGACACGATTCCGTCACGCGATCCCAGCAATTCAATCACTCGGTCAGCACCTGCGGCGACCCACCCTGCGTAGTCGGCGGCGACTCGGTCACGCTGCGGAAAATCATCCTTCGCTCTGCTGTACGCCTTTCCTCCCGTCCAGACCGTATGCAAACCGTTGATCCCGGTCAGGCAAATTAACCGAGCCGCGTCTGTCCTGACCAGTTGCTGTAACCACGCAAACTGCTCTTCGCCCAGCAAACTTCGTGTGGGATCCGCACGATCGTAAAGCTCCCGCAGGTGTCCCCAGCCCTCGTCATCCCAAATTGCTGTGTCCTGACTGCTGCGCCACAATCGGGAATCGAGAATTGCCAAAGTGAAATCGCGATTGGGCATCTTCCAGGCCCGCCATTTCTTCGGATTCGCCAGCGGATCGACCTCTTCGTCTCCACTGATCAGATGCTGCACAATCTGAAAGTTGCGACGCAGATAGTCGCGATCCTGCCCCAGTCCGTCACGCAGTCGCAAAACCAGCTGCTCCGGTCCCTTCACGTCATCCATCCCGTAGTCATGGTCGCCAGGATTGATCACGTTCCAGTGTCGCATCATCTGCCAACGTGTGGTGGGGCCGCAGATCGTGGCGGCTATCATGCGGTAGGCATCGTCAGTACTTGGTGGATACAGGACCAACTCCAGATACCACACGTCGTCTTCCCAACACATGACCTGGAATCTGTAGTCCTCCAGATGTCGGTAGGATTCCGCTGTGGGCTGGTCGCGAAACTGCCAGGCATCTCCGCCGCCGCGGATTTGCCAGCCCTGCTCAGTGCGCTGCTGCAGACCACTCGTGATCGCATGACAACTCAGCCCGCAGATTCGATAGGGCGCCTGCAGCCGGGGTAACCGCCCAACATATTCGCCGGATGCAGGAACATCACCCACATAGCCTGTCCCCGGCCCACAGCTGTCAGTGCCGATCCGCGAATCAGCTGTGACGTTCTGCCCGTCCTTCCAAACCGTGTAGTACAAGGTCGCAGCCGCAGGACTGGTGGGAAGGACGACATCTATCGACGCCGTATTGCGACGCCAGTCGTTCGTGACAATCGAGGCGGCACCGGAGATTCCAACACGTTCCCAGCCGCCTTCAGGGTTCGGACTGTCCGCCACTCGCACTTCCGCACAGAGCCCCTCACTGGCAAACAAAGCCACAAATCGAACGGTCCACGTTCCATCCCGCTCTGCTAAGGTGTCGCCCAGC
>JAFMMM010000314.1 GCA_017859815.1 Planctomycetota bacterium | reverse complement strand
CCGCGGCAATCATCTCGAGGCCGGTTCCGGCCGTCTCGACCGCGGCTGAGTTGCCGGGATTCAGAATCACGGAAAAGTCACAGGCCATTGCGCGAGCTGACAGCCGCATCGTACTGCTGCCGGCCGGCGGGGAATCTCTGGACGTGGACAGCTTCTCGTCACGCGTCGCGTCCCGGCGGCGACCGTTGAGCAATTCCCGACGTGATGATTTTTCCGGATCAGGCACTTCGTTCATGACGTCAGAATAGCACAGGCGTGCAATTGGCAGAAAATCTTTCGATCGTATCCCTGCGACCCCAGCCCCTACAAATTGAATTCCCGGAAAAAAAACCCACTGTGGCGGCCAAAATGCCGTAAGACAGAGCATAACAAGCGATGGTATTTCCCGGCGGACCACCCCTTCGATTGGTACTCTTCCGCCTCCAGGGGAAAGAAGAGGAGTGAGAATTCCCTCGGTCTGATTCTCAAGTCGGCATTCTCACTTTGTGGTCTCAACAGATCGGTCAGGTTTTTTCCAGAAACAGATTCCATCATGTCCTCAACTGCAACAAGAAACAGACCACCAGTTCCCCGCGTTGCCACCGGAATGCCCTGGTGGATTTGGGCTGCTGTCATACTCTTTGCCGCAGTGCTCGTCTTTTCAATCATTCGCAGCCTGATCCCGGAGGACCCGGCACAGCTGTTTGGCGAAGCAAAGGCGGCGATCGTCAGCCTGGAACCGGAAATTGTGCAGCAGAGAATCGAACAGCTGCGCGCGTTCCCGGATTACAGCGGGCATGTCCAGTTTCTCGAGGCAGTTCTTTTTCTCGGCCGCAGTATGCCTTTGAAGGCCATTCCACTGCTGAAGTCGGCCGCAGAGACGCCAGAGCTTTATGGAGAGGCGACACTCTACCTTGGACGCGCCTACGGCAGATCTGGAAAGCTGTCTGAATCCATCGCGACCCTGAAAACCGTCGTCGACGACCCCCAAATGGGTGAGACTGCCCGTGTCACGCTCGCTGGCATGCTCAGTTCAGTGCAGGCCTATGATGAAGCACTGGAATTGCTGAACTTGCAGCTGGAAAAAAAACCGGATGATGCACGCACGCTCTATCTGAGAGCTGAGATCATGATGGACACCCATCGATACGAAGAGGCCGCAGTCGACCTGGCCGCATCGATCGCCGCTGACAAAACAGACCCCGCCCTCAGCCAGAAGTCGGTGAAGTTTCTTCAGGCCAGGTCGTTTATCGGGGATTTCAGTGATACGGGGGATATTGAAGAGAACCTGGATAACCCGGTCTCGGTGAATCACTTTAAAGCCCTGCGTCGACTCTCTGAAGGGAAGCTGGAGGATGCCCTCGCTGCTCTCGAAGAAGCGGTTATGCAGGCCGCCGACACTCCCATGCTCTCCGGTGTTTATGGCAGAATCATCGCCGCCTACGACAAGCCCGAGCTTGCCCTCGACGCTCTGCCACGAATCTACACAGCGTGCATCACTTCGCCGCGGGATGCCCAACTGATGCGTACTCTGGCCACCCTGGCTCTGCAGGCAGGACAGACAGAAATCGCCGCCAAAGCCACGGAGAATGCGGACGAGCTGGAGAAAATCCGTACCAGGATGTTCGAGAAACTGAAGGAGGTCGCCCCCGCCTATGGCGACGTCACCGGCCGGATGGAACTGGCGGACCTTGCTCTGGAATGTGGTGAAACTGATTTTTCAGATCGAATTTTTCAGGGTCTTGTCATGTTCTTCTCGGAGCATGAGGCTGAAATTCGCACTCGACGCGCGTCGTTTGAAACGCGACGCCTGCCGATTGTGAAGATTCCTCCCCCGCCGGGCTTCAGCGTTTCCGACATCCCCATGACGTCTGAGCCACCGCCACAACTCACCAAACCAGCGCTCAACGAGGGATTGCCGACAGAATCGCCGAGAGACTGATCGATCGCACTGATGCGGCCCTAATTCTGTGTGCCGTCCTGCAGGCTACACATCAGTCCGTATCGGCTGCCTCCGGGGATCCCCTGGAAGGGACGACAATTCGTGCATTCGTGCGGGTGACTGTCGGAAAGCAGTCGGATCGCTCCAAAACAGTGCATCGCCTCGGAGAAGTCGTTTCGCTGCAGGTGAATCATCGCCTGCAGCAGCAACCCGCGTCCAATGGAACGGCTTGAGCCTGCACCGCCTCCACTCCGAGCACCAACCTCTTCGGCCTGCATCAGTGCATCAAGTGCCTCTCCAAAACTCCGATCCTGCAACGCAATCACGCCTTCAAGCAGCAGAGCGAACTGCACACACACGATCAGATCAGGCGGAGCCACACACCCTGAACGGATTTGCGGCGTTGCCTTCAGCAGTTGGGTATTGAAAGATTTGCATCCGGCGATGTCGCCGGTGAGGAGACGCACCCGCGAGAGCAGCAACCAATCCCAGGGCCGCAGACCAGAACGACCGCCAATGCCAATTTCGCTGCCTTGATGGTCCCGAATGGCTCGTTGCAGCCGATGATCGGCCTCCACAATCGCGCCGGAGCAGAGCAATCGCCCCACATGATCACCAGGATCAAGGTTGGAAGGAATCGAAGCAACCGTTCCGGGAGGATCGGTCACGACATCCGAGTGTGAGGCGAACTCTTCGGCTGCAGCAGCACTTCCAGCGATCCGTCTGTTGGCTGCGATGGGAACGGGTTGCTCCAGTTCACACGTGCAAATGCCATTTCGGGCAAGCCAGTCGATCGACTCGGAAATACATCGCGATCGAAGACGTTCAGTCAGTGGGGAAAGCGAAATCGCCTGGGACATTTGCAAAGCCAGAACAGGGGCGTCCAAGCAGTCGAACGCAACGCGAGAAGTTGCGAAACACGTGCTGGAAGCCGGCTCAAGTAACGGCTGGTGTACACTTCGAGAAAGAGAAGAGGGACGATATTCGTGGTGCGACAGTATTGGCAAGGCAGATAAAGCAGAATCTTACGGTTATTCTAATTTTGCGGTTTCGAGCGTTTGTGTTCCCGACCGCGAGCAGCGTTGATTCTGAGATCTGACGATGTTTCCAGATCCGACCGAACCGCTCTGTTTCGACGTCCGTCGCCAATTGTCAAAACGGCAGTCAGACCCAAAACAACCGGCTCAGAAGACGCAGCCAATACGCCACAAAAACAAACAACAAAACAACTTACAGCAACGCACCAAAACACGGCACGCGATTCGCACATTGGCACGACGGCTGTCGATGCATCTGCCTGAATTGCGGTAATGCAGAGCTTCCACCGCAGTGGCTTGAGGCCAGCAGGGCAGGTGTTTTCCAATGGAAAACGCTGGGAAGGAAGTTCGAGGCAGCGATTGTTGGTTTTAACACGGCGTTTCCCCGTCGTTCCATTTGGGGTGTGAAGGGTCTTTCGAAGCGGACATTGGGCTGTTTTGCTCAGGTGTTCGCTTGGTTCGGGCAATTCACCACCGGGATTTCTATCTCGGTGTTAGCCACAAACAGGGCGGGGGACGTGTAGCTGAGAGTTCAGCAAATTCCTGTTTGGAATGTTTTTGACTTGGATAAGGTCAGGAGAGGGTCATGGCGAAAAAGGCTTCTGCGAGCGGGACTCGAATTGTACCACTAGGCGATCGTGTCGTGCTGAAGCGGGCCGAGGCTGAAGAGACGACTGCTGGAGGAATCGTGCTTCCCGATGCGGCGAAGGAAAAGCCACAGCGTGGAGAAGTCGTCGCAGTCGGCGACGGACATGTCAATTCCAAGGGCGAACGTGTTCCGCTGTCTGTCAAAGAGGGCGACCGTGTCATTTTCAGTTCTTACGCCGGTGATGAGATCGCTGTCGGCGATCAGACATATCTGTTGATGCGTGAGAGCGACATACTTGCGACGGTTTGAGGACAGCAGTCCTGCGACCCCGCTTCATTGTGGAAGCATCATCGGTGATGGAGATCGCTGCTGACAGCGGTCAGCACTGGCTGTCTCCGGGATCGATCACAGTTCGTCCCGGTCACAGAGATCAGCGAATCACCCGGATGTTTCCAGCCTGATATTCCAAATGGTACCGCCATCGAGTGCGGTGCCTGCCCCCGGGGCATTTACCACAACATTTCGGACTTTGTGTTCGGATCGAATCCATAAATCGGAGAGAGCATAAATGGCAGCAAAGATGATTGCCTTTGATCAGGAAGCTCAGGAAGCCATGCGACGTGGCGTGTCCAAGCTCGCTCGAGCGGTCAAGGTCACACTTGGCCCACGCGGTCGTAACGTCGTGATCGAGAAAAGTTTCGGCTCCCCAACCGTCACCAAAGACGGCGTCACTGTCGCTCGTGAAGTCGAGTTACCGGACAAGTTCGAGGACATGGGTGCTCGAATGGTCCGCGAAGTTGCCAGCAAGACGAATGATGTTGCCGGTGACGGAACCACAACTGCCACCGTCATGGCTGAGGCGATTTACAACGAGGGCCTGAAGGCTGTTGTTGCTGGTGTCAGTCCGCTGGAAATGAAGCGGGGCATGGACAAGGCCGTCGGTGACATCATCGAAAGCCTTCGGTCTATGGCTTCTGAATGTCGTACCCGCAAAGCAATTGCACAGGTGGGAACGGTCGCGGCTAACGGTGACAGCGAGATTGGCAGCATCCTTGCCAACGCAATGGATCAGGTCGGCAAAGATGGTGTCATCACTGTCGAAGAGGGCAAGAGCCTCGAGACCAGCTTCGAAGTGGTGGAAGGGCTGCAGTTCGACCGCGGTTACCTTTCCCCGTACTTCACGACCGATACCGAAAGCATGGAAGTTGTCCTCGAAGACTGCTACGTGCTGATTCATGAAAAGAAGATCAGCAACATTAAGGACCTGGTACCGGTTCTGGAGAAGGTCGTCAACTCCGGCAAGGGCCTGCTGATCATCGCTGAAGACGTTGAGGGTGAGGCCCTGGCCACACTGGTCATCAACAAGCTTCGTGGCACATTCAAGATCTGTGCAGTGAAGGCACCTGGATACGGCGATCGCCGTAAGGCCATGCTGCAGGACATCGCCATTTCCGTCGGTGGAACAGCGATCTTCGATGACCTCGGGATTAAACTCGATGCGATCGATCTGGAAGATCTGGGCACGGCTCGAAAAATCGTTGTCGACAAGGACAACACGACGATTGTCGAGGGCGGTGGCAAGAAGGGCGACATTCAGGCTCGCGTCGAGCAGATTCGTCGCGAACTGGACAACAGCACCAGCGACTACGACCGCGAGAAACTGGAAGAGCGGATTGCCAAGCTGGCTGGCGGTGTTGCCCAGATCAACGTGGGTGCAGCCACCGAGAGCGAAATGAAGGAGAAGAAGGCCCGTGTTGAAGACGCCTTGCATGCGACCCGTGCTGCAGTGGAGGAAGGCATTCTTCCCGGCGGTGGTGTTGCCATGCTGCGGGCTTCAACGAATGTAAAACCAGGGAAGCTCTCTCACGATGAGAAAGTCGGCTACGACATTATCGTTCGTGCCTGCCGTGCCCCGCTGACGCAGATTGCAAACAATGCCGGTGTTGACGGCGGAGTCGTTTGCGAAAAAGTGAGCGAAGGCGAAGGCAACCTTGGCTACAACGCCGCAACCGACAAGTACGAAGACATGGTTAAGGCGGGGGTCATTGACCCAACTAAGGTGACTCGTACCGCACTGCAGAACGCTGCCAGCGTTTCAACACTGCTGCTCACCAGCGACGCTCTGATTGCAGAGAAGCCAAAGGGGGACAGCGGACACGGTAGTGGTGAGGACATGTACTGATCTCAGAACCTGAAATCAGCAACCACCTCAGGGCCGCCGGCGAGAGACTTTCTTGCCGGCGGCCTTTTTTTATTCACTCTGACGCGCAGTTCCTGCCCATAAACAGACCCAAACTGCTCTTTCCGCAGAACCGCATCATTTCCTAGACTCGGTCAGATCCTGCTTCGGTGCTTCCGGACAGGCTCAACTCGCACCCTGCTCGCGCGTTCTGCAGAGCAGCTCCTCCCGTCTGTTCTCACCCTTTCCCAGTTCACTTTGTCATACGCATGACATTGCAGTCAGCACCTGTCCACATCCCCGTGATGCCTCGCGAAGTGCTCAAATCACTTCAGCTCGAGCCCGGGATGATTGTGTTTGACGGGACGATCGGTGCTGGCGGGCACAGTGCACAGATCCTCCCCAGAATTCGCCCTGGCGGTACTCTGATCGGCACAGATCGAGACCCCATGATGCTCTCACACGCCTCTGCAAAACTCTCCGGCGACGATGTCTTCCTGCAGCGAGCAAGCTACACCGACGCCGCGGAGATTCTTCAGAAACACGGAATCACCGGCGTTGACCGAGTCATACTGGACCTCGGACTTTCGTCCGACCAACTGGCTGATCGCAGCCGCGGATTCGGCTTCGACGCCGGCGGTCCGCTGGATATGCGATTCTGCACTCAGGAAGGCACAGCTGCGGCAGACCTGCTGCTGAAACCGGAACAGGAAATCGCAGACATACTCCGCCAGTG
>JAFMMM010000313.1 GCA_017859815.1 Planctomycetota bacterium | reverse complement strand
AGGGCCGTGACAAGCGAGGCAGCGGTTGGAAAGCAGCGGCCGGATTTCGCGATTGAAATCCACGGTTTGGGCCTTCGCGGAGGACCCTGCCAGCAGCAGACCTGCGGCAAGAATGCAGATCGCAAAAAGGGCTTGTCCCGGTCGTCGCATCGATGCACCCCAATGGTGAGTTTTGGCAGCAGAAGCGTGGAACCGGTTTGGCTCCACGGAGTGTGTGTGGAGTGTATCGCACGAGGCTCCCATATTCATCATTGAAACCGGGAAGTGCAGTTCAGGTCTGCAGGTGAACGATTTGATTCCGTTCAGTGGAGGCAGGCGGGGAACCGGGGTTTTTCAACTCGCGGGGAAGATAGTCCTGCGACACGGATGGAGAACATGCCGCAGGTTGTCGGTTCATGGATTGCAGGGGGAGCATGGCACAAAGCTGTTCTGGCCGCGGTCAGGATACAGTTGACGACCGCGATCAACGATGCTGATTCCGTCGGCCGGAACTGAACCGTCTTCTTCCGCGATCGGCTGCGATTCCCGGATCAATCGTGGTACCATTGCGGCGGTGTCAGAGACCGCAACAGGTGGGTTCGGCCGCTCGATTTTTCCCGTAATGATCTCCCGAAACAGAAGACAGGATACAGCAATGCTGACAGAAGCCGGTTGTCAGGCCAGGCAGGAACGACTCTGGCAACAGATTCCGGAGGAGATTGAGTGGCTGCTTGTCGGGGATGCACGACACGTGCAGTACCTGTGCGGGTATCTGGTGAATCCAATCAGCTTTTCCGCCGGCGAACGGGCATTGCTGCTGCTGTCGCGTGATGGGAAGAGTGTCCTGCTGGCCGACAACTTCGCTCGGCGTACCGCAACGGTGCCATTCTTCGTCACGGAAGAGATCATCGTGCCGTGGTACACGCATCGCCGTTCTGTCAGCAGTCGACCGGAAGCGCTGAATCAGGCCCTGCACGAAGCAAAGAAGTACTGGTCGGGTCGGACCGGTTTGATTGAGCCGGAGGGAATCACTGAGATGTCGGCGGCGACCGTTGCAGAGGATGCCGCGTGGCAGTTTGCCGCAGATGAAGATTCCGAACCTCAGACGCTGGGGGATGTCATTCGGCAGTTGCGACGCAGCAAGGATGCCGATGAGCTTGACCTGTTGCGTCACTGTATGCGGGCCTGCGAAGCGGGGCACAAACGCGCCCTCCAGGTCGTGGCTCCCGGCATGACCGAACTGCAGGTGTATCTGGAAGTTCAGCGTGCAGCTCAGGAGGCTGCGGGCGTGCCATGCGTTGTCTACGGGGATTTCCGCGCGACACATTCGCATCTGCACAAGGCCGGCGGGCATCCGACAGACTATGTGCTTCGAGACGGAGATTTGTTGATTCTCGATTACTCTGTGGTCATTCACGGCTACCGCAGCGACTTCACAAATACGATTGCGGCGGGAACTCCGTCTTCAGCGGCTCAGGATCAGTACGCCGCGTGTCTGCGTGCCATGCAGGCGGCGGAACAATTGCTGTGCGATGGTCAGCCCTGTGATGCAATCTGGCAAGTGGCTTCTGACGAGCTGGAGGATGCTGGTTTCGGGCAGCTGGCTCATCATGCCGGCCATGGTTTGGGACAGGAGCATCCGGAACCGCCGATCCTTGTTCGTGAGAGTACGGACGAACTGATTGCGGGCGATGTCATTACGCTTGAACCAGGTTGCTATATCGAAGGGACCGGCGGCATTCGGATTGAACACAATTACGTGATTGAGACAGAGGGATTCGAGCGACTGAGCAATCATGAGTTGCGACTGAATTAGACAGGGATGGCCTCCCGCAGCCGAATGCATCGCGGAGATCCTGCAGCCAGCGGCACTCCTCCGTCGGGCCCAGGGGGCGTCGCGAGGGCGGCTGGAAGCAATCGTAACGCTGCCCCGCCACTGCTGAAGACTCGTATGCGCAGGCCGGTGGCTGCTTCGGCTGACACAGGTCGCGCGGTCCACTGTTCCGGGTTTCGTCGGATGGCGGCAATCCGGGTCTCCCAGTCACCGCGATTGGAGCTGCTGGCGGTCATGGGACGCGCCGGGTGCTCCGGGTTGTTGGTGCGGATCAACCACTGCTGAGGATTTTTCAGCAGCAAAGCGAGCTGTGGCGGGTCTGTCAGATCGAGCGATTGCACCGCTGGCAGCAACGGTGTTTCACCCAGCAGGCTGGTGATCATGGCGGGGATCATTCGGCCGAATGAGCGCAAGCCGGCCAGCCCCGTTCCCGGGGGGCTGAGCAGCTGCACTTGTCCCGCTTTCCAGCATCGAATCAGTCCAGGAATCCCAACCAGAGAATCCGGACGGAAGCAGTTGGGATCGAGCAGTTCGTCATCGATTCGCCGCACCAGTGTTTCCACAGAAGACGGGCGTTCGGGGTGACCTTTCGGGCTGAACAGATGCCGCAATGTGCCACGGTCAGAGACCATGTCACGTCCCTGAACCAGGGGGATACCGAGGCCGTTGGCGAGAAATTCACTTGCAGCCCAGGTACTGCCGGTATATCCCGAATGCAGCAGAACCGTCCTTCGACAACTGCCGGAAGAAACGCTCCAGTCGGGAAAAAGATGGCTCCGGACCCAGGCTGCGGAAACGCGGAGTTGTTCGAGGCCCTGAGGGAGACTGAGACAATGGTCGTAGACGGTGATCTGTCCGCTCGGGCTGAGCAGCAAATCGCTGCTGCATAACCACGTCCACGGGATTCTTCGCAGTGTGTTGGGGCCGAGAGCTGTCAGTCGGCGGGAAAGTTCCTGTCCCGCCGCTCCCAAAACCAGCGGCTCCAGATGCTCGGGGAGTGTTTTTCCGCCGACCAGCAGATTCAGGCAAACAGAAACTGCCTGCAGCCGCTGCTGAATACCCCGTCGGATCTGTTGAGTGATGGCCGGGGCCAAGTCCTGCTGCTCCCCAGTCACGCCTTTGAGCGGGAGTCGGTCGGGAGGTGCCGCCGAGTCGGCTGAAAATCCTGGCACTGTGCTGCTGGAAATTCGCGCAGCCGAGTGTTCAGAGTCCGCCGGCGTGGTTCCGTTGTGATTGTGAAGCACGTGAAAACTCGAAGGTTGTTGACAGGTCGCTGTGGTGTGAGCGGGCGAATCCGGGTGCCTCTGAAAACGGAAGCAAACAATGTGCCGGTCTGGCGAACGAATCCGACGGCCAAAGAGATAATCAGCCCTGCCTCAGGGAACGGTGGCTCGTTGAGAACCCGCTTCGCTGTTATTCTGCGGACAGTCCCAACTCAAAACGAACGAACACAGACAGGACCCATGTCGCAGGGATTTCTCGGATTCGCTGAAAACTCCGACTGGCAGCAGGCAGCGCAGGACGATGTGCAGGTTGCGGAGGTGGTATTTAACCTTCCGCTGGAGCGTCCCTACACCTATCTGATTCCCGAGCAGCTGCGCGGAATGCTGCGTCCCGGGCAACGCGTCAAGGCTCCGCTGGGCCGATCCAATCGAGCTGTGCCCGGCTACTGTGTGGGAATTCGGCAAGCGACTGAGACGCGACGGTTGAAACCGATTCTCGAACTGCTGGACAGTGAGCCACTGATCGACGAGTCGATGCTGGAACTGACAGAATGGATTGGCCAGCGATACCTCTCCGGTTGGGGTCAGGTCCTTGACAGTATCATTCCTGCCGGGGTTCGCAGACGCAGCGGTACACGGCAGATTCGCTGTTTTGAGTTATCGGAGGACGCCCATTTGCGTCTGGATTCGATCCGTCTGAGCCGGCAGCAGCAGGCTGTCGTGGAGATTCTGAAGGAGAGTCAAACACCGGTCGCTGCAACTCGGTTGTGCGAACTTGCCGGTTGTGGTCCCAGTCCCCTTTCAACACTCCAGAAGAAAGGGCTGATCGTTCCGCTAAGAATGCGAACGGAGGTGGAGGGTGACGACGGCGGTCCGATTTCACGAGAACAGGACCTGCAGCTGAATCCACAGCAGCGAAGTGCTCTCGATGCCATTCTCCGCCCCATTCAGGCGGGGCAATATGAAACATTGTTGTTGCACGGCGTCACGGGCAGCGGCAAGACAGAGGTTTATATTCAGGCGATTCGCGAAGTGGTCAGCTACGGTCGTCAAGCCATCGTGCTGGTGCCCGAGATCAGTCTCACGCCACAAACCATCCGCAGGTTTCGCAGCAGGTTTCGATCGGTGGCTGTTTTGCACAGCCACATGACAGATTCAGACCGGCACTGGCACTGGCAGCAAATCGCAGCTGGTCGGGTTGAGGTCATTGTGGGGGCTCGAAGTGCGGTCTTTGCTCCGGCGCCGCATCCGGGGCTGATCGTGATCGATGAAGAGCACGAGCCCACTTTCAAACAGGACAGCACTCCTCGTTATCACGCTCGCGAGGTTGCTCGCCGTCGCTGCGAAGCTCATCGGATCCCGTTGATTCTGGGATCGGCAACTCCCACGCTGGAGTCATGGCTGCATTCCCGTCGCGGTAGGTATCGTCTGGTCTCCATGCCACGCCGTGTCGAAGATCGCCCTCTGCCTCCGGTGGTGATTGTCGACACTCGGAACGACCCGCGAATCGCGCGTGGGTCGTCCATCGGTCGGGCCATGCAGCAGGCAATCATTCGTGCGCTGAAAGAAAAGGGCCAGGTCATTTTGTTTCTGAATCTGCGGGGATACTCACCTGTGGTGTGGTGTCGCAGCTGCGGTGAAGGCGTGAAGTGTGGAGATTGTGATATCACGCTGACATGGCATCGTGATCGAGGAGTCGTGGTCTGCCACAGCTGTGACCACGAAGCGGATCCGCCACAGGTTTGCCCGGGTTGTGGCAGTCCGGCGGTTCGATTCCTTGGTACTGGTACTCAACGGCTGGACGAAGAAGTTCGGCACCTGTTTCCTGAGGCGCGTGTGCTGCGAATGGACAGTGACTCCATGAAGCGGCCAGGCAGTCACGATGAAGCGCTGAGCAGTTTTCGCCGGCAGGAAGTCGATATTCTGCTCGGGACGCAGATGATTGCCAAAGGCCTCGATTTTCCCAACGTCACGATGGTGGGTGTCGTTGATGCCGACACGATGCTGCGTCAGCCTGACATGCGAGCGGCGGAGCGAACTTTTCAGCTGATCGCTCAGGTGGCCGGGCGGACGGGGCGTGGCGAACGTGCCGGTCGGGTTCTGGTGCAGACGACGGTTCCTGACGACCCGGCGATTCGTTTTGCATCGCAACATGATTTCGTGGGGTTTGCCGGGCACGAACTGGCGGAACGTCACGACGCGATGGCCCCGCCATTCAGTTCTGTGGCTCGGGTGATTCTGCGGGGGCCGGATGATCAGCGGACTCGGGAAACCGCCATCGCGGTCGCTGATCGACTGCGGGCAGCAAGAAAGGGTGACACGGCCGAGGTGCGTATTCTGGGAGCCGCCCCGGCGCCGATTGTTCGGCTGCGCAGTTACTGGCGATATCATCTGCAGATTTGTGGAAAGACCGCCGAACAGGTTCGACAACTGTGGCAAAGTGTGGAACAGTCACTGACACTCCCGGAAGGAATAGAACTGGCAGTGGATGTGGATCCCATGAATGCCCGCTGAAGTCGTATGGCGACGTCAGTGACAGTTATCAAAGTCGCGCGAATACAGTGGAATGCCAAATGAATCATCCGCAGGGTGATGCGATTGAACTCGCATGGTCGGCCGAGATTTTCCAGCAGGCCAGCACGATCTGGGCGAATCTGCTGTCTGACCACCTGGAACATGTCACGGCGGGCGAGGGGCCGGTGCTGAACTGGGCCGATCCGCACGAAGCCATTTCCGCTGCAGAAGGATTTCTGCAGGACTCATTCGCGGATTCTGCGGAATCTGCGTTGGCTCGCCTGCAGATGCTGATGCAGGAAATGCTCAGCCGCGGGCAGAATCTGCATCACCCGCGGTACATCGGACACCAGGTACCGGCATCAAGTCCACTGGGGGGATTGTTCGACGCTGTGGGTTCTGTCACCAACCAGGTCATGGCAATCTATGAAATGGGGCCGTGGTCCACGGCGATTGAGCATGCGCTGATTCGTCAGCTTTGTCAGAAACTGGGCTGGTCAGGGGAATCCGGAACCGGCCTGCTGACTCACGGTGGTTCGCTGGCGAATCTGACGGCACTGCTCACGGCAAGGAATGTGCGTTTTCCGGAGGCGTGGAAGCAGGGTGTACCAGCCGGAGCTGTTCTGGTTGCCAATGCTGACGTTCACTACTGCGTAACACGCACCGCAGGAATACTGGGACTGGGTGTCGATAATGTCATTAAAGTCCCGGTTGACGATCGGCGGCGGATGAGGACGGACCTGTTGTCGCAGGTGCTGACGGACCTGCAGGATCAGGGCAGACCTGTGATCGCCGTATCGGCCTGTGCCGGGGCCACACCCACCGGGGCATTTGACGATCTGCAGGAGATCGCCACCATTTGTGCTCGTCATCAGGTGTGGATGCATGTGGATGCGGCCCACGGCGGCGCGCTGGCCTTCAGTC
>JAFMMM010000312.1 GCA_017859815.1 Planctomycetota bacterium | reverse complement strand
CTTAAAGAGGGCATCATGTAATCAGTGGGCTTTACATTATGTCAATCCGCACGCTCAGCAGTTTGAACATTGTGATTAGGCCAGCCGTTTCGTTCGACAACGTGCCAAGCGGCACCATCGCTTGAATCTCGCAGCCTGAAATTGTCGCAGTGAATGTGATCGCGTCTGCTGTGTTTTGTAATGCGTGCTGCTTTGATCTGTGGTGACTGGTTCGCAAGTCAACTGCAATCCTGTCAGACTTTGCGACAGCGAGTTCTGTCTGAGTCTTTGGGACAGGAGTATTTGCAGATGAACGAACCGAACCCGGTGATGTTGGCAGCTTTCCGGCAACGCCCTACATCCGTTCGCTGGCTGATTTTCTCTCTTGCCTGCGCAATTTCTTTCGTGTTGTATCTGCACCGATACAGCTGGAATATGATCGGTCCGATTCTGCAGGACGAGTTGCAACTGAGTAATACGCAGATCGGTCTGCTGTTCTCGCTGTTTTATTACACGTACGCTGGTGGCCAGATCCCCAGTGGGATCATCGTGGACCGATTTGGGCCTCATCGGGTCCTGGGCGTGATTGTGGCGGCGTGGTCAGCAGCTCTCGTTGGAATTGCACAGACAAGCAACCTTGTATTGCTGGGGGCTTCCCGGTTTCTGTTTGGAGCCACGCAGGCTGGCTGCTATCCCGCTTTATCGAAACTGTCTCGCGCGTGGTTTCCGGAGGGTCAGCGAACGCTGCTGCAGGGGTTGATTGCAACCGCGTTTGGTCGATCTGGTGCGGCGCTTTCTCCCATCATTCTGATGACGGTGATGGTGGGCAGTTGGGGCATGGCATGGCAGACGGCTGTCACTGCGATCGGTCTGGCTGGGATTCTGCTGTGCATTGCGGTGGTTCTGCTGTTGCGTGATTCCCCGGAACTGGACACTCGCGTTAATCCGGCAGAGCGGCAGTTGATTCGGCAGGACAGTGAGGCTCAGACGAGCCAACGGAACACGGCCCCGATCCTGCCGTTCAAAAACGCGTGGCAGAGTCGCAGTTTGCGATGGTTCCTGATTCAGCAGTTCCTTGATGCGGGGTCTGACGTGGTTTTCGTTGGACTGATTGGGACCTATTTTCTGACGGTTCATGATCTGGATCTGAAAGCGACAGGATGGCTGGCCAGTTTGCCGTTGTGGGGCGGTGCAGCTGGTGGGATCGTGGGTGGTTTTCTCAACGACGGACTCATCAGCCGCACGGGAAATCCTCGCTGGGCGCGTTCTGGTGTGGGATTTGTCGGCAAGATGTTTGGTTGCGGCATGCTGGTTGCCACAGTGATGCAAAGCGACGGCACACGTGCGGCGTTTTGTCTGATGGCCGCTAAGTTTTTCAGCGACTGGAGCCAGCCAACCACGTGGGCGACATGTACGGATCTGGGTCGACGGTTCAGTGCGACCGTCTTCAGTATTGTTAACACAGCAGGAACAGCTGGTGGAGCGATCATACCCGTGGTCTTTGGACTTGTCCTCGACTTGTTCAGCACGGAACAGTTGATCGACGGTGCCGTTGTGACAGAACCAAACTGGTCGCCCCTGTTTGCCTTGCTTGCCGGAATGTATTTCGTTTCCGGGGCCTGTTGGCTGAAGGTGGACTGCACAAAGCCGATTCCGGGCACCGCGGATCAGGAGTCAGAAGGCGAGTTTGTTACGGATTGAAATCAGTGAACCTGATGTTGTCGGACCAGATCCCAGTCCACATCAATTCCCAGTCCCGGTCGGTCGGTCAGCATTGTAAAGGGGCCTTCGATCCGCAACGGCTGCCGGACAATGGAGAATTCATGATAGGATGGCCCCAGGCAGTCGCCGGGAATCTGTTCGATCCGGACATTCTCTGACGAAACCACAAAGTGCAGCATGGCCGCAGCACCGGGATCCCATTCGAGATTGGATCCGATGGTGCACGGGATATTTTCCGCGGCCGCCAGCATCGCCAGTCTTTTTGCTCGCAATAAACCACCCTGCTTTCCGGGATACAGGGTCACTGCATCGCAGCAGCGATGAATCAGCAGCTCCCGCAGCTGGATTTCGTCAAAGCAGCTTTCGTCTGCAAGGATACGAATGCCGAAGCGATCCTTGAGCTTTCGGGTGCCGGTGTAGTCTCCACGAACCAGTGGCTGTTCCACCAGTGAGATGTTGAGATCTGTGGCGGACTGCAAAAATGCTTCGGCCTGCTCAAAGGTCCAGCCGCCATTGGCATCGATGGTCAGTTCACAGTCGTTCCCGATAGCACGTCGTACGGCGATAACTCGTTCCAAATCGGTCCGCGGGTCACCTCCGGTCTTGACTTTGATGGTGCGGAATCCGACCGAATACAGTTGTGCCGCTCGAGATTCTGCTACGGCCGGTTCGTAAGCTCCCAGGGAAAATCGGTTGCGAATCTGCAGCGGACGAACAGCTCCTCCCAGCAGTTCATAGACGGGCTTGCCTGCCGCCTTGCCCGCCGCATCCCAGCAGGCCATCTCCACCGCTGCGCGTGCAAACCAGTTGCCCACAGTCAGCTGTTCCATCAGGGTGTCAATTTGTTGCGGATCACTGCAGTCCATACCCAGCAGAGATGGGGCAAACAGGCGATCGATGATGGCTGCCGCAGTAAACGCCGTCTCACCGCTCCAGCGCGGCGTCACCGTCGCCTCGCCCACGCCGAAGAATCCTTCATCGGTTGTGAGTCTGACCAGCAGGAATGTCGACGAATCATGGCGTCCGAGTGCAGAAATCATTCGCCGTTCAGGTTTGAGCGGAATCTGTACACAAAACGTCTCCAGAGACTGAATCTTCATTCATGTGCCCTGTATCACAAACAACGGAAGCAACCTGCGGCACTGAGTAGTGACCGTGAACGAGCCTGCAGTATACTGCACGCGGAAAACCTTCGGCAAAGGAGCTGAATAATGTTGCATGCCGGTTTCGCACGGCGCGAGATTACGCCACCTCCCGGTGTGGAGTTGACCGGATGGGGCTATTACATCGAACGCAGATGGACTCACATTCGCGATGCACCGAATGTGACTGCGGCTGTGTTTCGCAATGCAGACGCGACCGTCGCGATTGTGACGCTGGACCTGATGCTGATTGATACCCGTTTCACGAACCAGGTTCGCGGTGAAGTGGGGAAACGTCGTGGACTGCGTGCCGACAGTGTGCTGCTGACATGTTCTCATTCTCACAATACGCCTGCGGCGGGCGGCTTGCGGGGAGTCGGGGAGTGTGATCCGGCGTACGAGCGGTGGGCGGCTGAACAAGCCGTCCTGGCGATTGAACAGGCCTGTGATCAGTTGCAACCAGCCGTGATTCGCATTGGCACCGAACGCTGCGGTGGACTGACATTCAATCGGACTCGCGAACATGGTGTTGTGGACGATGATATCACGGCCGTTGCTGTGGAATCCACTGACGGCACTGTCATTGGCGTGCTGTGCAATTTCGCCGCTCATCCTACTGTGATGACCGAACTGATGCCTACCACTCTGACTCGCGATATTCCCGGTGAAATCTGTGACAGGCTGGAGCAGCATTACCCCGATGCTGTGGCCTTGTACCTACAGGGTGCGTGCGGAGACACCAACTTTCATCGCCACTTTCAGACTTTGTCTGCATGTCACCAACCGGCGGAGATTCTTGCCAACGCCACGTTGCAGATCCTCGCCGCGGCAGAAGTGGATGAGGAAGCGGCTGTTTGTTCGGCCAGCCAGACAATTCAGCTGCCCACACGCCGCTGGCTGGAGCAGGAAGTCATGCCGTTTCGTCAGGAAGCGGAGCGGCGGTTGCGGGAGCATGATCTGAGCGGCTGGCGTGAAGGCTTTGGTCGATCCATGACAAATCGGCCGGACGATATGGTCACGCGGCACGGCGGTGACGAGTGGAAGGCCGTGGCTGCGATGTGCCGTTTTCATCTCGAATGGACTGAGGAAATTCTCCCGGATCTGCAGACACGTGACGAGATTCTGGAGACGGAAGTCCAGGCTGTTCGAGTGGGGCGACTGTTTGTGGTGAGTAATTCGGCGGAGTTCTTTTCGCCGTTTGCGTTGCAGATTCGCGAACGCTTCGGCCAGCGTCCCCTGATGATTGCCTGTTATGCGAACGGGCGAATCGGTTACCTGCCTGACGAACATGATCTGTTGGCGGGAAGTTATGCCGGACTGCAGTCACCAAAGTACTGCGGTCAGTTTCCGTTTACCCCAGAATCCGGCCCGGAAATGTGCCGCGGCATGCTTGCTGTTTTGGAACGATGTGAACGACAATCATGAGGAGATCCACTGTGCCTCGCGGCGGCGCAGTTTGTTGAGCTTCGGTTTGAGATGATTCCCTGTGAGTGAGCAGACCATGACGCGAAAAACTGTTCGACCGGAAGGTCTTGATCTGGATTCTCCCGGCCGGCGGGATTACTGGCTGGCGCTGGAGCATGACAGCATCTGGGGCGATCACCTGATTCCCCTGACGGTGTTTGTCGGTTCCGAGGCTCGTGATGGGGAAGGACTGGTTGCGTTCGGTTCCAACCATGGCAACGAGTATGAAGGGCCGGTGGTGCTCAAGCACCTGCTGAGGGAGATTTCCATCAGCGATGTTCGTGGGCGAGTGATCCTGATTCCGGTTCTGAATCCTGCGGCGTTTCTTTCGGGAACTCGTGAAAGTCAGCAGGAAGACGGCGTGAATCTGAACCGTGCTTTTGTGGAAGGGGCGGGCGTGAATCCCGCGTTGTCCGGGATTACTCACCGGATTGCGGCATTCGTACGTGAGTACATCTGGCCCCGCGTGCATATCGTGCTGGATTTGCATTCCGGTGGCGATGTGGCTCGGTTTTCCATCTGTTCCAATTTTCATCATGTGGAGGATCCGCAGCTGGCGGAAAAGATTGAACAGACCGCTCGGTGGTACGGCACACCTTCATTGATGGTTTACCAAAATCAGACGCCAGGGTTGCTGCCCAGTGAGGCGGAGCGTTTGGGGAAAATCACGGTGGGGACCGAACTGGGCTGGGGACGTGCGGTGAATCCGGAAGGGGTTCGCTACGGGAAGCAGGGGGTTCGTGCCGCTTTGATCAACAACAACCTGATGCACGGTACAATCGAACCCATCGCTTATCACAAAGCGGGCACGCAGCGGAAACTGGAAATGGTCAGTCGGGATTGTTTCACAGTGGCCCCTTTTGCCGGGCATTACGAACCGCTGGTGGAATGTGGGACGGAAGTGCGGCAGGGGCAGACCTTCGGGTTATTGCATGATTTTGATTACCCGGATGCGGAACCTTATCCGTGCCAGGCAGCGCTGGATGGCGTCCTGCTGGCTCAGGCGTGGGTGGCTCCGGTCGCACGTGGTCAGCATATCGGTGTGGTGGCTCGGGTGCTGGAATGAATCTCGTTCGAAGAATCGGAGCAGGATTCCTGAAAGTTGTGCCCGTGTGTCGAGCCATGGCTGATTCGCGATTTCCAGTTGCGGCGGTGTTGACCGCGTTGATGGCCTGTGTGAGTGTAGGGGCTTCGGTGGGCAGCGCTGGAACGCTGAACCAGCCCAACATTCTTCTCCTTGTGTCCGAGGATAACGGGGCAGAACTGGGATGTTACGGGACTCCCGACGTGCGGACGCCTCGGCTTGATCAGTTGGCCGCCGAAGGATCTCAATTCAGCAACGCGTACGTGCCCAATCCGGTTTGCTCGGCCTCACGAGCTGCGTTTTTGACGGGCCTGTATCCGTTTCAGAATGGTCAAATTGGGCTCGCGACGCATCGGTATGCCATGTATCAGGCGTGGCAGAACATCCCTGCGGTGCTGAGGCAGGCAGGGTACCGCACCGGGCTGATCGGGAAACTGCACGTGAATCCGGAATCGGCATTCCCGTTCGACTTTCGCTGGAATGAAGCGAAGTCCAATAGTTTCAACGCCCGGAATGTTCGGCGCGTTGCGGAGGTTGCCGGAGATTTTTTTCAGGAGTCGGAGCAGCCTTTCTTTCTGGCTTTGAATTTCTCCGACGCGCATTTCCCGCTTCTGCGGCAGCAATTCGGGCTGCCGCAGAATCCTTTGCGGGGGCAGGATGTTTCCGGAACGCTGCCATTCATTGGGGTAGACACACCGCGACTCAGACAAGGAACAGCCGATTATTACAACTGCTTGATGCGGCTGGATTCGGGAATTGGCATGGTACTCGATGAGCTACAGGCCGCGGGAAAAGCGAATCAGACGCTGGTGATTTTCATCGGCGATCACGGGGCTCAGTTCTCGCGAGGAAAGGCCACCTGCTATGAGGGTGGACTGAAAATCCCAATGCTGATTCGCTGGCCCGGTAAGACGGTTGCCGGCGAAGTGCGCGATGAACTTGTCAGCACCGTTGATCTTCTGCCAACGGTTAGAGAGGCGTGTGGGATGCCGCCAGATCCGTCGTTGCCCGGACGATCATTGCTGCCGGGCAGCAGGTGCGATGGCGGCAATATCTTTTTGCGGAAAGGACAGCGTACCACTCCGGTAGTTTCTATCCGCAACGGA
>JAFMMM010000311.1 GCA_017859815.1 Planctomycetota bacterium | reverse complement strand
GTTGGCACGTGCTTCTGCAATCTGTCGCTGGCGAATTTCGCTGGTCTGTCGAGCCGAATCGACGTCGCTGTACGCAGCCACGATTCGACGCTCCAGTTCCTGTCGTTTTTCGGGAGCAATCTCAGCTGTCGTCCGGACCGCTTCCAACACGTCTTTGAGCAGCGTGAGAGAGTACTCTGGCTGAGTTGATGCCACACGATCAGCCTCTTCGAGTGCGGCGTTCACAGACTGTACCATTTGCTGGGTAATAATTGCATTTCTGACCTCTGTCCGGCTGAGCGCATTCCCTTCAGAGACATCGGGAGCGCCAGGGCGGTCGATCGGCCGCTCATCCTCATCCACAAGAGCCGCAGCCATCGAAGTCAACTGAATGTTTCCAGCATCCAGTCGCTGGGCCTGCCGTACAACCCGCAGGGCCTGATCGATATGTCCCGCATCCCGCAACTGCTGTGCGGCATTAATGGACTGCCCGATCAAGGCGGCAAGGTCCGCTTCCGCTTTGTCCAGACCACCAAGACCAACATAGGGGGCATTCAACCCGTTTGTCTGCGAGGCTTTTTCTGCAAGAGCAGCCACGCCGGCGCCACCCGCCGTCAGTGCCTGACTGGAAACATCCCAGCTGACCTCACTGCCATTCGTTGTCTTTCCTGTCACAGTGACGCTTGCGGAAAGCGTTCCATCACCAAAAATCAATGTGTGTCGATCCGCTCTCAGGGCAACGACTTGCGGAACATGCAGTTGAATGTCGCCGCCAGTGGCGTGAAGATTGCTGATGAGCATTGGTGATTCACAAATCCCCACAGCGGCAGCAGCAACGACAGTTTCCGACTCTTCCGTGAGATAGTCCAAAGAGCCTCCCGACTGGTTCGCCAGAATACCGGAGAGGTGTGCGTCCATCCTCGGACCAATCAGCAGCGCATGAACGGCAGTGCGGTTGAGATGCAGATGACTGATCAGTTGCTGCAGATCGTCAGCAGACAGCATGTCTGCGGCACTCATACCGTCACCGATATAAGCAATCGACGTTGGAGCAACAGAAGCGTTGGCGGCGGCACTACGAATTGCGGCCGCGAGGTCAGTTGCCCCAAGTGGAGTGATTTGTGCAAGCCGCTCAAATGCAGCCTTGAGTTCTGTCGAGCCAACAGGAACGAAGCCGTCAGTCAACGAAGTGACTTCCGTGTCGGCACTCAGCAGACGAACCTGATTGCCCACGGGCAGTCGATCCAGAAGTTGTCGGACTGCAGCGAGAGAACGGTCTCGATAAATGCCCGTCTGGCTGGCAGATGTATCAACCAGAATTACGTGACGCTCAACGCTTACCGCGGGAAGGGTGGATCGCAAGCCGATCGCAAATTGCTGCCCTTCAGCAGCAGAGTGGACTGCCACAACATCTTTTGCAGGTTTTAGGTCTTCCGCAGCCAGCCCACAGCATGCTGAGAATCCCAAACCAAACGAACACAGAGATCCAGCCAATCGACGCATGAGTTTCCCCTTTAGGTACTGCCTATGCAGACCACCCTCTTTTCACGAACGAAATCCGCTCGTTCTGCTCAAAACAGAGTCTACAGTCTCGTTCGGTTGATGCTGAAGGGAATTCGTATGAAAAAACCCGACGAGCGGTTGCTGTCAACGAATCCCTGGTCCGACGCCGGATTCAGGCAGTTAATCGCTCAAATCCCCCGATTCGGACAAACCTGATCAACAGTCGAAACCGAACCTTCGCAACCCCTGCAAATCCTCCAAATTCCCCCGAGACTTTGCAACGAAAACCGCCATGGAGTCTGGAGACGCTTCAATTTTTCGTGACAGGCTGCCACAAACAAACGCCTCTGTCCCCAGTCTGAACGGTGCAGTTTCGGTCGGCAAGTCCCGGAAGCCATTGCCTGACTAACGCAAAAGAGCGGCCTTCTCCGGCAGAAATTCCATCAATTATTCCGGTTTTGCCGTCGATAACCCGGTTATGCGTCGTCCCGAGGGGGATTCCCGGTTTATTTCGCAGCCGGTCACAGGACGACATTCTTCGGGATACCGGAAGGGTCTTCCCGTGCGGGATTTTCTTAATCCGATTGCGGCAGGCCTGTTTTGCGTGCTGCTGACGATGCTGGCCAGCGATCGGATTGCACAGTCGCAGCCGACCGCACAGTCCGGGATGGCTCGGGCGGGAAACGACTGCACGGAAATCCCGGCTGCCGGTGACATTCTGTTTCCAGCTCGCGACCAAAGAACGATGGAAATCCCGATCGCGCCCAATGCGATCGTCGTGCTGCAGTCTCTTGATCTCAGCGGCGTTCCACACCGTTTTTCATTGTCGACGGCCGTCGATCAACAGCACAATCGCACAAGTCGCTTCGCTTCAGTAGCAGCCTCCCGCCCACTGCCGGTCCCAATGACACCATGTGTCGCTACAGCACAGCCATTGGCTCAATTCGATGGCAGCGGCCACATCAACAACGCGGCAACGTCGTTTTCCACGATTTTCGGATCACAGTCGCTTCCACCCTGCCGCTCACTTGAGCAGATCGCTCCGCAGCAGCCTGCCGGACTCGAGCCTGCGTGGAAATTTTCCGCAAAGGCCCCAGCAGTGGCATCGGAGCGGCGCGTATTCGAGGTTCCACGTCTTGTGGGACAAACTTTCTGCTCTGTCGCCACCTGCGGTCAGTTGATGGGTTGCCGGAATGGTGTGGCCATTTACCGCGATGAAACGCTGGATTGCGACGAGCGTTTGCAACAGGCGGCGGCGCAAATCACAACATTACTGGAGGGAGGGTTCAGGCAGCAGGTGGAATTGATCTGCGGCCCCATTAACGACATTGATCAAAACGGGGCCCTGACGTTTTTGCTCACTGATCTGCAGCCCTGCGGAGAAGCTGATCTGAATCAGCCCCCACTGCATGGATGCGTCCGTCAATCTGACTTTCTGAGTTCCCCCGGTGAGATCGGCGGGGACATTATCTATCTGGATCGGGAACTTCCGGGACAGCGCGAACTGGCCGGTCTTCTCGCTCACGAAATGACACACGCTGCGATCTTTTCCCGCCTTGTCGAAAGACAGTCACTTCCCAACGGCCCGCTGACCGTGCCGGGCTGGTTGAATGAACTGACAGCTCATGCTGTTGAACATCGTCTTGCAGGTCCCGCGTCCAGTTTTGCCCCCCGTATTCGCAGCTTTCAGCAGTCTCCGGAATCATCACCGATCAGTGCGAACCCCCACTTCCTGTCGGCGCTGCAGCGACGAGGAGGCAGTCGAGCAGCGGCAGTTCGACTTCTGCAGTTTACCGGAGGCCTGCATGGCAGCATCCCGCTGGCAATCCGCGATGCCCGGGACTCAACACAGTTGCTGAACAGTCTGCTGGGACAGTCGGTGCATGAGGTCCTGCCGCACTGGAGTCGTGCGGAGGCCGACGAGATCTGTCGACTGAGTCCCGGCAGCCTGCGGTCGCTCAGCAACGACAAGGCAACTCATCACGTCATCTACGGAACGGCCTTTGGCATTTTCCGCGCGGGGAATTCAGCAAGTCTCATTCAGGTAACATGCGAAGATGATTCGGACTGGACGCTCACCGTCCTGACCCGATAATGCGGTTCGCCCGGCACTTCCCGTTCGCTCCCAGCGAGTTCCTTACTGGCAACACACCTGCCGCAGCGCAGCTTTTCTGACTCCGACTGAATCCACCCTGCCCGGACCCATTCTCTTATGACCGGTTTTGCTTTCGACTGCCTTGCGACAGATTCCACGACCAGCGGCAGAGCAGGACTGTGGCAAACACCCCACGGTCCTCTCGAAACTCCAGGTTTCATGCCCGTGGGAACACTCGCTACGGTGAAAGGGTTGCTGCCGGAACAATTACGGGCAGCCGGCGCTCAGATGCTGCTGGCCAACACCTACCACCTGGCCCTCCGCCCGGGTGAGAAAATTGTCGAAGAACACGGCGGGCTGCATCGTTTCATGAACTGGGACGGACCGATTCTGACCGACAGCGGTGGATTTCAGGTGTTCAGCCTTGCCGCCCGAAGAAGCGTTGATGATCAACAGATCGTTTTCCGTTCCCATATCGATGGAACAGAACTCCAGCTGAGTCCGGAACGGGCCGTGGAGATTCAGGAATCTCTCGGTGCAGACTGCATCATGTGTCTCGACGAATGCCCGCCTGCCGGTGAATCGCGGGAGCAGATCCTTGCTGCGGTGAACCGAACCACCCTGTGGGCAGCCCGCTGCCGCGATGCGCAAAAACGCGATGACCAGGCTCTCTTCGGAATTGTTCAGGGCGGTGTGCATCCGGACCTGCGTCAGAAATCGGCTGAGGATCTGCTCAAGCTGGATTTCCCCGGCTATGCAGTTGGAGGATTAAGCGTGGGAGAACCCCCGGCCGCGATGTATTCCACACTCGATGCCACAGTCCCGGTCCTGCCCGTTAAACGACCGCGCTACTTGATGGGCGTTGGTCGCCCCGAGGATATCCTGGAAGCCGTTTGTCGCGGAATCGACATGTTTGACTGTGTGATGCCCACACGAAATGGTCGAAACGCGATGGCATTCACCAGCAATGGTCCAGTGCGGATCCGCAACGCTCGCTATCGGCATGATCAGAGTTCCCTCGACCCGGAATGCAGTTGCCCGGCCTGCACCAATTACACTCGCAGCTATCTGCGACATCTGTTTGTTGCCGGAGAAATGCTCGGACCAATCCTGCTGTCACTGCACAACATCACTTATTACGAGCAACTCGTTCGAGATCTCCGGGCAGCGATCCTCGACTCCCGACTTGCGGACTATCGTTTGGAATTGCTGGCCCGCTGGGCTGGCCCCACATCAACCTCCTGAATCTCATTCATTGAGCGCAAAGTTGACAAACTATCCGGGGAATTCCCCGCCTGAAGACTTGAGCGAACAGCGATCAGTATACCGTGGAGATGGAGGGGGCGAGGCAGAACTCGCCGCAATGAACGCTGCGGACAGTGATGTTTTTCCACAGTCACACCGAAAACCACGACGGATTCCCCCGTGCCTCAGCATTCCCGGTCGTATGATTTGCGGAAAGATCCGTCTAAACTGCGTGGCAAGCCTGCCGTTCCTGTTCACAATGGCAGGTGGACCGGTCACACAGTCCGGCCATGCCCTGAGTATTTCGTTGTATTCGCGGGTGCATAATTTCGTCATCCGCGTTGTTTATCGTGCCTGGAGTTTTCAAAAGTGACGCGCAATCAAATCGCCTCATTCCTCTGTGGAATTGCCCTCTGCCTGCCTCTGGATTGTTCCACGCTCCATGCTCAGGAACCCGTCCCGTCTGCGGACGCAGCCCCAACAGCTGGTGGACAGGAAGCGGCGCCAGGGTTTGTCCAGTTCCTGCCGCTGATGATCATTGGTGTGATGTTCTACTTCATTTTGCTGCGTCCCCAGCAAAAGGAACAACAGCGTCGAAAAGAAACTCTCAACGCACTCAAGAAGCACGATCGCGTGGTCACGAATGGTGGAATGGTTGGGTCAGTCGCGGATCTGTCCGGCGATGGGCGTTTCGTGACTCTGAAAGTCGATGATCAGACTAAGATCAAGTTTCTGCGTAGTTCCATTCACGGCCTGCTGGAAGAAAAATCCGAATCCTGAACGAAGCAAAACCGCTGCTCCGCTCCCCCGAACGCATGCGTTTGGCGAACCACAACAACGCAGCAAAGAACTGATCGGGGGCTCCGATTGCGTGTCGAAAGCCCGCACAGCCTGCTTCAGACGCGTTAAATGGCGGAAATTTCCAGGATTATGGACCATGGTTCGACCTGGAATTGTCTTGAGTCCGGCGATTTCGATACATATACGCATCGTTTTCTGTCCCACTTCTATTCTTTTGGCCTGTTGCGTGTCCCTCCGGGGCGTGCCACATCCCTCAGGAAACCACTGATGTATTTGCTGCTCCAAGGGCTTTTGATTCTCCTGCTCCAGGCACCAGTTGCTGATCAGGCACCAGTTGCAGAGACTGACGCTGCTGCGACTCAGGCGGCGGCCAGCGACAACGCCGTGTCCGAGGGGGAGCTATCCATCCCTGAAACACCAGCTGCTGCAGCCGAGGAGCCGGAAGCTCCGGCAACCGAATCAGAGGACGCTGCGGCGGAAACACAGGACTCTGCGGCCGAAACAGAGGGAGAGCTTGCATCAGATTCGGAATCTGTCCCTGCGTCGTCCTCCGCAACCGGGGCTCTGGGAGTATTACTGACACTCGCCGCGCTGCTGATCCTGCCGTTTGTCGCCGGATCCTACATTTCAAAAGCGATCGAATCTCCGGAGTGGTCCACGCGAATCGGTGTCGTCATCTTCGCTGTTTCCCTGGGTGTGCTGCCATTTGCGAGCGCACTGCTTGGTGGGGTGCCGCTGATCGAGAAGTTTCGGCTGGGGATTGACCTTGCCGGCGGGACGAACATGGTCTTTCAGGTCCGTGGAGGCGAGAAAGAAGTCACTCCGCAGATCATGGATCAGATGGTCGGGGCGGTCAGTCGCCGAATCAATCAGTC
>JAFMMM010000033.1 GCA_017859815.1 Planctomycetota bacterium | reverse complement strand
TTTGTGGCTCAGGCGGTGATTGGAATGCCGCTGACAATCTACGGCAGCGGATCTCAAAAACGCGGCTACATCACTCTGCGGGACGCGATGCAGTGCATTACTCGGTTGATCGCTGCACCTCCGGAACCCGGTCAGTATGACGTGGTTAACCAGGTGACGGATGTTTTCAGCGTCCGTGAAATCGCACAGATGGTGGCAACCATCGCGAGGGAATTTGATCTGGAAGTGGAAGTGCAGCGGATTGAGAACCCGCGCGTGGAATCAGAAGAGCATCCGTACGAGGTGATCCACGAGAAGCTGGCTGATCGGTTTGGTTTTGAGTCAGAATCTGCATTTGCAGATGAGGTGCGACACCTGTTTCGCGTGTTGCTGCAGCCCGAGATTCGAGCTCGCATCATCAACCAGCAGGACACACTGTTCCCGAAGACTCGCTGGAGCGGTGAGCACGGCGAGCTGGAGGTACTGGAAACCTGGAAACCGGCGGCCTGAACGATTCCGTCCGGTGGCGACGAAATTGCCGGGATGAGTTTGGGCAGGTCGGCTGAAAACGGAATGTGCAAAGGGGGAGAGCAAACAGGATGGAACTGCAGAGCGGACAATTCCGGGAACGTGTACTGGAGAGCAATCGACCGGTGCTGGTTGATTTCTGGGCGACATGGTGTCCACCGTGCCGCATGATGAAGCCCGTTCTGGAAAAACTGGCGGTGAAGGTCGCTGACTGGGCTGATATTTATTCCGTCAATATTGATCGTCAACCAGATGTTGCGGCAGAGTTTCAGATCAGCGGTGTACCAACATTTTGTGCCTGGGCCGGCGGCAGCATTGTGACGCAGCGAACGGGTGCGTTGACCGAATCACAGCTGCTGCAGTTACTTCAAACAGCCCGCGAAGCGCTGCCGGCAGCCGCAGCCGATGACGCTGCAGATGTCAACGAGCGTGACTGGGTAACAGTTGTTTCCGGGCTGCCGCGTTCGGGAACGTCGCTGATGATGCGGATGCTGGAAGCCGGCGGCATTCCGGCGCTGACAGACCGGCAACGCCAGGCAGATGCAGACAACCCCAACGGCTATTATGAACTGGAGGCGGTCAAGCAGACTGATACGGATTCTTCCTGGGTGGAAACCGCTGCCGGTTCCAGTGTGAAAATGGTGTTCCGACTGCTGCGACATTTGCCGGAAGACCGCCGGTATCGTGTGATTCTGATGCGGCGGGACGTCGGTGAGATTCTGCGATCACAGCGAGCGATGCTGGACCGCAACGGGGTCTCCACTGACATCGCCGACGATCGTATGCGGGCGATGATTCAGGCCGAACTGCAAAGCTTTTATGCATGGCTTCCACAGCAGAGTCATCTGGACTCTGTGAATGTCAGCTACAACGAACTGATGGAAGATCCCGGGCGAATTGTACGTCAGATCGATCGCCATCTGGGTGGCACGCTGGACTGCGATGCGATGGCCGGTGTTATTGACCCGCAGTTGTACAGACAGCGTGCCGCGTAAGTCATTCACAGCCGTTTTCCCTGAGTTACACATCGATTTTTTGCAGGGTGCATTATGAGCTTTTTCTCCGGCAAGACAGTACTGGTCACTGGCGGCTGCGGAACCGTTGGACGCGAACTCGTGAGACAGTTACTGGAGCATGATCTTTGTGAAATTCGCGTGATTGACACCAACGAATCGGAAGTGTTTTTCATTGAACAGGAGCTGCTGCAGCATCAGCGACAGAATCCTTCCAGCAAAACCAGGAGTCTGTGTCAGATTGGCGACATTCGAGATGGCGAAATGCTGAATCGAATCTTCGCGGGCGTGGATATCGTGCTGCACACGGCTGCCCTGAAGCATGTGATTCTGTGCGAGCGAGCCCCGTTTGATGCAGTACAGACCAATGTGCTGGGCGTGCGGAACATCATTGAGGCCGCATTGAACAACGATGTGGAACGCGTCATTTTCACCAGCTCCGACAAAGCCGTGAACCCGACCAATGTCATGGGTACATCCAAGTTAATGGGCGAACGGCTGATTACAGCGGCGAATAGTCTGCGACTGCAGGGCCGTACCATTTTCAGTTCCACACGGTTTGGAAATGTGCTGGGATCGCGGGGGTCTGTGATCCCGATTTTCGCGCGTCAAATTCAGCAGGGCGGGCCCGTAACACTCACCGACAATCGCATGACACGCTTCATCATGACGCTGGAAGAGAGTTGTCGACTGGTTCTTTCGGCGGCTGAAAAAGCGCGCGGTGGCGAGGTCTTCGTGACGAAGATGCCTGTCATTCGAATCGCCGATCTGGCTGACGTAATGATTGACGAGCTGAGCTCACATTTTGGATATGAGCCTCGGCAGATCACCACGACGGAAATCGGCGCCAAACCTGGGGAGAAGCTGTACGAAGAGTTGATGAGCAATGAAGAAACCCGCCGCACGATCGAACTGGAAGAAATGTTTGCTGTGCTTCCGGCGTTCCGCAGTGTGTATGAAGAGATCAGCTACGAGTATGACGACATCGTCAGTCAGAATGTTGAAGACGCTTACATCAGCAGCCCGGACAACTCCATGAGTCGCGAGGAACTCGATGAGTATTGCCGACGAAACGGCCTGCTGAAATCGTGGTTGCCATCCCCGGCAGTGATTCCCATGAATCCTGCGCCCGACCGGGAAACGGGAAGGCGTGCGGCATGAGTTGCTGCGGGGAGATTCCCCGGCAGGATCAGCCCGCTTCGTCGGGAAATTCTGCGAATGACGCCAGCCCGACAGAGCCGCGAACCCCTGGTGCCGTCAGTGGTGATGCCCTGCGCACCATGGTGATGCGGGCTCTGGGAATTCTGCTGCTGTATGGATCGACGACTGCAATTGCGGCTGTCCTCGGTGACCAGCAGTTTGGTGAGTATTCTTCTGCGCTTGGTCTGGCCATGCTGCTCGCTGCAGTCGCACCACTGGGAACTGACCGGGTCCTCGTCCGAACTCTCTCTGTCAAATCGGATCCGGCCGCACAGCGACGGGAGGTCATCACGGCTCACCAGTGTTTGCTCAGCACCATCTGTGTCCTGCTGCCCCTGGTGATCGGCTGTGGGCTTGTTTTGGGACGGCTGGGTCTGCCGGAGTGGCAACGGACAGTCTGGTTGTCGGGGTTGATGTTTCCACCGCTGGCGCTGACATGGCTGCGTCAGTGGGTGGCCCTTCCGCTGGTGGGTTCTTTTTCGGCGCTGGTTCCCGAGCAGATTCTGATTCCACTGGGATCCATCGCTGGTTTGGCAATTTCTGCGGCGGCCGGGGGATCGGTCCGAGCGGAGCAAATGGCCGCGCTGAATACAGGATTGATGCTGCTGGTCTGGGCAGCGACAACTCGATCGCGGCGGTTGCGCCCCGCATTCTCCGGACTATTGCGGGATGTCGCCGGCAGTTTTGATCGGCCAGCCGTTTCGTTGCTGTTTATGGCCGGGATTCCATTTCTGCTGGTCGCGGTTGGCGGAATTCTGTGTCAGCGATGTATGCCGCTGGTCGTGGCAGCCGGGGGAGATTTTGCTGATGCAGCAGTCTTTTCGTACGGCATGATGGTCGCTGGTGCTGCGTCACTTCCGCTGGGAATTCTTAACGTCAGTCTGGTGCCGCAGTTCGCCCGTTTATGGCGTGACCAGGACACTGACGCTGCCAATCACCTGGCACGAGAAGCCGCCACAATGACTGGGCTGACCGGGTTGGTGCTGGGTGCGGCGATCTGGACCTTCTGGCCGGTACTGCTGTTGCTGTGTGGCCCCGACTATGCCGGCGTAACCGGTCTGTTGCCGTGGCTTTTGGCGGCAGTCCTGCTGGACTGCATGACGGGGCCCACCATTCCCGTGATGCAGACCATGGATCTTGAACGAAACTACGGCCAATTGTTACTGGTGCATACTCCGGTGCAGTTGACACTGATGTATCTGGGGTGTCTGTGGTGGTCGGTGGAAGGGGCCGCGATTGCCTATCTGATTGGCCGTGGAATCTGGAATCTTGCCATTGTGGAATTGATTCGTCGGCGTCGTTCGTTGTTGTTGCTGCCATCGATTGCAACGCTGCGATCGACGATCGAAGTGGTTCGCCGACTTCGTCATCGCAGAGGGGAAGACACTCCTGCTGTTTGTGGTTCTGAGTCTTCGCAAAAGCGGGCGGCCTGATCATGCATGCGGACCGAGGCAGCAGCGAGATTGACAGCTGTCGGGCAGCGCTGAGACGCTGGGAGTCCGAACAGGGCCGGGAAAGAACGCTGGATGTTCGCTGGTTGATGACCGCTTCCGGTCCGCCGCAGGAGTATGTTCGGCTTACCGAAGCTGATCAGCAGATTGTGGATTGCCGTCCCGTACCAGCAGGTGAACGATCCGCCGTGGCTCCCCTGATTCTGATGCCGCAGCTGGTGAATTGTCACACCCATTTGGAGTTCTCGGGGCTTCGCACCCCCCTGCACCCACGGGATTCCTTCTCAGGCTGGATTGGCAGTGTCCTGAAGCATCGCGGAAGTGAGGACCGTGTTGCCTCAGCAGAGATCCTCGCAGGGCTTGCAGAATGCGAGCGCAATGGATTGCAGTGTGTCGGTGAAATTCTGACTGACACGGATCCGGCAGCGTATCCGCAATCGGACACACTGACCAAGGTCCTGTTTCAGGAGGCGATTGGTCTGACGTCCGAGCGAATGGAACAGCAGTTTCGAATGGTTGAGCAGCGTGTCAGGCAGATCCGCGGGATGCAGCGAGATGATCTCCACGCAGCAGTCAGTCCTCATGCCCCGTACACGGTTCACCCTCAGCTGCTGCAGCAGCTCGCGGATCTGTGTGTGCGGGAGCAGTTACCTGTGGCAATGCACCTTGCAGAGACTCGTGCTGAATTACAGTTGCTGGAGCAGGGGACGGGCGAACTGGCGGAAATGCTGCAAAGAATGGGCCTGTTCAGCGGTCAAACTTTTCCAGGCGGTCGCGAGCTGTGTTCGCTGCTGGAGGTGATTGCGGCGGCGCCCCGCAGCCTGGTGATTCATGGGAATTATCTTTCGTCGCGGGAGCTCGATTACCTGCAGCAGAATCCGCAGATGTCGGTTGTCTATTGTCCGCGGACTCACGCGTGGTTTCGGCACACGGAATATCCACTGCAGCAGATGCTTTCCCAGGGAATCCGAGTTGTAATTGGGACTGACAGCAGAGCGTCAACGCCCGACCTGAATTTGCTGCTTGAACTGGCTGAAGTCCTCCGCAGATACGCATGGCTGAAAATTGAGACCGCAGTGGGAATGGTGACGAATTCAGCCGCCGCAGCAATTGGACCTGCGATGGCGGTATCGCAGCTGTGGACAGGAGAAGTTGCGAGTGGTATTCTACTGAAGGCAGCGTCGGACAGCGACTTGCGGGAGCTGTTTGCAAGGCGAGAGTTTGAGGTACTTGCACGCCTTCAGGCTGGGGTGATCCGGAGCGAGGGGATGTTTGGTTCCGGCTACGAAGGACCATTCAGGGGTTCATCGTGCCAGTCAACTGAGGCGACAGAGGAACGAAAGTGATGACTGGAATCACAGAAGCCACATTTCCGACGATCCTGTTGCTGCTGGGTGTGGCGGTCATTCTGCTGGTCCTGAGGGTGCGTCATTCATGGAAATCCGCGTTAGTAGCGATTGTGCTGGCAGCAGCGATTGCGGGGATTGACGCGGTTGTAATCGGTCCCACGGAGCAATTGGAGGCTCGCTTACAGGAGTTGCGGGAAGGTTTTGTTGATGCCGATTTTGATCGGATCAGCCAATATCTTGCAGCGGACCGGAATGAATTACGCGAGACGGCGGCCGCGGCTCTGGACCTGGTGGAAATTTCACCAGCGCTGCGGATTCGCGATTTTTCAGCGACAATTGAGCCCGGTGACCAAGTTGCAATCGTGGAATTTCGGGCGAACGGACCGGTTTCAGGAAGGGCTCAGGCGGGTTCAGCGATGATGGGATTCGGTGGCAGACATGTCGTGACACGCTGGAAAACCCGCTGGATTCTGGAACAGGACCAGTGGGTCCTCGATCAGGTCACACGACTGAATCCGCTCAACGGTCAGGAAATGGACACTCTTGCCGTGGAATAGTCCCGCTGGACCGGGCGTTCAATGGTGCGGGGCTGGGCGACGCTGGAAACTGCTGGGCGAATTCCTTCCAGCAGTGAAAACTCTGCGGCCCGGGGAGACTTTGCCGACTGTAGAGCGTATCCGCTTCACGTGATCCGGGAAGCGTGCAGGCAGAAATCATCCATAACCTGAGACGAAGTGGCATCACCGCGTTTGTTAATTCAGGGAGCGCGGGTAGACTCAGGGATCTGCATTGCCGGGGCTGCGTGCGCGGTCAGGGCAGAAAACGGCTGCCCCATTTCTTCAGCACGGGGATACCGGGCACACTTGGTGAGACCTCGTGAGGGCATGCGCGGAGGACGTCAGTCCACTGCAACGTTAAAAAAATGCATCGGATCGGGCTGAAAGAGCACACTCACGCGTTGTTTGGCGCGCTCGAATGCGGTTCAACTCGACCACTTACCCACAAAATTGTCAGTGATTTTCAAATACGTTTCTAAAGAGGAAGGCTGCTGATGCCAACACCATGGTTTCGCTTGATGCGTACAGCGGTTGTGGCCGGGATCGTTGTGTCTGCTGCGACGGCAGGGGCACAAACGGCGACCCCGCCGACCCCGGAGTTTCCCCCGTTTTCGAAGGTCAGCGAGGGATTCGAGAAGGTCGTTACTGAGCCCGGACAGAGCTCGATGTACACGTTGTACGTGCGAAAAAAAGACTCGCAGGTTCTGGCCGAGTTGCCCCGCGACTTTGCCAGCAAGAAGTATTTTATTGCCACGACAGTGGCCAGCGGCGAGACCTACGCCGGACTGCACGCAGCCGAGTACTACGTGTACTGGCGACGCTACAACAAGCGACTGGCGTTGATGGCACCGGAAATTGATACTCGCGCTAACGGTGAACGCGAGGCCAGCGACTCAGTGAAACGGCTGTTCACAGACCGTGTTCTGATGGAGGTGCCGATTGTCACGATGGGTGCCGGAGGTGGTCCGGTGATCGATCTGGACGCGATGTTATTGAATCCGGATCCCCGCTATGGTCTGGGACCGGCTACATTCAACGCTTCGATGACTGGCCGCGGAATTTTTTCCATTCGCACAGCGAAGGCGTTCAAGGACAACGTCGAGATTTCCTTCGAAGTCCCATCAACAGCGAATGGTGGATTGAAGATCCTGCACTATTCCATCAGCAACATTCCCGACAAAACGGGGTACAAGCCGAGAGTTGCTGACAGTCGAGTCGGATTCTTCACCACGTCTTATTCCGATCTGTCGCGTTACGACGACCGGGAAACCAAAGTTCGCTATGCCAACCGCTGGTTCCTGGAAAAGGCTGATCCACGTCTGAAGGTCAGTCCTCCCAAGAAGCCGATCGTGTTCTACATCGAACATACAACGCCGATTCGATATCGACGCTGGGTTCGTGACGGAATTCTGGCCTGGAACAAGGCGTTCGAAAACGTCGGCCTGACCAACGCGATTGAAGTGTACTATCAGGATGCTGCGTCCGGCGCTCACATGGAGAAAGATCCGGAGAATGTGCAGTACAACTTCGTACGCTGGTTGAACAACGACATCGGCACCGCGATCGGCCCAAGTCGTGTCCATCCGCTGACCGGACAGATCCTCGATGCTGATATCATCCTGACAGACGGTTGGATTCGGCATTATCGCAAGCAGTTCTCCGAACTGCTGCCGAAAATCGCCATGGAGGGATATGGCCCGGACACACTGGCATGGCTGGCAAAGAATCCTTCGTGGGACCCGCGAGTCCGCTTTGCTCGTCCTGCACGCCAGGCCGAAATTGCTCAGGAAATTGCTGCAGCGAGTGCTCAGCCATATGCCGGTCATCCGATGTTTAATGCCAATTCAAACATTCTTGGTGATCAGGAATTCGACGGTCTGCGGCGCAGCAGTCAGGTGAACGGCCTTTGCCTTGCTGCAGATGGGCTGTCGATGGATATGGCAATTGCTCGGATGTCGTTTGACATGCTGGCTGCAAATCTCGACGAAGGCGGTGACAAACCTGCTGACGACGAGAAGAAGGACGACGAGAAGAAAGACGAAGAAAAGAAAGAGGAAGAAAAGAAAGATCCAGGCCAGATGCTTGATGGGATGCCTGAATCTTTCGTTGGTCCTCTGATTGCTCACCTTGTCGCCCATGAAGTTGGTCACACGCTTGGACTGCGTCACAACTTCAAGGCGTCCAGCGTTTATACACTGGATGAAATCAACAGCGAGGAAGTCAGTGGCAAGAAACAGCTTGCTGGTTCTGTGATGGATTACATCGGGGTCAACTATCGACTTGAGTCCGGTGAGATGCAGGGGGACTACTCCATGACCGGAGTGGGTCCTTATGACATGTGGGCGATTGAGTACGGCTATGGCTTCGGCGACATCAAAGAAGTGTTGAAGCGTGTTGCAGAGCCGGAACTGGTCTTTGCAACAGACGAAGACACCAGTGGTCCGGACCCATTGGCTCGCCGTTATGACTTTTCCAAAGATCCTCTGGACTTCGCGGAAGAGAACATGAAGCTGGTCGCGTACTACCGTGCTCGGCTGCTGGAATCTTTCATCAAGGACGGGGACAGCTGGGATCGTGTTCGTTATGGGTATGGTCTGACACTCAGTATGCAGACGCGTGCCATTTCCATGATGGCCAACTGGGTCGGCGGTGCTCATATCAATCGTGACCGCAAGGGGGATCCCAACGGACGCAAGCCGGTTGAGGTCGTTCCGGCTGAAATGCAGCGAGCTGCCGTGAATTTCGTTGTCAAAACAGCATTTGAGGATGCTTCGTTTGGACTGACTCCCGAACTGACCACGGCAATGGGGCTGGACAAATGGTTCGATGACTTTTCGTCAATGAGTCAGGACAGCACCTGGCCAATCCACGACACGATTGTGGGAATTCAGGTTTCTGCTCTGACCGGCCTGATGAACCCGACAACGCTGGGACGTGTCTATGACAATGAGTTCCGGGTTGCTGCTGATGCGGACATGCTGACACTTCCGGAATTGCTGGAAACTGTGTCTGCATCGGTTTGGAGTGAGCTGGGTGTCCAGGCCGAGGGCCAGTACACAGCTCGCAAGCCGCTTGTATCCAGCCTGCGACGAAACCTGCAGGCGGAGCATCTTGATCGACTGATCAGCCTGACGCTGCCTGGTCGTTCACAGGGGACTGCCGGTCGTGCAATCTCCATGCTTGCAGCTGAACAGCTGCGTTCACTGGGACAGAAGATCGAAGCGGCTCAGGCTGCTGCTGCGGATCGGCACGACGCCTACACCACAGCACACCTGAATCAGGCGGCGGCAAGAATTGCCAAGGCTCTGGACGCGGACTACATCCTGAATCCCTGATGGTATTTCTGTTTGGGTCGGCACTCTTCGGCCTGAGTGGAATCTGAGAACTCCGGCAGCATAAGCTGCCGGAGTTTTTTTTGTGCCCGGTAGACACGAAACTACACCGACACGGGTTCTGTCAAAGCCGTTCGCTCTGTGCTGATGCCAGGAAAGCATCCGGCGGTTCGCAGTCTCTCATGAAAGAAGATTCAAATGGCAGTGTTGAGTATCGGTCAGTGCCGTCCGGATCAGGCCGGAATCGCGTTCTACCTGCAAAACAGTTTTGGCGCCAGCACACAGGCTGCCGCAACAGAAGTCGAGGCATTTCAACTTCTGGAGCAGGGGAAGTATGAGTTGATTCTGGTGAACCGAGTGTTGGATCTTGATGGCAGCGACGGGCTGGCGCTGATCGAGCGGATTCTTGCCAGCGACCACGGCGACACCCCGGTCATGCTTGTATCAAATTATCCCGACTGGCAGGAAAAAGCGATTTCTTCCGGCGCTGTCCCGGGGTTTGGCAAGGCGGAACTGAATTCTGCAGAGACGAAGCAGCGGCTGCAGCGGATCCTGCATGGGTGATCCTGCCAACCCATTCCATGTCGTGACAGTTTCCCCTCAGTGACGAGAATTTTTGTAAAAGCGGTTCTGGCTTTGATCCGGGGCGCGAGGCCGAAGGTTGTCTGGGGAGAATCAGGCTGCCGTATTCAGCTGAGAGCGAAGTATCCCACCGTGAAGCAGAAGTCGAACGTATCCTGACGCAAATCGCTTGTCACATGATGACTGACGATTTCGCGTGATTTATGGTGGTCTCTCTTTGAGCCGTGCCTGGCTGTTGTGTGTGGGCAACCTGTCGGTTTTTCAGATTGATTCCATTTTCGCGAAGGATACGCAGGATCGTATCCTTGCTGACCTCTGTCGCAGAGGCCAGAGCTCTGATTGTCCAGCGGTTGCCCCTGGGAGGACGGGAGTGTCGGAGCAGATCCATGACGATCACTTCAACCTCCCGTCGCCGGGATGGCTTTCGCCCCGGCCTGGAGTGGTTTTTCAGGACACTATCAACCCCATGTTGATAGACACGTCGCCGCCAGAAACCGACCGTACGACGTGAGCAGTTGAGCTGTTTCGCAATCTGCTCGTTTGTTGTTCCGTCGCATGCCATCAGAATAATACGGACTCGCAACTGGTGCCGCTCGGCAAGATGGCCGTTCTGCTGTGCACATTTCAGTCGTTCCAGATCCGGAGGAGAGATTTGCAGCTGGGGGGCGATTCGCATTTCAGGCTTTCTAAACACGCGTCTTTCAATCAGCATCGCTGCGCTCGGCTGCTCGTGCGACTTCAGAGTGGAGAGCCATCACCTGACGAGGTGATTTGCTCAGTCTGATTTGATGCACAGAAACATTCATTGGTGGGCCGTTCGGACGAAAACGGACGGCCTCACCGTAATAATGTCTGAGTGGCCGAAGATCTACGCGACAAACCTCCGGAAACAGCTGAAAAAATGGGAGGATCGGGCGCACTGCGCACGCGGCGGGCGTGGAGGCCAGCAGCCTTAGCGATCAGAACCCAGCAAATTGGCGAACTGGTGCAGCCGGGCTGTTGCTGTCCGAACTAGGCTTTTTTGCGAGGAGTCAGCAAAATCCAACCTGCGATTGCAACGGGGATCGCAGCAATGAGTAATGCGGCTGGCAGATGTGTTTGGCCCTCAGGATTCAGCGAAATCCCAAAGTCTTCGAGTGCCGGAGCGATTCTGTCGAGGCTAAGCAGAATCCCATTGTTGAAACTGTGAAAGGCGATTCCTGGCAGAATACTACCGGTTCGAATTCGAACAGATCCGAGGATCAGCCCGAGCAGGAATGTTCCTGGGAATCGTTCGAGCGTGAGTGAGGCGTCGGTAATGATGTGTGCTGCTGCGAACAACAGCGTGGTCAGCAGCAGCGCATTTCTTTGCGACATGGAATCGCGAGAAAAACTGTTGAACAGCAGGCCTCGAAAGAAGAACTCCTCACAGGCAGCGGGGATGAGTGCAAGACAGAACAATTTGAGCGGCAGTGACGAAGAATTCATGAGTCGATCAAGAGTGTTCTGCAATTCGGCATTCTCGAGGAATTTTTGCCAGACGCTCAGGTCGGAACACAGGATGAGGATCTCATAGACAAACATCCAGATACTGACTCCCAGGAGCATGCCACCGGCGAGCTGCAGAAACCGGACCGGGTAAAGAGCAAAGCTGGCTGGAATGTCGCACCTTTTCAGCCGGACGACGACCAGTGGAATCAGCACGAGGAGCAGCACAAGGATGGAGGCGGACAGCATCAGTTGTGCTGAAATATTTTCCGGAGAAACGAGTCGGCCGCGGAGTCCGGGGAGAATCACAAAGCAGGGAACAATGATTGCCAGGCACTTCCACGCAAGAGGAGCGGTAGCGGGTGTGTTCGCCCCGGTGGCGTCTGGTCGTTTCCTGGCGACCGTTCGTCGAGATGCCAGCAGATCGCGGTCAAACACACTGGCCGCGATATTGACCGCGGCTACTGCCCACGCTGTGGTCGCTGCAAGTGTGATCAGAAACAGTGGCAACTGGGCTTGTCCCTGCATCAGATCACGAGCAAGCAGGACGATATTGACCAACGGTGTGACAGCGAGGGGCAGGGAGAGTCGTACGCCGGGCAGCAGGCTGAGGACGCCAGGAGCAAGCGAGATCAGCATCAGGGGAATAAGCCAGGCCTGAGCTTCGCGAAAACTGCGTGCGAGGCTGGTGATGGACAGCAACACGGCCGAGAAGAATGCTGCGAACACAACCAGCAGCAGAAACAGTTGAAGCAAAGTTGCGAGGGTCAGGTTTCCGGCGAAGATCACCTGGTCGAATCCCGAGGCAATCAGTGTCAGCGTCATTGCGATCAAATTGACGATGGCAGTCAGCACAGCGACCAACAGCACTGTGAAGAACTTTGCCAGCAGCAGATCACGTCGCGAAATGGGAGCTGCCAGAAGCATCTCCAGGGTCCCTCGTTCTCGCTCGCCTGCCGTCAGGTCGATCGAGGGGTAAACGGCACCGGTCATGGTCATCAGCAGGAGCATCAACGGGACAAATGCCCCCAAAGGAGACTCCTGCGGCCCATCCACCTCAATTTTGGTCTGTTCCACAAACAGCACCGGGCGAGGACCAATGACAGTATCACGCAGCAGAGTTCTCAGAGCGGTATCGCGATTTCGCCTCACTCTTGTGGTGATCTCTGCTGCCGCGAGTTCTCCCTGCGGATCTCCCTCACGCGTCAGGATGCGAATTGACGGGGAATCCATCGGTGGGGCAGTGGCCTGCTCGAAGATGACTCCCACATCCGCCTGTCCGTTCGCAACCGCCTCAGAGATGACCTCCGCTGGAAATCGTTCGGGTGCGAATCGGAGGTTCACTCTGTCAGGCTGCATCTGTTGCAGCAGTGCCTGCTGCAGGTCTGTGGCATCTGTCAAATCCTCCCGCAACTGTTCTGAACCTTCCGGTAGTTTCGAATCCGGCTGCGGCGACTTCGCAGGTGCATCTGATTCGGATTCCGCCAGCAGCACGATTGCATCGGCGGGCGCGATTTGCTGGTCCACCAGCACAATTGACGGCGGTGCCGACGGATCGAAACTGGCAACGCTGAATCTCTGAATCACCACGCCGAGCAGGGGGTAGACCAGCACTGGCATGAAAACAAGCGTGACCAGTGTGCGGCGATCGCGCAGAGATTCGCGAACCTCCTTGCGGGCCAGCCTCAGGATTCGCTGGCCACGCGTTACGGTCCCTGATGCCGACGCCGGATTTTGTTGATTCGGGTGGGTCATGGCTGGCCCTCCTCAACTGCCCCGAGCCGGGGCCCTGCCCTTGCTGTGTCGGGAGAATTCATTAGTTGCAGGAACATTTCCGCCAGATGATCCAGTCCTGTTGACTCTCGCAGGTCCTCCAAAGTTCCCTCAAGGCAGAGTCGACCGTGATTCATCAGCCCAAAACGACTGCACAGGCGTTCGGCTTCATCAAGCCGATGAGTGCAAAACACCACGGCTTTCCCCTGCTCTCTGAGCAGCGCTGTGAATTCGAAGATCCGGCTGCTGCCGACGATGTCCAGCCCGCGAGTCGGTTCATCCATCAGAACGACAGGGGGATCGTGCATTAACGAGCGAGCGAGATTGACCCGCTGCTGCTGTCCTGTACTCATTCCGGCACAACGTCGATCGAGAAACTCGCGGATTCCAAACTGCTCAGACAGATATTCCACTCGATCCGCAGCCAGATCAGCCGGTACATCGTACAGATCTGCGAAGTACCACATCAACTCGCGTGGGGTCAGCCACTGATAGAGTCCGGAGGATGCTGAGACCAGTGAGACCTGCCGTTTGACTTCCAGTGGATATTGAGTTGCGTCGAGACCTGCGATTTCAACGGTACCAGCGTCGGCTTGTTGCAGGCCGAGCATGATCCGCAGCGTTGTCGTCTTGCCCGCTCCGTTGGGGCCAAGCAGCCCGTAAACCTCTCCGGGGAAAACCTGCATGGAAACATCGTCGACAGCCACGACCGGATCCTCGTCCGTTGGGAAAATGCGAACGAGATGCCTCACATCGACTTGTGGAGGGGCTTGCGGCGTTGTCGTGGGACTGTGAGTGTTCATCGTCAATCAGCCGTGGAAAGATGCGCCCAGTGAACGGGAAACAGAGGAAGCCCGTCCTCAGGATACCCTGGAACGCCACCAGCCTGCCGTCTATTCAAGCCTGCTCCAGTGACGATTCCATGCGAAAAAACCGAAAGAAAGCCGGAACAGACGTCACTCGTGCAAATTCTGGCAGAACTCAGCCATCTCCGATAGACTGCCAGCAGCACGCCTTGAGTGCCGGAGTGGAGAGAGCGGTGATGCAAGGATCAGCGGTGTTACAACACGAAAGAAATGCATGCAGGCCGGCCAGCCTGCTGCATGCTGTGCAAGCGATACTGGCTGGTCTGGTGGTACTCGTTACAGCAAATACACTGGCTGCTGATGATCACAACTGGCCAAACTGGCGAGGCCCGTTTCTCAACGGCAGCGCTTCGCCGCACGCTCAACCGCCGCTGACATGGTCCGAGGGCTGCGCAGGGTCGTGGAAACTGGATCTTCCCGGTGAGGGTTCGGCGACGCCTGTGGTCTGGAATGGCCGGATCTTTGTTCTGTCAGCCGAGCAGACGGACCGGAAGGCAGAGCGGGTTCCTGAAACGCATCCGGATGCAAAAACAAATCCGCCGGAACATTACTATCGTTTTCTGGTGACAGCTGTCGACAGCCACAGCGGCCAGCTGATCTGGCAGAAGTCAGTGACAGAACAGGTCCCGCATGAAGGGCGACATCCGACGCACACCTATGCCGCCGGTTCGCCGGTCACTGACGGGCAACGGTTATACGTCTCCTTTGGCTCCCGAGGCATCTTCTGCCTTTCTCTGGATGGAGATCTTCTTTGGCAACGAGATCTCGGGGATATGAGAACACGCTACGGCTGGGGCGAAGCCGTGACGCCGGCATTGTCCGGTGATCGATTGATCATCAACTGGGATGCCGAGGAGGGTTCTTTTGTGACCGCACTGGATACCAGAACGGGTGACGAATTATGGAGACGAAGTCGTCCAACCGAGCCAACATCGTGGAATACACCGCTGGTCGTGCAGTCTGCCGATCGGACGCTGGCAGTGGTGAATGGCACGGGGCGCGCGCGGGCCTATGACGTGAGCAGTGGCGAAGTGGTCTGGGAGTGCGGCGGTCAGACAACCAATGCGATTCCGACTCCCCTCGCATATCAGGATCTGGTGGTGTGCATGAGCGGATATCGGGGATCTGCGGCCATCGGTATTCCGCTTGACAGCGTGGGCGATTTGACCGGGTCGAATCAGATTCGCTGGAAGCATTCCCGAGGTACACCGTATGTGGCGTCTCCCACCGCTGCCGGACAGCACCTGTTTTTCACGGCCGGGCGCAGTGGTTTGCTGACCGTGCTGGATCTGAAGACGGGGGCCACAATCTCTGAGCGGATGCGTCTGGACGGAATCGAAGACTGCTATGCGTCGCCACTTGCCGCCGCAGGGCATGTGTTCATCTGCAGCAGAAACGGCACGACAGTTGTGATTCGCGACCGGCCCCCCTTTGAAACGGTGGCACGAAATCAGCTCACCGGAAAGCTGGACGCCTCGCCAGTCGCCGTCGGCAGTCAGTTGTTTCTTCGCAGTTGGTCGACGCTGTATGGATTTTCGTCTGCAGAGCAGTGAAAGTCGGAGTGGCATACTCAGGCGCTGCGGCGTCGGTTGCTGCTGGTTCGTGCTCTTTGCTGAGCCCGCTTCTGTTCTGCGTAACGCAGAGTCCGGCATTTCAGCCGCAGAAAGGCCGACAGCATTTGCTGGGCATCTCGATAGCGATGACGCGGATTCAGATAGATGGCTTTGCGCATGAACAGCACAAAGTCTGGATGAACGCGCCCCCGCAGACGCTGGTGACCAGCGAATGGCCACTCGAACGGCCATTCAGGCCACAGTCCGGCTGTGAGTCGCCAGATAATCAGGCCCAGCGAGAAGACATCGGAACGAAATGATGGTCGTCCCATCGCCTGTTCCGGTGCCATATATCCCACGGTTCCGGTTCCACCTCCCTGGATGGTTTTTTGCGAGACTTTGGCGATTCCGAAGTCGGCCAGCCGAATATGATTCCCCGGGAACAGAATCACGTTCTCCGGTTTAATGTCGCAATGGATCACATTCTGCGAATGGGCCAGTGCAGTCGCCCTGAGAATCTGTTCCGAGATGTCGATGGACGTTTCAAGGCAGAATCGTCGCGACATCCGTTCCTGGAGAGTTTCGATTCCCAGTGGCAGCACGACGACGAGCCGATCCTCGATGATACTGGCGTCCTTGATCATCAGGATATTGGTGTGCTCGAGCCCGGAGGTTGTCCGGATTTCCTTTCGAAAATCACTGAGCAATGCTTCGGTGACGTATTCTGAGTGGGGAATCTTGAGGGCGACGCGAATACCCTGCACAGTGTCCATTGCCTGATAGACGCAGGCGAATCCACCGGCTCCGAGCCGGCGTTCGATACGATACTTCCCGAGCTTTTGCCTGACTCGGAGATCTCTTTTGGATTGAGAACCTCTGGGCATAGAGTTGCGCTGTCTTCAGTATCAGACTTCCTTCCCGATTCCGTACGCTTAACTGATTTCGACAGCTGGAAGTGATTTGCCGAAGGGAGGTTACTGTGGATTGGAGAAACAGGGTTTTCAGTCGGCGACCAGCCGCGAAAGATTACTCATTCTTCGCATCTTATCAATGGTCAGCCGACCGCCTGTCACTTCAAGTTTGCAGAATATTGCCAAGACAGGACGGGGACGTCCGGCGGAAGGAGCAGTTCTCACAGACTGCTTGCCAAACGATAGGTGATCAGTGCGGCTCCCCACGCGAGGGCCGTCATTGAGCAGAAGCTGAACACTGGCCAGGTCCACGATTGAGTTTCGCGTTTGATCACAACCAGCGTGGAAACGCACTGGGCACAGAGTGCAAAGAAGACCAACAGAGAAAGAACTGTCGGAATCGTAAAGACGGGAGATCCATCTGCGTGCACTGCGTTACTCATGGCTGCCCGAAGTCCGCTGTCGTTTTCATCAACGTCACCGCCGAGGCTGTAGATCGTCCCAAGAGAAGCGATGATGACTTCACGAGCGGGGAATGAGGCCAGTACGCCAACTCCAATCTTCCAGTCCCAGCCGAGTGGGCGAAAAACGGGCTCCGCAACCTTACCTGCCTGACCGAGCAGACTCTGTTCCAGCAGCCCGGCATTACGCAGGTTCAGTTCATCCTGCAGAGCCTCCTGTAGGGCGACGTCTGGTTCGGAGTCCTGGTCGAGGGCTTCCAGCTGTGCCTGCAGTTCATACTGCCTGGTATGATCTCCCGGGTAGGATGCGGCCGCCCAGATCAGTACGGAGCTGGCGAAAATCAGTGTCCCTGCCTGCGAAACAAAGTCCCATGCGCTGTCGCCGATTCGCTGCAGCACCACTCGAAGTCGCGGGATACGAAAGTCGGGGAGTTCGAGGAGGAACGAGGAGGTCTCTCCACGGAACAACGTCTGTCGCAGCAGCAATGCCAGTGGGATCGCGAGGATCAGCCCGAGTGAGGAGATGAGCAGCAACACCAGACCTCGCAGTGAAAGAAGTCCTCCTGCAAGGTTATTGGCAGGGATGAAAGTCCCGATCAACAGAACATAGACGGGCAGTCTCGCCGAGCAACTCATCAGCGGAGCAATGAGTATTGTCACCATTCGCTCGCGACGGTTTTCGATGGTACGTGCTGCCATGATGCCAGGCACTGCACAGGCAAATGACGACATCAGCGGCAGGAACGAGCGTCCGCTGAGCCCGGCGAAGGACATCAAACGATCTGCCAGCCATGCGGCTCGAGCCATATAGCCACAGTCCTCCAGAATTGCGATGAACAAAAACAGCAGACAGATCTGAGGGAGGAAGACAAGCGCCGCTCCGGCACCAGCGACAACGCCATCGACCAGCAGACTTCGCAGTGGGCCCGGAGCCAGTGAGGATTCAATCTGTCCTGCAACGGCGCCGAGGATCGTTTCGACCGCATCACTGAGCGGGGCAGAAAACCAGTAAATGGTGGAAAACACCAGCAGAAAAATCGCGAGAAAGATCACCGGCCCCATCGCTCGATGCAACAGCACTGCATCGAGCCGACGTGTGGTTGCATCCTGTGACTGTTGAGTGCGGTGGGCTTTTGTGATTCCCTGCAGTTGATTGATGGCTGCGTATCGCTGCACGGCTTCGGAACCGGGCAAAGGTTGATTGCAGGTGTCCAAAGAACTGCGCAATTCAGTCAATGCGGGCAGAAAGTCGGCGCCGCAATGCTGCGTCAGATAGCTTTCCACGAACCCGCCGGGATCAACGAGAGCACGCAGCGAAAGGAATTCCGCCGCCTCAGTCTTCCACGGTCCCGAGGCAGGCAGCAGGCCAGCAAGTTCGGAAGCTGCTTCCTGAATCTGCGGTGAAACGAAATGCTGCTGTGCCGCAGTGGCAGACTGCTGTCCGGTCAACACGTGAACAGCGGCATTCTGCAGTTCTGTGAGGCCTTCATTCGTGCGGGCCGATACCGGGATCACGGGAATTCCGAGTTCCTCACGAAGCTGATGCGGATTTGGTGCACTGTCTGTGGAAGCGACCTCATCCCACATGTTGATACAGGCAACAATCGGGATGGACGATTCCATCACCTGGCTGCTGAGGTAGAGACTGCGTTCCAGTGATCGGGCACCGCAAATGCAAATCACCAGATCCGGTGCGGGATGGTCGGATGTGCCGGACAGTGTGTGAACAGTCAGCATTTCGTCGGGTGACCGAGGAACCAGACTGTAGGTTCCGGGGAGGTCAATCAGCTCGATCTGCAAATCCTGCCAGACAAGTCTGGCTGTTCGCTTTTCGACGGTCACGCCGGGGTAATTTCCCGTCCTCGACTTCAAACCGGACAGGGCGTTGAAGAGAGTGCTTTTTCCGGTGTTCGGATTGCCGATCAAAGCAACCCGAAAGACCTGCTGCTCAGAGACTTCCCGGCTTGAAGCGGACAACGGTTAACTCCCCTCGGTTAAGACGAACCGTCTGGCCAATGGACGAGATGTAACTTGAGACTTGAGAAGCGCTTCGACAGAGTCGCGTTCGGTGACAAGCTGCGGTTCGAATTGTCGACTGCTGTAGACCTGATGCGTTTCTGGATCAGCAAGAACTAGTGCGTCGCGAATTCTGATGCCGGAACTGGGTTTCTGACGTCATCGCGTGAACTCTCGTGCACAGGATCACTGTTCATCATGGCACCGTTTCGGACGACCAATGGTGATTTCACCGTCTGCACGTGAACGCATTGCGCCTCTTCGACTCGCAGCCCTATTGATGTCCCCCGGATGTGACACAGCAGCGGACCTCCGAAGGGAGCCCGACGCAGCACGGTGACTTCTTCACCGGGGACAAAACCCAGTTCCATCAGTCGGGATGACGTCGCCCGATTCAACGCAACGGCTGTGACAAATGCTGTGGCACCGTTGGGGACTGTGGCGAGATGTTGTTCCGAGCTTTGCATGTCCGTCTGATTTGCCTGAGTGATTTAAAGACTGGTTGTCAGATCTGTTGGGTGAGTTACGCAGCCGCGTGTTCTGGCCGAGGAACACCACAGAATGGTGCACATTGCAGGATTCCCATGGAGAGCGAAGATCGAGCCGTTAGTGTTGACGACAACTTTTCAACAGCAACAAACTGACGTGACGAAGCACCGCAACCACACCCGTTTGGGAGATTCCAACAATTGGTCAGCAGCACTCTGTCCGGGAGGAAGCCACGAATGAGGCTTCCCGGCCAGAGTTGAACCTGAGACTCAGTCTCACATTATCGCTGAGGTTTCAGGAAAGGCCACACAGAAAGACCGTGATAACGGTGAAATTTGGGGGAATTGTACCGCTGGCACATGGTTTGTCGGGGCGGGCTGATGCCGGCGAAAGGATCTGTGAGCCTTGTGGCCGATTCATGAAGTGCTGCCAATCTCGCCGAAGTCCGGGTTGATTCGGCAGGATCTGCCGCAGTGGGCCCGGAACTCGCCAATACAGCGGGGTGACCTGAATTCCTGCAGGCAAGATTCTGCCAGATCGCTCAGGCTGTGAAAGATCCAGCCGAGAGATTATTGTTCATCAGGTCGGCGGTCGTTTTGGTGGCGTTGTTACTGTTGAGCCAGGCGACCTGACTTTGGTCAGTTGACCGGAGTGACACCGGCTGCACCGAGAATTGCAGATCCCAGGTTTGAGGTCAGGCAGCGTCCTGCTGCGCTGGATTCGTTGGGGCTGTTGCTACGGCAGCAAACAGTACGGCAGCAAACAGTACGGCAGCAAACAGGCCGGTGCAGCTTCCGCGGGCTGCCGTTGCCGGTACGACGTGCAGCCGTCACGACCAGTTGCCCCGGAGACCTGTTCGTTTTTGTTTGATCATGTGTGACACTTCACAATGCACCGCCTGCGGGAGTCTGTGGAAATGCGTCTACTCATTCTGTTGTTCCTGGTGTCATCCTCACTTCCGGCTCAGGAGAACTGGTCACGATTTCGGGGGGATAATGGCTCCGGGATCAGTCATCAGGCTGGGATCCCTTCGGCGTGGGGGGAATCGGACATCGCGTGGAAGGTTCAACTGGATCACGTGGGTCATTCGTCCCCGGTGATTTGGGAGAAGACCCTGTTGATTACAACGGCCACTCAGGGTGGTGGAGAGCGGTTTCTGCATTCCTTTAACGCTGACAGCGGCCAGGAGAACTGGAAAGTCACTGTATCAATGAGTGACAGTCCAAAACATCAGAAAAACAGCTGGGCTTCCAGCACCCCCGTGACTGATGGCCGTGTGATTTGCATGATGATGGCCGATGATTCCAGCCAGCGTGTGGGGGCATGGGACTTTACGGGGCGTGAATTGTGGGTCAGAGACCTCGGCGGGTTTGAGAGTCAGCATGGGCTGGGTGTATCCCCGGTGCTGCATCACGGCGTATTACTGGTGGCCAATGACCAGTTGGGGCCAAGTTCCCTCGAAGCGATGAATTCCATGACCGGCGAGACGATTTGGAAGTCGGATCGATTGCCAGGTAAGACTTCATACGCGACCCCGGCGGTCGTCGAAGACGGTCAGGGAGGCCACCAGATCATCTGTATCAGCCAGTCGGGCGGTGTGGCAGGGGTTGACTTGGCTACAGGAAAGCAGCTTTGGCGGACGCCTGAGTTGCCGATGCGGAGCGTTGCTTCACCGGTGATTGCTGATGGGATGACTTTTGCGACCTGCGGTTCCGGCGGTAATGGTAAATACATGGCGGCGGTAAGAACGGCTCGAGGCTTGCCAGACTCCGAACGCATCGTTTTTGAACGGAAGACAACGCTTCCTTACGTGCCCTGTTTGATTGCCAGTCAGGGGCTTGTTTATTTGTGGGGCGACAAGGGAATCATCGTGTGTCTGCGTCAGGAAACAGGTGAAGAAGTCTGGATGAAGCGGATTGACGGGGCTTTCAGCGGTTCACCAATTCTGATTGAGGACCGTCTTTTTTGTGCTTCAGAGGACGGTGAAATGGTGGTGCTGCGTGCGGGCGAGCAGTTTGAGGAGCTTGGACGCACGCCGCTTGGTGACTTTTGCCACTCCACTCCGGCTGTCGCCAACGGCCATCTGTATATTCACACATTCAATAGTCTTATTGCTGTTCGCGCGAAAAACTAGAATTTTCTGGCGGTTCTTCACCTCGGCTGTGGCCTAAAAAGAGGGCAGATTCGCGACTGGACTCAAAGAGGGATGGAATCATGAACGGTGCGTGGCTTGGCGGGCCCTGTCCACAATGTGGTGACGAGATGCCCGCGCGGCTCGTTCACTGCCGTTCCTGCCGTGCAATGCTCAACAGCGAGCTGACAGAGGACAGCATCGTAATACCGGACTTTTTCATGCTTCCGGAAGTGACTGATCTGAAGTCGGCAGCGAGTCGAGGCTGCTACATTCCCTGCCCCGGCTGCAGTGAGGAATTACGAATTCATAACAAGTACCGAGGTCAAAGGGTGCAGTGCAAGCACTGTAATCGCCCATTTGTCTACGGCCCTCAGATCCCGGTCCGTGCTACCTACATGCCCTGCCCGCATTGCGAGCAGGAGATCAGAGCTGCCGTGAAATATCTCGGCAGCAAAGTGGCCTGCCTGCACTGCAGCGGGCACATCGAGCTGCCCCTGAAACCGTGATGAACCGAGGCGTTGCCGACGTGTCACCACAGCAGCGGTGGCGATATCACGGCTTTCAATTCTTCCGGAGCATGCCGTATTTTCGCATCTTGTTATAGAGCGTTACGCGGCTGATGCCGAGATTCCGTGCGGTATTGGTGCGGCTGAAATTGTTCTTCAGCAGCGCCTGTTCAATCACTTCCTTTTCGGTCAGTTCCATGCGGTTTTCCAGGGACTCACCACGACGCACTGAGAAGAATCCGGAAACGGAAGGGTCATTGGCCGGTCCTGTGGATCCGGACAGAATATGGGGTGGCAAAGCGTTTTCAGAGATTTGTCCACCGTCGCTGTAGATCACCGCGCTGCGAATTGCGTTTTCAAGTTCCCGCACGTTCCCCGGCCATGGGTAATGCAGCAGAGCCTCGACAAACCCTTCGGAGACATCTTCAATCTCCATGCCTAACAGGTTCGCATGGTGCTGAACGAAGTGTTTGGCGAGCGGCTCAATGTCCGGAAGACGCTGTCGCAGCGGTGGCAAAACAAAACTGAGAGTGTTCAGGCGGTAGTACAGGTCAGGCCGAAATCTCCCCTGCTCAACCAGTGGTTGCAGAGGAAGATTGCTGGCCGCGATGATCCTCGCTTCCACACGCAGCGTCTCGTTGGAGCCGACGGGTTCGAACTCGGCTTTTTCGATGACACGCAACAGCTTGACTTGCTGGTCAGGTGTCATCACATCAATTTCGTCCAGCAGAATTGTGCCTCGACCTGCAGCAACGAATTTCCCTTCTTTATCCGCATGGGCACTGGTGAATGAACCTTTCTTGTGTCCAAACAGTTCACTTTCGATCAGCTCTCCGGGAAGAGCACCGCACGCGACATGAACAAACGGGTGTCCAGACTGAGGCGATATGGAGTGGATCAGGCTGGCGAGGTGAGTCTTACCAGCTCCGGTTTCACCAATCAGGAGCATGGTCACCGGGTGCCGGGCGGCAACTTCGAGCCGTTGCAGCATTCTGCTAAGTTCGGGTGTGCGTGTGCGGAACTGATTTGCAATTTGCGAATTCAGTTCAGACGTCTGTGATTTGGGCTCTGGGCGGGTTCCATTCTGCTGTGTTTCATCGACTGATGTGGGTGAAGCAGTATCGATTTCCATGCTGGCAGAAGAGTCGGTTTGCTCTGCTGCGGGGCTGAGAATCTGCTTGCCGATCGTGTCCCAGTCTGTCGCTGTGCCAACCACCTCTGAGATAATGACACGGCCCATCAACTCGTGAGGGATTGTCGACAGGTGGATTTGTTCGGGATTTGTGACCAGCACAATCCTTTCCAATTCCAACTGCAGGCTCAAAGCAAAGACCCGAGCCAGTTGATGCTCGGTGAGTTCGCGTGCATCGAGGGCCAGGCATTCTACCTCCTGGTTGCGGGCCATAATGTCGATTTCGGAGATTGAATAGCATTCCGCCATACGGCACTGACCGATGATCTGGCCGCTGATACTGCGAAGGAAACCGGGGGAACTGCTGCAAACAAGTGCTGATTCGATAGTCACGTCTGCTTTTCCTAAGAGGATAGGAGGTGAGAGTCGGTGAGGAATACCGGCTCGGTTGTGTGTTGAGGTCTTCTGACGACATGAAGAGCGACTCAACGGAAGTTAACTTTGTGTCAACGATCCCTCTTAAGCAGCAGGCGTGCCGTAAAGATGACAAAAGCTTTGAACTTGTGAAAACACTGCTTGTGCATGGATACTGACAGATGCAGTGTTGCCCCGGTGCAACATCTGTAGCGGTGCCGCCACAGGAAATTCGTGCTGTACACAAAAGGCGACAACGATTGTCTGCCGGGCAGGAATTCGTTGACCGCTCGGATCCTCGCGGTACTCGCTGAATCCAGGTCTGAAACCGCTAACGAACAGCGGACAGATCCCGTCGTCTGGGTGCGTTACGGGAAACTCCAGCAGTGATCCAACTCGCAGACGCGGCAGGTTTGGTTTGGCAGGCCCCGCCGGGACTTGCCACCGGAAAACGCGCGCAGCCCCCGCCGGGCATGGCGACTTCCGTTATTCCGCAGTGAGGGTGCGCAACCAGAATGCTGAGAGCTCCGGCCACTGGTGAACGTGAGTTTCCGGTAAGGCCCGCATTCCGTAACCATGCCCGCCGCTTGCAAAGACATGCAGTTCGGCCGGAACGGAGTGTTTCCTGAGTTCGGCGTAGAAAAGTGTTGATCCCAGTGAAGATGAGGAGTCGTCGGTGGTATGCACAAGAAAGACCGGCGGGCAGTCTTTTGTGATTGCGAGATCCCCGATCAGAGCATCTGTCGTTGAGTCATAGAGATTCCACGGATAAATCAGCATCGCGAAAGCCACAGCCCCGGCCCCGGATTGTTCGTTCGATGCAACCAGTCGAGCTGCCACCTGGCCGCCGGCGGAGAACCCGGCA
>JAFMMM010000032.1 GCA_017859815.1 Planctomycetota bacterium | reverse complement strand
GTTCGCTGACGAAGCGGACGGGCAGGAACGGCATTCGGCTCGCTGGCCGAATGCGGTGGATGAATGCGGTGGGTGGCACCGGCGCCCATCCGACCAAGCGCATCGGAAACCGCGTGGTCAACGAACCACGCGGCATCACACCAATCGCCGAAGGCACAAACCGGCTCTCAGCCGGGCAGGCGATTCGCCTGCACCTGGTGTCGGGCGATCCGCCCGACCCTAAGAAACCGCATCTTCGGCTCGGTGGCCGAATTGGGTGGGTGGCACCGTGTGAGGTGGGTGGCACTGGGAGATGTGTTCCAGGAACCATGAGGACATGCCCGGGTGGGCGGCACTGGCAAAGGTGGGTGGCACCGCAAATGGTGGATGGCACCGCAAAGGTGGGTGACACCAATCGCCGAAGGCACAAACCGGCTCTCAGCCGGGCAGGCGATCCGCCCGACCCTAAGAAACCGCACATTCGGCTCGTTGGCCGAATCGGATGGGTGGCACCGTGTGAGGTGGGTGGCACCGGCAAAGGTGGGTGGCACCGGCGATGGTGGGTGGCACCGGCGATGGTGGGTGGCACCGGTAAGGCGACTCGACCGGTCAGCGGTCGCTGGAAGCGTGGTCAACGAACCACGCAGCACTCCACCAATCGCCGAAGGCACAAACCGCCGTTCCGGCGGGCCGAAGGCACCAACCGGCTCTCAGCCGGCGGGCCGAAGGCACACTCCGGCTCTCAGCCGGGCAGGCGGTTCAATTGTTGTCAGCGGCGGATTCCTGCCAGTCGACGCGAGCCGCATCGGCCCAAAGTTGTTCGAGATCGTACGCGGCTCGCCCCTCAGTCGTGAAAACATGCAGGACGATGTCGCCAAAGTCGACCAGGATCCAGTGACCTTCGGTGCGGTAGCCTTCGATCCCAAGTCGGGAGTTGCCATCATCCTGCTTGATTTTGCGGTTGACCTCATCAGCAATCGCGTTCATCTGGCGACGGCTGGTTCCGGTCACGACGACAAAGAAATCGACAATGGATGTGACGGTGGTCAAATCCATGACCACAATATCCTGACCTCGCAATTCATCGGCGATGCGGGCCACAGTCATCGCGTTTTTCAGACTGCGTTCATAGAGTTCGGGGGAGCGAGGCACTGCACTCGCTGATTCAGGCGTGGCCGATGCCGGTGAAGCTGTTGCCGAGTCTGGTGACTGCACCTGCTGATCTTCAGAGGGCTGTTCGGAAGTGGACATGAGAATTGCTGGCCCGCAAGAGGAAAGAAGTTTCGTCGAGGATAACCTTGACTGATCGGGGTGACAATCAGTCCGCCTCGGAAGTACGCGGGATTCTTCGCAGCAACCATCTTTTTCTCGATTTCCTCAACGCAGCACGCGTCGATCATCCCGTTCCGAGATGCGTTGCTGCTGCGGAGCAATTTCGCCATCTCGACGCAGCAGCCGAAACTGCCGCGCCCCCGGCACTGCTTCCCGCTGTCTGTCCCGCCAACTGACAAGTTTGTCCGGATATTCCCCGAAGATCCCATCGACTCCGGCCTTGCAGATCCGGTCCAGATCGCCATCGTCCGTTGATTCCGCCTGGACGGGCAGGGCGGTCGTGGGGAGATTCCACACGTGAACCTGCAATCCCCGCGAATGGGCTCGTTCAATGAATGATGTCGTCTTCGATTCAGCAGCCGGAGCGTCACGAATGATCGCGGGAAATGCGACAGCAATCCCGTCGCAAACCGCGGACGCTTCCCGCAACTGATTGTCGGACAGCGGCTCACTGACCTGCCACACCAATGGCAGCGGGCAGAACAACGGTTTCCGTAATCGCTGCAGTTGCGCCAGAGAAACACACTGAACAAAAACGGGCGAATCCGGTCTGGTATATCCGGAACGTCGAAGAGCTGTGGAGACGGCGGCGGTTAAATCGAGGTGCTGCTCGAGGTGTGCTTCAGGGTCTCGCAATTCGAGGTACAGTCCTGCGCGACGACCAGTCGTCTGGTTCAGTCCCCGGACCAGTTGGACGTGTTCCTCCAATGTCGAAATGCGAAATCGGGAAGATCCCTGCGGGAATCGAGAGTCCGCCTGCTCACGTGTTTTTCCGTCAGCAGTCGGTTCGTGAATACTCAGCGTCCTGAGTTCATCCAGCGAGAAGTCCATGACATACCAGTGTCCATTCTCCCGCTGCCGTCCGGGAAAATCAGTCGCAACGCTGGAGACGTTGTCGAGGATCAGGTCCTGCAGCACAACAGGAACCCCGTCGCGTGTCAGCACGCAACCCAATCCGATGTAGTCCGCTCGCATGGCATGGGCCAGCACTGTGGCCTCCAAAGTATGCTCCGGCAGATAGGCCGATGCGCCGCGAGCAGCGATCACGAAGGGAATCTCCAGCGACTGATCTCCCACGATCACACCGGATGGCGCCGCATCGGAAACCTGCCCGCGCAAAGTCGCCGGTATTGACACACTGATCAGGCAAAGGCAAACGACACGGAGACTGCGGGCTCCGAGGCTTCTTTCCGACACCCCATGACAACCTGATTTCGATTTCCGCCAGCAAGTAAGGCTCAACACCGACCCGGCCTCCGAAACACCCGCTCAGGATTGCGGGCTGCAGGGAAAGAAACACTCTGTGTTCTTTCATTCGGAGCTTTGTGCTGACAGCTGTAGTGGAATCCAGAGCGAGGGATTCCACTGGGTTGGAAAGTCGCCGCCGATATCAAATGGGATCTTTCCAAGTTCGGTATCTTCGACCGATAACGAAAAACCGATTTCTCCGGACTCTTCGACTTCACTGAATCCCGCGATCATCGTGCCGGGCAGCCAGACGCCGATTTCGTAACCGTCGTCGTGCTGATCAACCCGCAGCCGGAAAGCTTTGCCACCTTTTCCGGATTCACCGGTTGCAGACTGCACCATGTTGCGGAACTCAACTCGCGGTTTCCCGTCGGATTCTTCGTCCACTGGAAAAATCACCATCGTGGAGCAGAATGACGTCGCCCGCTGCACGTCCTGACGATGCCGCGTGTTGACAAACAGGTGCACCACATCGGAAATCAGGGGAAAAGACCAGCGGCCATGGACCGGCATACGGCGGCCTCGCACCCGTACCTCGACAGCCAGACCATTCGGATTCCACGCCATTCGCACTCGTGGCACCGGCGTCTCATTCAGTCTGGCCGGAACAAACAGCGTGTCCTGGTCCGAAAGTTGTGGCAGTCGCGGGCCGTCACCCGGTAGTTCATCCCGCCGCGCGATGGTCATTGAATAATCAAACAGGAACGACGGTGGAATAATCTGATCCATAGCTGACGCTCCCCAACACGTTTCTGCACGCAGGTCTCATACTCTTGCAATTGTCACTGTCTCATCCGGCCGTAGTGCGGCAGCTTCTGACTCCGTCAGCCGACCTCCGGCTTGGCAGCCTTCTGCAACGAACTGGTCAGACGCGAAAGCACTCGTTCCTGCCCCAGCAGCTCCAGTGTCTCAAACAGATCCGGTCCCTGTCCTTTCCCGGTGACACAAACGCGTAACGCCGGAAACACATCGCCGGCTCGCAGTGACTGCTGTTCCAGAAACGTATTCAGCAGCCCGGATAACGCCTCTGCCTGCCACGTACTGGCGTCTGCCAGTTGAGCCTGCAGAGCGGCCAGATGTTCCTTCGTCTCAGCTTTCTTCAGCACTCGTTTTGCAAACGCTTTTTCGTCGAACGGATAGTCTTCTCCCGCAACGAAGAACTCCCGGAATGAGAGGATGTCTCCGAACAGACGTAACCGATCACCAGCCAGCGTGATCACCCGTGCGGTGAGTTGCTGTGCCTCTGCTGGTACCGGATCCTGCAGCAGTCCGCCGCGCTGCAGAAATCCCAGACATCCCTGCAGCCTTGCGTCGTCAGAAAGTTCCGAAATCCAGTGCGACTGGAAATTCAGCATTCGATCAGGATCCAGTCCCGCCGGACTGCGAATCACTCGCGAGAGACTGAACTGTTCAATCATCTCTGCCAGCGAAAACAGCTCTGTCCGATCGTCCAGTGACCATCCGGTTCTGACCAGTCCGTTCAGAACACCGGCCGGGGTGAAGCCTACCTGCTCGTACCATGCCACCATCACGGGGGACAGGGCATCTGCAGTGGCATCCAGACCAATCTGACCAAGGATTTCATCACCCATCTCAAACAGCCGGGCGAACTGCGGGGATTTGCGATACTTGTCGATCTTGCGCTTGCTGATTTTTTCTTTGCTGCCGGGCGCTGCCACATAGGGGATGTGAGCCCACTCGGGGGTCTGCTGCCCGAGGGCTTCGTGAATCAAAACCTGAATCGGTGTATTCGACAAATGTTCCTCAGCTCGAATGACATGCGTGATCTGCATGGAGGAATCGTCAATGACCGTGGCGAAGTTATACAGCGGAGACCCATCGCTGCGGGCAATGACCGGATCCGGCATCAAACTGCAATCCCATGTCACTTCCCCGCGAACATGGTCTGTGATGGTGAGTTGTCGCTCGCGGGGAATGAGCAGGCGAATGACGTGCGGAGTACCCGCGTCGAGGTTTTCCTGAATCTGCTCAGCAGACAATTGCAGCGAAGCACGACTGCTGACGAACGGCTGCTGCGCCCGCTCTGCCGCCTCCCGCTGCGCCTGAGTCTCGGCAGCGGGTTCAAAATCTCGGTATGCCTGACCGCTGGCAAGCAGTTGCTGCAGACCTGCGTCGTACAACTTCCGCCGCTGCGACTGGTAATAAGGACCACAGTCCCCGCCGCATTCCGGTCCCTCATCCCAGTCCAGCCCCAACCAGCGGAACGCGTCCAGGATCGGTCCGATCGCTTCCTGCATATTCCGCTGCTGATCCGTGTCATCAATCCGCAGAATGAAGGACCCGTTGTTATGCCGCGCCCAAAGCCAGTTAAAAAGTGCCGTCCGCATGCCACCAATGTGCATATAACCGGTAGGGCTGGGAGCAAAGCGAGTGCGAACTGTCATTATCTTGAGATCCGAGGTTGAATGTGGGGGCAGTGTGCCGATCGTCCACGCCCTGGCGACGGCCGGCAGTGGAACAAAGTTCCTGCAAATCCTATCGCTGCCACGAAGTGCATCAACCGACAGTCCGCCAGCATCGCTCACACTGCCGAACATGCGAATTTCAAAGCAATTTCAAATCCTGCAGGAATCAAGCCTGTCCAATTCCCTCGCTCACTGACCGATGGTGGCTGTAATGACTCCCACAGACTGGCTGCAACTGGAAGACGACTCGCGTTTGCTGGTCGTTCCTAATTTCCTGTCACCGCGGGAATCCGGAGAACTGCTGGCACTGCTGGTGCAGAATTGCCAGTGGGAACAGAAACCCGCGGTATTTGGGCATCTGCAGCCTCGCCTGACCGCCGCCTGCGGTGATCCAGGGCTGACTTATCGCTACTCCCGCACCCAGCACACGACCGCAAGGTGGTTGCCCGAGGTGTTACAAATCCGGGATCGTCTGGAACAGATCTGTGGCCGCTACAACTTTTGTCTGCTGAATCGCTATCGCGACGGCCGGGACAGTATGGGGTGGCATGCTGATGACGAACCGGAGATGGGACCAGTGATTGCATCACTGTCCGTTGGGGCAGAACGAAGGTTTCGGTTGCGTCACAACAGCAGTCGCCGGGTCATCAACATCGATGTGACCGGCGGAATGCTGATCATCATGGCCGGAGAAATGCAGAAATTCTGGCAACACGAACTGCCGCGAATGAAGCGGTGCAGTGAACAGCGGATCAATCTGACCTTTCGGGAGTTGATTCAGAATCCGCAGAAAGCGACATGATCGGGCTGTTGCAATCGATGAAACAGGCGGGAAGATCTACGTGCTGGTTGATGTCACTTCTCGAACACTTCCGGAACAATAGCACCAATGGCCGGTAATCCTCTGGATCGTGAAGAATACGTAGAGCAGGAGTACTTCTTTCGTGTCTATCGGGAACGACTGATCGAAGGCGTTCCATCGCAGGAAATCCTGCAGACCATTCCGGAAGAAATCCTTGCGACCACGCGTTTGCCCATGGCAATCGACTTCATGCGTGCCGAAATTCTGCACAGCGGACGGATCTGTGATGCGATGGACCGTCTGAAGCATTACTTCACACCATTTCAGACGTTTGTCATTCGTCGCTGTGAAGAAGAAGAATCCCGTTTCGAACAACTCACAGCACTGCAGATCCTCGAACTCGAAGCCCGTTACCGCACCGACAACCCGCAGCCCGCCGGTCTGTTCGTATACCAGTTGGAATGCATCGCCCGCAATCGTCTGGGTTATACGGAGGGCCTGCGAGCCATGTCGGACGACCCGATGTATCCCGAAAACTGGAGAAGCTGGATTCTGCGCATTCGTTCCGACCTGGGAACTCGCGAGCTGGGGCAATTAATCTTCCGTGCCTCACAGCACGCTCAACCCAACACCCGATCGGGTACCACCACAGAATCCGGCGTCCAGGTTGCAGCCGCGTCTGCGTTATTCGGGGAGCAGGAGGGGCGAATTGCAAAGGCCAACATCGGGCGCGACCCGCTGTATCTGTTTGCCGCATTACAGCGTCACCTGGGCTACCCTTCCGTCCCCCGACTGAAAGCGGCAACGGAAGAACGGAAACTTCCGGGATTTCTGGAAATGCGGCTGCAGAAAATTGAGCAGAAACTCAAGGTGCTTGACATGGAAACAAAGGGAGGCATCGACCTGTCGCGATTTTACGGCAAAGGCGGGCCGCCCGGAGATGTGAGCCAGATCAAGTTCCCGGACGAATAGTCGTTCCGTGGATCCGGCTTGCGCGACGGTAATCTGAGCGACCGGAATCATGGCAGCCATCCGGCCTCGAGCTTGTCTGAAGACGGAGATCTGCGTCGTCGATGCAATGACGAATGAGTGGACATTCCAGACGATCTGTCGCCGGATCTCTTCAACTGACATCCCGACAGCTGCCTTCTGACAGGTGCAGAATTTCTAAGATTCAGCTGTAAATGCGGCCGCTGTTCGCAGCCTCGGGATCACAGCCGTGATCGCAACTGGCCTGCAGGATGGCTTTTTGATACAGCAGGTCTCCGACTTTCGTTGGATAGATCCCATTCACGCAGGCCTGGCACAAATCCGATTCCGGCAGTCCCACGCAGTCTGCCAGGGCGTCCACTGGCAGGTATCTCAGGCTGTCGGCACCAATGGCAGCGGCCATCTGCTGCTGTTCTGCTTCGGTGATGACCTTGCCTTCCATGAATCCCGGCGCGAACAATTCGCTGACGGTCGACATATCAATTCCATAAAAGCAGGGCGCAATGATGGGGGGGCAGGCAATCCGCACATGAATTTCGCTGGCTTTTCCGCGCGACCGCAGCAGCTTCAGCAATTCCTTCAAAGTGGTGGCCCGGACGATGGAATCATCCACCAGCAGAACTCGTTTTCCGTCCATGATTTCTGGCAGAGGCGTGTATTTCATCCGCACTTTGTCGGCTCGGTTATTCCCTTCGATAAAAGTGCGGCCGATGTAACGGTTGCGAATCAACCCTTCCAGAGACGGCACTTTCAATTGAAACGCCATGCTGTCTGCCGCGGCTTTGGCGGTATCAGGCACCGGCACCACGATCACATCGTCATCAATTTCAAGAGTTTCGCGGACGGCAAGCTGCTCCCCCAGCCGTTTGCGAGACAGGTAAACTCCCGCATTGTCGAAGTTGCTTCCGGCATTGGCGAAATAAATCCACTCAAAAAAGCAGTGCGCCTTTCTGGGGCTTTCGGCGTACTGCATCAATTCCACGGAATCACCGTCCACAACGACCGCCGTACCGGGTGGAACATTGTGGATGCTGGATTCTGAGAATCCGAGGTGGGTCAGCGCAACACTTTCGCTGGCTGCGGCAAACAGTGAGCCTTCGTGGGCGTAACACAGGGGGCGAATCCCCATGGGATCCCGAGACACAAACATTTGTCCGAGCGCATTCAGGAAGACGATGTTCCATGAACCATCAAGTCGTTTTGACAGTCGGGAAAGCAGCTGCTTTGGATGAATATCCGGGGCTTCCGAAAGCTCCTGGGAAATCAGGTGGTTCAGGACTTCCGTGTCGGTTTCGCGAGTCAGATGGAAGTCGGTGGTTTTCAGAATTTCATCGCGGAGTTCCGGGTAATTCGAAAGCTGACCATTGAATGCGAAGCTGAACCACTTCGAGCGGGCGATGTGTTGTCGTTCGAACGGCTGTGCATAGCTGGGATCATCACGTCCGCAGGTGGCGTAACGAACGTGTCCGATGGCGGCCTGACCAGCCAGTTCTTCCATTCGTCGTTGATATTTATCCTGATGATTCATCCGAAAGACTTCGGCCACACCACCCACATCCTTGTGCGTGTGAATCAGGGCCAGTCGTTCAGAATTGAAACTGGTGATTCCGGCAGCCAGTTGTCCACGGTTCTGCATATCCAGCAGCATTCCGGGAACCATGCGTGACGCACGATTCCGCATGTCAGCGTCGTCCGACGCGACTGCGGGTTCACCGGTTCTGCTTTTGGGCCGTGGAATCAGCGGGCTGACATCACCACTGTTCAAATGGTAGATGGCAGCGATGCCACACTCATGATTCAATTCATCCATTGCGCGGGAGTCAATTCTGTCGGCAGACTGTGGGCAGACTGTGGGCAGAACAGCCGTTGGACAGGCTGTTCGGGGCGGTGCAGAGCAACGACAGGACCGTCTCTTCAACCGAGCAGCCCTCTTGTGAACGGAAATAATAGTGTTCGGAAAGTGGCTCACCAACTCACCCTCGTCGGTATTCTGCAGAGTCCCGCGAGTTCTGCAGCGATTGGGGAAAATCGCAGCCATCGGGTTCGCCGCAGCTCCGAATCGGCGCAGTTTCCTGCTCCCAGGTGCCAATTGCCTGATTTGCGGTCGGACTGCTATAGTTTGGGGAGTGCATTTGCGGCCACCACATGACGGTCCTGCAGTGCTGTTTTCGACCTGCCCCGACCTGCTGAAAGATCCTCCCCGTGGATGGAACACCAGTTTCTGTTGCCGACCTGCGTTGCGGCCAGCGCCAGCCCCTGATGTTCATCCTCGGGCCATGTGTGATGGAATCGGAATCGCTGGTCCTGAATACGGCGGAGCACCTTGCCAATTTACGCGATACCTACAAGCTGCAAATTGTGTTCAAATCCAGCTTTGACAAAGCCAACCGCACCAGTGTCGAAAGCCCTCGCGGTCCCGGTCTGGACGAGGGCCTGAAGCTGCTGCAGAAAGTTCGCGAACAGACCGGACTGCCCACCACGACGGACATTCACGAAGCGGATCAGGCCGAGCCGGCAGCCTCCGTCTGTTCCATCCTGCAGATTCCGGCATTCCTCGCACGACAAACAGATCTGCTGGTCGCCGCTGCCGACGCGGCAGTGAAACACGGTGCCACCGTGAATATCAAGAAACCCCAGTTCGTCGCGCCGGAAGACACTCGCCATGCCGTCAGCAAATGTGAATCCCGAGGTTTGCAGCGAATTCTGCTTTGCGAGCGTGGCACAACATTCGGTTACGGACGCCTGGTGAACGATTTCAGGTCAATCCCGATCATGCAGTCTTTTGGAGTTCCGGTGGTTTATGATGCCACCCACAGTGTGCAGTTGCCGGGTGGAGCCACCACCGGTGGACAGCGGGACATGGTTCCCTGTCTATCCCGGGCCGCCGTGGCAGCCGGTTGCGATGCTGTCTTCATGGAAACACACCCCAACCCGGATGATGCTCTCAGCGATGGCCCGAACATGGTCCCGCTGGATCAGCTCACGAAACTCCTGTTGCAACTCACCAAACTGCGGGAATCCATCCTGGAATTTGAAAGTTAGACAGTGCTTCCGGGAGACCGCGGGAATTTCTGTCCTTCAGATCAGCCCATCACCGACCTCAGCTGTTGAGCTGCAGCGATGATCGATAAGATCCTACGGCAGTGGACAGACTCAATTGCAGCAACCGGAGTGAAGCAACTCCCCGTTTCCACTTGCGACGACCGGGGAGTATTGAAGCGGCTCATTCCCTGAAATCGGCAGCGTCAACTGATCAAACGGGATGAACCGGGGCCCGAATGAACTACGATGCGACAGTCTGCGGAGTTGCCGACCTGCCTCGCAGGGAACTTCCCGCAGAAAGCGCCGTCAGCGGGGACGCTGTCTGGAAAAACTTCGGTTCCGAAGACCTGACAGGCAATTTGATGACTTGCACGAGAGAACTGATTCAGACAAAGGACGCACCGTTCATGGGAAATCCTGCAGGAACCTTTGCCACTCGATTTATTACTGCTCAGATGACACTGGCCGCAGTGCTGTTGCTGGCTGGCTGTTCCGACAGCACACCTAAGGGCCGATCGGAAACGGTCGCCAGCGATCGCAAACAGCAGGCGCAGGATGATTGTCGTGATCGACTCCGCGCCGCCGTCCTGCGATTCAGCCCGATTCCGTTTTCCACGCAGACCCGCCCTGAAGATGTGGTCAATTCCATCAACTCGTGGATCGTTGAGTGCGCCAGGGAACAGGCTGCCAGCCTAAAGATCAGCGATGCGAATGCCGCTCTGCTTTCCGATGACATGCTGCGGACGGCCGGAGCACCTCGATTCAGCAGGAACGACGTGGAGTACCTGCGGGACTGTCTGATGTTCCGCGGTTTAAGCGGTGCTGCCTGGACAATGACTCAACCGGACTCGGTGGAATCAGCCACAGATGCCAGTCGGGTTACGGATTTGTTTCGCACCATCATCCGCTCGCTTGCTCTGAGCCCTGCGGCTCAGGAAACCCTCCCAACAGGAGTGTATGAGTCGTTGCTCAGCGGTACGGGCAGCGTTGATGATCGCATCTGGGCGTTTGCCGAGGCACTGCGTCAGCGGCAGATTGACTGTGTCCTGCTGCAGGCCGCTGATGAGGGCGATGCGACCGCGGATCCTGTGACGGGGTCAACACGGCTGATCTGCGTTGTCGTCGGTGACTCGACACTGTTGTTTGACCCGGAACTGGGTACACCCGTCCCGGCTATGGAGGACACATCCGCAGTTGTCACAACCCCCGCCTCACTCGCGGTCCTTCGCGGACACTCGCGCTGGGAACAGGCCGAAATTCAAATCGTCGCACACCCGTCAGCGTTCGCACCCCGAATGCTGGTGCTGCAGGAACGACTCGAAGCGTCCGACGCGGCAGTGCTGTACGAAGAACTGGCAGGGGGAACCAGCGAGATTCGTCCGTTGCTGGAGCGACTGGGTGACGCAGTGACCGCGCCATGGTCCACGGACAAGATCAGCATCTGGGCCGTCCCCGAACAGCGGATCACTGCCGCCGCTACTCGAACAGAATCGCAGGATCAGGCCTATGCCGATCGGATGCTGTCGATGCAAAGTCCGTTTGAACGCGAACGTATTGACATCAGCCGTTACATCAACGATCCCTCCATCGATCCTTCGCAGCTCTCCGACGAACAACTGGGGGAACTGCAGAATGAAGCCCTGAATGAGATGCTGCAGAACTCTGACACGCTCTACGGAAAACCTTCCGGGCGGCTGCTGAAGGCGCGAGTCAGCCAGATCAGCGGCAACTTTGAACTGGGGATGATTCAGGAGCTTCAACAGATTCATCTCCTCTGCTCCCGAAAGGAAATTGAGCTGATCTTTCAGCAGAGCGGTCAGAAACTCGTTGGCCGACTGCCGTTGCCTGAAAAAATCCTCAGCGTGCAGCTGAGTGCACTGGGAGACACTCTCTTCTGGACCGCGTTGACCCAGGTCTTTCGTGGTGATGCCGGGACCGCGATTCAGACCATGCGAAACTACCGCCGACGGTACCCCGATGAGAAGATGGTGCTGGCATCCATGCTGATTGAGGCCGAACTACTGATTTCTTTGGGGAACGCAGACCAGGCCGCAACACTGCTGAACGGGATTGATTCCGTCGGTGCTGCGGAGCAACGGCGCATCGACTGGATGCTGACACGCCTGCCCGCCACAGCGGCAGTGGACGATCCGGCGACCAATGCTGCCGAAACAGAAGCTGCCGCAGAGACAGACGCAGCCAGCGACCAGTCGGATGTCGACCAGCCCCAATAAGTTCCTTCCTCGCAGCACAATTCGTTTCTGCTTTCTTTTCGCTCACGAACCGACAAGCCCATGAAAATTGGAATCTGTGCAGACATTCATGACCATGTCGACAATCTCCGCCACAGCATCAGACTGTTCAACGCCCTGCAGTGCAGCAATGTGATCATTGCCGGCGACTTTGTTTCTCCACTTGTCGTTCCGTCACTGCGCAAGCTGCATGGCAAAGTGATCGCCTGCTTCGGAGACGCCGACGGGAATCGTCGTGGCATTGCCGGAGGAATGTCCATCATCGGCGGACTCGGAGAACCTCCACTGTGCTGGAAATCGAGAGACGGCCTGCGTTTTTTGATTTGCCACCAGCTGCAGGACGTCCGCGACTGCATTGGAGACTCGGATGTGGTCGTGTTTGCCCACAGCCACCGTCCCAGTATTGCCGAAGATCGCCACGGGAGGCTGTTCATCAATCCTGGGGAGGTTGCGGGCTGGATGTTTCGGAAGCCAACGGTTGCCGTCTATGATACGGAGCAGCGAACGGCCGAAATCCTGGACCTGCCAAAGATGTCCCCAGGGGTCATCATTGAAGAATGACAGCTACCTGACCGTCAGCAGTTGACCGGCGATAAGGGTCAGATTTTCGACGGCACCGTGCGGTCAGGGAAACCGGAATCCGGTCCACAGCCGTGCTGCTTCGCTGCACCTTACACTGTAAGCTGCACCTTTCACGATAAGCTGCACCTTGCAAGGTAAGGGGTCGCTTTGACAGTGAAGGGCCTGTTACCCGGCCACCGCCGCGCTTCGTCCAGCAACTTCGGGAGATCTCCGTGACCGCATCATTACCTGCCGGCTGCACTGGCAATCTTCGTCACCAACAGCGGCGGCGCTGGTTTCTTGAACAATGCGGAGTTGGTCTGGGCGCGATCGCTGCAGCAGATCTGCTGCAGCGTGAATCGCGGGCCGATCCAGCCCCTCCGCCCGACCCGCTGGCCCCCAAACAGCCACATTTCGCGGCCCGTGCAAAACGCGTGATCTATCTGTTTCAGGCGGGTGCTCCCAGCCATCTTGAGCTGTTCGATTACAAGCCCGAATTAAAAAAGCGGGATGGACAGTTACCACCTGCCGAATTGCTGCAGAATTATCGAGCGGCCTTCATCAATCCCAAATCGGCGTTGCTGGGGCCGAAGTTCGAGTATTCGAAATACGGCGAATCGGGAATGGAATTCAGCTCTGTGCTGCCTCACACAGCAGCCATTGCAGATCAGCTTTGCCTGATCAGATCGATGCAGACGGACGCTGTCAATCACGCTCCCGCGCAGATCATGATGAACACCGGCTCGCAGCAGTTCGGGCGTCCATGTTTTGGTTCCTGGGCTCTCTACGGGCTGGGCAGTGAAGCAGAGAATCTGCCGGGGTTTGTCGTGCTGACCAGCGCGAAGGGAACCAGCGGAGGCGCCAGCAATTACGGCAGTGGGTTTCTTCCCACAATGTACGGCGGAGTCCCGTTTCGCAGCAAAGGGGACCCGGTGCTGTATTTGTCGAATCCTCCGGGTGTCGACAAAACGGCTCAGCGGCAGTCACTTGATGCATTGAAACAGCTGAATGAGTTCTCCCTGCAAAAAACTGGTGATCCGGAAATCGCAGCTCGAATTCAGAGTTACGAAATGGCCTTTCAGTTGCAGTCCAGCGCCCCTGAGTTAATGGATCTCAGCGGAGAATCTGCCGAGACACTGCAACGATATGGAATCACCGATCCTAACGAGCCGGGCTTTGCCAGAAACTGCCTGCTGGCCCGCCGCCTTGCTCAGCGTGGCGTAAGATTCGTTCAGCTGTTCCATGAGGTCTGGGATCAGCACGGCAACCTCACTCAGGGCGTGAAGAACAACGCCAAAGCCACCGACCAGGCCAGCGCGGCTTTGGTGACCGATCTCAGGGAGTGCGGGCTGCTGGATGATACCATTGTGATCTGGGGTGGCGAGTTTGGCCGAACTCCCATGGTGCAGGGTGGGAACGACGGTCGAGATCACCACAACCGTTGTTTTAGTGTCTGGCTGGCGGGCGGCGGCATTCGTGGTGGCACAACGTGGGGCTCCACTGATGAACTGGGATTTAACGTCGCGGAGAACCCAGTGCACGTACATGATCTGAATGCCACTTTGCTGCACCTGCTGGGCATGGATCACACGCGTCTGACCTATCGCTTCCAGGGACGCGATTTTCGGTTAACCGACGTTCATGGTCAGTTGATCGAAGGCATTCTGGCGTGAAGATATTCTGCGGACTGTTTCGTTCAGTATGTCCGGACACTCGATTCTCTTTGTGCATTGTCTTCAGTTCTTTGTTCCAACCGCCCGACCGGGGCTGCCGTGAGGCTTTGATGATTACTTCTCTTCGTGTCTTGCTGCTGCTGGCGGCGGTGGTCCTGTCGGCAAACTGTTTTGCTCAGGACAAGTCGCCACGGCCGGCGGCTGAACGGCTGCAAAAGTTCCACAAAGATCTGCAGACCCTGAAACAGCAGGCGGAGGAACTGCAGCAGCAACAGGAGTCTCAAACGGTCGACGGTGCAGCATTGCTTCACGATGCAGCGGTGTTTGCGAGGGCGGCTGAATGGATGCTGCGGTTCGAAGAATTCCCCAAACCGAACTATGCTGATCAGCTGGAAGAGGTGCTTTTAGAAGGTCTGCGTCGCTGTGAATTGCTGGCCGCTGGAAAGCCCGACTGGAATCTGCGTGAGGAGACCACAATCCGCGGTTATCGCAGCGGCGTGGATGGTTCGCTGCAGCCGTACGCGTTGACGCTGCCAGCAGGTGTGAATCCGCGGGATGGTCGTCGCTGGCCGCTGCACATAGTGCTGCATGGTCGGGCTGACCAGATGAATGAGGTCAACTTCATTCATCGCATGAATGGCCGCAAGCCCCCGGAAAATGCAGTGGACCCTGAACAGGCATGGATTCAGCTGGACGTTTATGGTCGCGGCAACAATGCCTATCGCTGGGCAGGAGAGACCGATGTTTTCGAAGCTTTTGCCGATGTTCGGCGTCGCTTCCGGATCGATGAAAACCGTGTCACGCTGCGCGGCTTCTCCATGGGCGGTGCCGGCGCGTGGCATCTGGGTTTGCATTATCCGCATCTGTGGAGCTCTGTAGGGCCGGGGGCAGGCTTTGTCGATTTCTATGCTTATCAAAAGCAGGACCGCATCAAGGATCGCCGCCCCTTCGCTCAGCATGAGACGCTGCGGATCTATGACGTCGACAATTACGCATTAAATGCGTTCAACGTACCGGTCTGCACCTATGGAGGAGAAAACGATCCACAGCTGCTGGCCAGCACCACGATTCAACAGGCCTGCGAAAAACTCGATGTCCCGCTGACAGTTCTGATCGGACCGGGCATGGGACACAAATTCGATCCGGAGAGTTTTCGCACCTACATGGACTTTCATCAGCAACATGCCAGCACCGGACGCCCAGGTTATGGCCAGCGCAAAAAGATTCGGTTCACCACGAACACGCTGCGATACAGCCGCTGTGACTGGCTGCAGATTCAGGAGGTCGACCGCGTCTACGAACCCTCCGTCGTGGATGCAGAAATCACCGACCAGGACCTGCTGCGGATCAGCACCGAGAACATTCGGATGTTGTCCATTGCCCGTGACCCGGCGGCGTATGTGGAACTGGATGGCACCCGGTTGCCACTCCGCGACGCAGCAGATGGCCTGCTGCCGGACGTCTGGTTCACTCAGGAAAATGGCGACTGGAAATTGCTGGACTACGCACAATCGCGGGCTGCTTCCCGCAACCCGGACGGCAACAAACGACCGGGGCTGCAGGGGCCAATTGACGATGCGTTCATGTCAGCGTTTGTGGCTGTGCGAGGCACCGGAACACCTGCCAGTGCAGCTGCAGGCAAGTGGGCTGACGCACAGTTGAACCTCTTCCAGCAGGAGTACTCAAAATGGATGCGAGCCGACATCACGGTGATCGACGACACGCAGGTGACGGAAGATCTGATGCAGCGGAATCACGTCATTTTGTTTGGTGACCCGGCTTCAAATTCGCTGATCTCTCGCGTGCTGCCGAAGGCACCCGTAGGCTGGGACGGCGATCACATCACGGTCGGGGCGAACAGCTGGGACGCTTCCGCGCATGTTCTGTGCGCGATCTTCCCAAATCCGCTCAGCCCAAACCGTTATGTTGTGTTAAATTCCGGTCACACGTTTCACGAACAGGATTTTCGCGCATCCAATTCGTGGCTGTTCCCACGCCTTGGGGACGTTGCGGTCTTCTCACTGCAGGACACGCAGGATCTCCGCAAGGCTGAACCGATCTGGTCGGATGTGTTCGATTCCAACTGGCAGCCTCGCTGAACCGTCGCAGGACGCGGCCGCTCACAGTGGCTGCTCCGGCGAGACTGTTCGCAGGTGTGTCCGTGGTTGACATTGCCGGAGTGACCGCGTGCGGACCAGCAATGCCGTCCCCTGGGAGGCATCAAGCGCACCGTGCAGCCGGCCACACCGGCTTCCGTCGACAAATTGGGGTTCCGGTCAGAACTTGCCTGCGGGTCCCGATTCGGACCACTTGCAGGGGCTTATGGCTGCCGCGCTGAGATCGTCTTCATATCAGCGCCCGGGCAGGACGTGCTGACTGGGGCAGGCGGTGATGCGGCGGGGACTCCACCACCCGGGCAAGCTGAGTGACCGGCAGGCTGAGTGACGGGCAGGCTGAGTGACGGGCAGGCTGAGTTACTGAGCGCTTTTCAGATCAGGCCGCAGGCGTTCGGCATCGCGCAGGTAGACATGTTCTATCTCGGCAGGCTTACGATCGGAATTGACGTGCAGCAGGATGCGAATACATCGCGGCATGGAACCGGGCACCGGGATTTCCTGAGCGCACAGCAGGGGAACATGGTGCATACCCATTGCTCGAGCGGCTTCGGCTGGAAAGGCCGAACAGACGTCCGCCGTTGTTGTGAACACAGCGGAAATCACGTCATCAAAATCAGCGATCTGATTGCGGCTGAGAATTGCTTCCATCAACTCTCGAGCGGCACTGCGTACCTGTTCAGGCTCGTCCTGATCGACCGTAATGGCCCCTCTGATTCCCCGAATTGTCATCTCCTGCTCCACCTTCCCAGAACCGATCGCGTGACAGTGTCTGGCATTTTGATGTCTGGAACCCTGCTGGCAAGCAAGAAGTTTAGTCGGATCCGCGATCGGGAAACTTCCTCGTTAAAACAATCCGATCATGACGAAATGCGGGGCAGTCGCCCTGACGAAGCATCGGGCAGGTGATATCCTGCCAGCGTGGTGCCAGGCTTCTGCCCCGCGGTTTGGGCGCAGCCGGAAGATTGCGGTGCATCGCGTCAGCGCATGTGGATTCGGAAACGGCCGCATCGGGAAACAGGCATGGTGTTCGGGGCCGGACACAGCTGGCAGATCGTGCAGACGGCCTGAAAGCAGTTTGCGCAACGGATCATACCAGCCAGGAATCCCCGCCTGACCATCCGCCGTCACTTTTGGGACTGCAGAGAAATGTCGATTGAGACAATTTTGCCATACCTGCGAACTGCCAGCGGGGAATCTCCGTTGCAGGTGACATCTGACGGGAGGAATCTGCAGAGCGCCGGCGGTGAAGTCCTTGGCAAGATCGTGAACAACATCCCACGGTTTGTCAGCGACAATCATCTCGAGAGCTTTGGCATGCAGTGGACTCGCTTTGACGTCGCCCACGAGGACGAGGACCGCGCAACTTTCGCAGCCAAGACGGGAGTTTCACTGGAGCAGTTGCGTGGGAGCAAAGTGCTTGATGCGGGATGTGGTGGCGGCAGGTATGCCAAATTGTGCGGGGAAGCCGGTGCCGTCGTGATTGCCGCCGACCATACTCGAGCCGTTGATCGAGCCGCCGCATTGTGCGCCGGACTGCAACAGGTGCATTTCCTGCAGGCCGACTTGAAACAGCTGCCTCTTGAAGCCGGAAGCTTTGACTTTGTGTTCTCCATCGGTGTGATGCATCACGACCGCAGTACCAGGACCGTCTTTGAATCTGTTGCCCCGATGGTACGAGCGGGCGGTCGACTTTCGGTGTGGCTGTATCGCCGAAATCAGTGGTGGCAGGAATTGATTAACAGTGGCCTTCGCAGCATCACCTCGCGTCTTCCGGCAGCGGTGCTGCTACCGTTCTGCCATCTTGGAGCAATTCTGGGTGGAATCCCGATGCTTGGAAAAGTGCTGAATAAGTTCATCAGTTTCAGCTCGCATCCGTGCTATCAGAATCGGGTCTGCGATACCTTCGACTGGTGGGCCCCGGCTTATCAGCATCACCACACCACGGAAGAGTTGCTGGCCTGGTTTCGGGACGCCGGCTTTGAGCAGTTGCAGGTCTTACCCCCCGAAAAGACGGGGCGCTGGTACCGTCAGTTATGGTCCTGGAATCTGCTGCCTGGCAGCGGCGTCAACGTCACTGGAATTCGAACCACATTACCGACCGACAGTGGAAAATCTGCAGTCGCGACGGATGTCTAATCAGGCATCAATTCGATAGGATGCACAGTGGTGAAACGCTGTTCCTGCGCCTGCCGCTACAACTGTGGAGAGACCGGATGTCACGTATCCCGAGACTGCGAATCGAGACCCTCAGGCTGTTTTCTGTGCTGCTCCTGCTGCTTTTCGCAGCGAATACTCCAGCGGTCGCTCAAACGCACTCCGCCGGTCTGATGAATTTTTCTGCGGCCGGAGACGTCTTTGCCTGCTCCAATCGGGACAGCGGCACCGTCAGCATCGTCTCGTGGCCGGAACTCAAGCTGCTGCGAGAGATTCCGGTCGGGCACAAACCGGAGGGTGTTGCATGGCTGGGGAAGTCTCGCAGGCTGGCCTGCTGCGTTTACGGGGATGATGAAATCGTCATTCTGAATGCCGACACCGGCGCCGTGGAATCACGAATCTCAGTTTTTGACGAACCCTACGGCGTGGTCAGCAATGCGGACGGGACTCGGCTGTACGCAACGCTGGAATATCCAGGCCAGGTCGTGGTGCTGAACCCAAAATCCGGAGAGCAGTTGCAGCAGTGGAACGTCGGACAAATGCTTCGTGGCATCTGTATTTCAGGTGATGGAACTCGAATCCTCGTGACCGAATACCTGACCGCGATGGTTCGCGAGATATCCACTGCAGACGGCAGTGTGAAGCGGACGTGGAAGGCGGCCTCCACCGATAATCTTGCTCGCCAGATTGTGATGGCACCGGGCCAGCAGCGGGCGTACGTCACACACATTCGCTCGCGGGTTACAGCCGCCCACGGAAACGGCTCCATCTTCCCGTACGCATCAGTGATTCGGCTGGGAGGACCGGAGCAGGGCACCCGACTGCGTGTTCCGCTCGACACAATTCGCGGTACTCGCGTCACCGCAAACCCGTGGGACTGCGACGTTGCTCCTGACGGCCGCAGCCTTGCCGTGGCATTTGCCGGAACCAATGACCTTTACGTACTGAAAATCGTCGGCGACGACTACGTGGAACTGGATTTCCAGTCCTCCGTACGCTGCGGCTCAAATCCCCGCGCCGTGCGGTTCAGCCCTGACGGCGAGTCATTCCTGGTATACAACGCACTGGACTTCAACGTTGTCGCTTACGACCTCCGCAGCGGTCAGATTACAGGAACTGTCAACGTCACAGAATGTCCTCTCGACGACGATGTGTTACTGGGCAAGCAGCTGTTCTACACCGCACTTCAGCCCATGACGTCGCGGGCATGGATCTCGTGCAGCAGTTGCCATCCGGACGGCGACGCGGACGGTCGCACATGGCAGCAACCGGAGGGACTCCGCAGCACTCAGCCACTTGCCGGACTCGCGTGGACTCACCCGCTGCACTGGTCTGCCGACCGGGATGAAGTCCAGGATTTTGAACACACGATTCGCGGAGCCCTGATGGGGGGACGTGGACTGCTTGGCGGAAGACTTCCCGATGCACTCGATGAAACCATCACTGGCCGCAGCAAAGCACTGGATGCCCTGGCTGCCTATACAAATTCCCACCAGGTCCCAATCAGTCCGCATGCGAAGAACGGTCTGACTGAAGCCGCCCTCAGAGGCCGGAAACTGTTCATGTCCGCCGAAACTGGCTGTGCCAACTGTCATTCGGGACCGTTTTATTCTGATTCTCAGCCGACAGCGATTACGGAATTTGCCATGCATAACGTGGGAACCGGCAACGATGACGACACGGAACTAATGAGCCCCGCCTACGACACTCCCACCCTGCTCGGTCTCTACCGCAGTGCCCCCTACCTGCATCATGGCAAGGCAGCCACACTCCATGATGTGCTGACCACAATGAATCCCGCAGATCGCCACGGCAGCACCAGTCAGCTCAACACTCAACAGGTGAACGATTTGGTCGAATTCCTCAAGTCGCTGCCATGGGAGGATCCAGAGAAAGCGGCAGAATCTGCCGGACTACTTCGAGTCAGCGGCAGAAGCGAATAGCCGGACCCTGATCAGGCGGGATGAACAAACACAGGGGTCGGGAATCAGGAAGCATTCTTCACTTCCTGCCGGAGGATTTCCGCAGACCGTGGATTCGGCCAAGGTGCGATAAGCGTTACAACCTGAAAAGTTTGAGAAAAAACTGATTGACAGCGGGTTGATGGTCGAACCAAAACCTAGATGAACTGCAGATACTGCGCTCAAAATCCGGTTGGAAACTGGCTCGGAATGCGTCTTTACCTGCGGATCGTTGTCTTTTTCCGTGTTGAGGAACCAGTCGACTCTGACTCAGCGGCCTTGGGATCGCGATTCAGCACGGGAAATACAGCACAATTGTTCAGTATCCTAATGCGAGTGGAAGACAAACCGCTGAGCACCGCATGGCGTGCCACTGCAACACAACGACTGTCGCAGTGGCATGAGTTCATGCGATTGACATGCGGCACGAATCAGTTTGTTCGTTAAGATCACTGCTGGTTGAAAGCATGCGTTTTCAGTGGCCTCTCGCAGTTTTTCTGGGCATTCGTTCCCATCATTGCTTCTTCAGGGCTTGAAGATTTATGTGGCAGCAAAACCGACGTAATCGAGGCATCCGGGGAATGTTCCGTTCGTTTTTCGCGAAGCAGTCCCAGCGCCGTTCGCGGGGCGGAATTCAGCACGGATCAGAGCGTCTGGAAGACCGCATCGTTCTGTCGTCGGACTATGTGCAGGGGCAGGTCCTTGTCGGCTTTGAACCGATTGAGAGAACGGATGAAACAACACCGGCTCAGGATCTTGCCGAACTGATTCCGGGCAGTTCTGCTCGTCCGCTGGGCGACTATGGTGTTTTCCTGATGACACTGCCGGACGATGTCACAGTCGAGCAGGCAGTGAAAACCCTGCCCGCGTTGCCCGGGGTGAAATTCGCCGAGCCGGACTGGATTGGTGATTGGTTCGCGACGCCCAACGATCCGGATTATCCGTTGATGTGGGGAATGGAGAATATCGGGCAAACGGTGAATGGGATCACCGGGATCGCGGGTGCCGACGTCAGTGCTGAGTCCGCATGGGACACAACCACCGGCAGCTCGACCGCACTGATTGCAATCGTTGACTCCGGCGTGGACTATCTGCATCCGGACCTCGCCGCCAACATCTTCGTCAACCCGGGGGAGATCCCTAACAATGGCGTGGACGATGACAACAACGGATTCATCGATGACGTCAACGGGTTTGACTTTGGCTCTGGCGACGGCGATCCGATGGACTTTATTGGGCACGGGACGCATGTTGCCGGAACGACAGGTGCCGTGGGCGACAACGGTGTGGGAACTGTTGGAGTCAACTGGAACGCCGGCATTCTGCCCGTGAAAATCAGCGTTGATATTGGTGGACCGATCAGCTCAGCTGCGATCGAGGCGATCAATTATGCAGTTGCCATGGGAGCCGCAGTTTCGAATCACAGCTATGGTATCAACCCGTCTGCTGCACTGCGTGCTGCAGCGGATAACGCCGAGCTTGCTGGCCATATCATTGTCTGTGCCGCGGGTAACGATTCCACGAACAACGACGCGGTTCCGCAGTTTCCAGCGAATCTGCCAAACTCGAATGTGATCTCCGTCGCTGCTACCAATCAATCTGACCAGCTGGCCGGCTTCAGCAACTTTGGTCGTCTGAGCGTGGATATTGGTGCTCCTGGGGTCAACATTTGGAGCACGACGCCAACCGACGGCTCATTGTTCTACGGACCGAACTTTGACTTTAGTGACGGCACATCCATGGCCTCGCCGATGGTTGCCGGAGCAGTGGCATTACTGCGCGGTGCAGCCCCGACCGTGCCATTCCAAACCATCGTGAACGCGTTGTACGATGGGGCGGATCCGATTCCGAGCCTGGCAAACCGTGTCGCGACCGGAGCAAGGCTGAACGTTCTGGGGGCTCTGCAGCAGCTGCAGCCGGCGTCATTCTCCGTTAGCCCCGGCACGATCGCGGAAAATGAAGGGGCTGGTGCTGCGACGATTACGGTCCGGAAGCAGACGGCCCCCGTGGGCCAGGCAATCACGCTGGATATTGTCGTTAGCGACACCAGTGAGCTGACCCTGCCTGGTATCGCTGGCAACACACTGACAGTGACCATCCCCGCCAATCGCAGGTCGATTACGATTCCAATCACGGCGGTGGACGACACCTTGCTGGACGGCCCTCAGGTCGTTGTGCTGGAACTTCAGTCTGCAGGAGCAACGATTGAGTCCCTGAACGTCACGGTCACAGATCATGAGACCATTACTGTCACTGCGATTCCGGACATCATCACGGAAGCTGACGGCCCAACAGCCGGAATTCTGCGAATTGAACGAAGCAACACGGACACGAATTCTCCGGATCGCGTCGTTGCAGTGGGCAATGATCTGATCTTCGTCAACGACGCTGGTGTGGAAGTCAACCGAGTGACGGTTCCGTGGCCAAAGGGGGCACGTCCCAGTGTCGACGTGGTACGCGATATCACCTTCCTGGAAGATGGTCGAGTCGCCGTCTTCAATGGGGTGAACGAAGTCTACATTTCACTCTACAGCCCGACCAACGACGCGTGGACGCACGCATTGATTTCCGGAGCGACTGCATCAACAGACGTTGGCACGGGGGGGATCGCGGCGTCCGGGATCTATGTCTACCTGAGTGACCTCGAGACGGCAGTCGGCGATCCGTTTGGAATCGTGCAGTACGACACAACCAATGACACATTCACTCGTTTTGGTACGAAGATGCTGGGCGATCGGCTGTTTGGAAGCAGTTGGCCGGAGGGTAACGTATACGAACTGGATCCCAGTAACGGGGCCCTTCTGCGAGACTATCCCACCCCGGCGGATGGGAGTACTCAGGCCGGTATGGCATTTGATGGCACCTTCATCTGGTACATCGTCAGTAACAGTGACGCGCTCTACAAGATTGACGCCGAGACCGGCACAGTCGTTGACACCTTCTTCGTAGGCACCGGAGGCAACTCCAGCTACGAGGGTATCGCGTGGATGAATGGGTATGTTTATCTGCTGGACCCGTTCATCACTGACGAGGTCGTCGTCTTTGACCCGGTCCTTCGATCAGTGGTCAAAGTCCTGCAGGTCGGCAGTCTGAACGTCAGCCCGGGGGCCGGCGGATCCCTGAATCTCAGCGGTGGTCTGGCTCCAAACCCGCAGCGAAATTCGCTGTTTGTCAGTGCCACGTTTAATGACGAGATCTACGAAGTCAGTGCCGACACGGGGATTCTGCTGCAACGAGCAGCCAATACTCCGCGTGTTTGGAATTCCGGGATCAATCCGGCCGGTTTGGCCACCGTGGGAGACCGCCTGTATATCAGTGATAACGGCGGGAACGCGAACATCCACATCTACGACTTTGATGGGAACCCTCAGGGCACGATCACCGACCCGTTCTTCTTCGCGATGTTCGGACTTGGCGGTGATGGTGTGCCTGGACTGGTGCAAACGACCTACCGCTATCGGGATGTCGCCGTTGGACTGGACGGTTTTCTGTACGCGATCAGCACCGGTGGTGAAGTCATTGCTCGTTTTGATCAGACGACACTCGAGTTGCTGGAGATGATTCCTCTGAATAGCACGACCGATTCGGTGAGCGCTGTTTCGGTCGACAGCGACGGAATAATCTACGCGGGCCTGACGAACGGGGATATTGTGGCACTGGACGCAGCTGGAAACCAGATCGCCGGCCCGCTGCAGTCGATCCTTGGAGCAATCACCGACATTGAAGTCAACGTTGCCGGTTCCATTGTCTTCGGTGGCAGCACCGGCGGCTTCGGATTCGCCGACACTTCACTGGATCCAGGCACGATGACTGAAGTTACGGGAACTCCCGGCACAACAGCTTTTGTGTCCTTTGGGGAGCACATCAGTCGTGACCGCGGGAGTCTCGATGTCACTCTCACCAACTCAGACACATCAGAGGTTTCCATTCCTTTGACTGTCGTCATCCCGGAAGGTGAGCAGTTTGTGGACATCCCATTTGGCGCCGTTGACGACAATCTGCGTGATGGTGTGCAGGTAGTCAACATTACCGCAGCAGCGCCACTTTACGAATCAGGTGCCGAG
>JAFMMM010000310.1 GCA_017859815.1 Planctomycetota bacterium | reverse complement strand
CCCTATGACCTTTATCGAGGATACGGCAATGACTTCATGCCGGGTTACAACGTTGCAAAGTTCTTTAACTACAGTCTGGACAACTGGGACTATGCCACACAGCAGCCTGCAAGAGTCCCCAATCGACGCGGCATGCTGACACACCCGGCGTGGCTGATTGCACATTCGCAAAACACAGAAACCGATCCGGTCATTCGCGGCAAGTGGATCCTGGAAAAGTTGCTGGCAGGTACGGTGCCGGACATTCCCATTACGGTCGACGCTGCGATTCCGGAAGATCATGGTCGCACATTACGAGATCGTCTGGCATCGGCAACGGAGACCACCTATTGCTGGAAGTGCCATCAGCTCATGAATCCGCTGGGGTATGCCTTTGAGTCCTACGATGACTTTGGCCGATATCGGCAACAGGAATCGCTTGAGTATCCGGACCAGATGCTCAGCGAGGGGCCCGAACAGAAGGGCGATCATCTTATTGACACTCGCGATACCTACAGGACGCTGCCTGTGGATTCATCGGGAGCTCTGGCGGGAACAGGAAACCCGTCGCTGGACGGTCCAGTGACTGACGCCATCGATCTGGCAACACGGCTTTCCGAATCCGCACGCGTCCGTCAGTCCATTATTCGTCATGCATTCCGCTATTTTCTCGGTCGGAACGAAACACTGTCCGACTCGAAAACCTTAATTGATGCTGATCAGGCATACCTGAACAGCAACGGCAGTTTTGACGCAGTGATTTTATCACTGCTCACTTCAGACTCGTTTGTCTATCGCAAACCAGTTCAGGACTAGACACATGCTGAACAGAAGAAACTTCCTGGCGGATTCCGCAATGCGCGCAGGTTTCCTCTCGATTGCACCGTCGCTGCATCAAGTGCTGGCAGCCCCCACGATTACCTCCGCTCCCAGGCGATTTATCTTCATTCGCAAGTCCAGTGGCATCCGCCCCAAAGAAATCGCTCCATTGAATCTGTCCGACCAGCACCGGCGGCTGGACGAAATGAAAGAACCCTTTGAAACCGCGCTGGATGGTCACGAACTGCCCTTGTGGCTTCGCGGTCTGGAACCGTATCGCGAACGCATGACGATCCTGCAGGGGCTGTCCGCCAAGATGAGTGAGAACATTCACTGGTCGTTTTCATCAGTGATGGGATGCTTCAAGTCAAACCGAAATACGCTCAGCGCCATCAAACGCACCACCATCGACTTTGAACTGGCCAAACTGTTTCCGTCACCGTTCGGGCATGTGGAACTTTCATTTGCCGCCGGACGCACCGGAATTGTCGATGGCTATTCCGCTCCAGCTCCACAGACTCGTAATTACTGCTACGCCGACCCGGAAACAGCACGGCAGGAACTCTTCAAATCCGTTCTGAACGCGGACGCCGTCAGTTCGGACAATGACATGTTGTCGTTTCTGCAAACGCGGGAAGGTATGCTGTTGGGCGGTATTCGCGGTCGCGAAAAACAACGGCAGCAGGCACACCTGAATTCCATCGACGCCATCAGTGCCCGTAACCAGCAGTTGCTGGAAATCTCTGACAGTATTGCTCAACACATTCCCGAGATTGCACCTGTTCATACCGCTGGCGGCCCCAACGCCAGCACACCCGAAAAACAATTGGCCATGACCGACGTGCTGATCGCCGCGATGAAAGCGGGACTGACGAATGTTGTTACCTATACGATCGATGACCTCGGAACTCCCATCACCGGACTCCCGGGGAATGAAACAGACCGTGTTGGCATCCATCCGCTGGGGCACGACGAAGCGTTTGGAGGTGTCCCGGCATGGAAGACGCGGGAGCAGATCCGCATCAGTCATGTGAATCAGATCCGCACGATCATTGACCGGTTTTCAAGCGTGCCGGAGGGCGACGGCACCATGTTCGACAATACCATGATCATGTACTTCCCGGAGAATGGAGAAACACACCACGGAGTCGGCTCGGAAGCACCATTCCTGATCATGTCCGGGAAGAACTGCAGTCTCGACCTCGCCGGGCGATATATCCGGCTGCCTTTCCTTGGCAATGAGGGTCACAAAACGCTGGGAAACTGGTACACCACTTTGTTGAATGCACATGGAAATCCGCTTGAGCACTACGGTGATCTTGACCCGGAAATGTCCCGCAAAAAACTGCCACAGACCGGTCCCATCGCTCAGTTCATACCAGCCGGATGATCTGCGGCCTCTGCCCGGTTGTTGCACAGCGATTTCGAGTCCGGGACGTTTTCTCCAGTCGTCATGTGCAATCGCCATCAACGAAAACGAACGCCGGGGAATTCAAAGACATGGTCACACTGCACCGATCATTCCATTGTTTTGCAGTCATCTGCTCCGCGCTGTGCCTTTCAATCGGCATCTCCACAGCCGCCGATCGGCAGCCGAATATCATTGTGATCCTCGCCGATGATTTCGGTGTGGGAGATATTCAGGCTCACTACCCCGCCAACAAAATTGCCACGCCGCACCTTGATCGTCTCGTGCGTCAGGGAGTCAGTTTTACCGACGCACACAGCCCTTCAGCGGTCTGTTCACCCACACGATATGGACTGCTGACGGGGCGGTACGCCTGGCGGACACAACTGCAGGAATGGGTGATCGCTGCCTATGAACCGCCCCTGATCGCGGCCAACAGAATTACGCTGCCAGGATTCCTGCGGCAGCACGGCTACCACACCAGCTGTGTTGGCAAATGGCACCTGGGATGGGACTGGCAAGGCCCGCAGGCCCCGCGGATGACGGAAGCTCGTAATGGCCAGAAGAACATGCAGTGGGACTTTGAACAGTCCATAACCGGGGGTCCGGTTCATCGCGGATTCGACGACTTCTTCGGTGTCGACCTGCCCAATATTCCACCGTTCACGTGGATTCGGAACGATCGCATCGCCATCCTGCCCACTCAAAAGTATGTCAATGACACCAGCATTCAGGAATACATGCCGCAGATCTTCGCCGGATGCCCGGTCGCCCCGGGATGGAAACTGGATCGCATCATGCCGGAACTCACTGCAGAGGCTGTGCGGAAAGTGCATGAACTGGCCGATCAGGAGAAGCCGTTCTTTTTGTATTTCTCGCAGACGTCTCCGCATGAACCAGTCTCGCCATCGGAAAAGTTTCGCGGCGCCAGCGGCATTGCCCCTATTGCCGACTTTGTCATGGAAACCGACTGGTCTGCAGGACAAGTGATCAAGGCGGTGGACGCCGCAGGAATTGCTGACAACACCATCATCATTTTCACAGCCGACAATGGCCACTCTCACTACACCGGCTGGAACGAACTGGTCAATGCCGGCCACGCGCCCAGCGGCGAATATCGCGGACACAAAGGAGATATCTGGGAGGGAGGTCATCGAGTTCCACTGGTTGTGCGCTGGCCGCAGCACGTCACCGCAGCATCCACAAGCAACCACATGGTTTCCCTGACTGATCTCTTTGCCACCTGTGCAGAGATCATTCAGCAGGACCTGCCTGCACGCGGCGCAGAAGACAGTGTCAGTTTCCTGTCCGCTGCACTCGGCTCGGCCTCCCCCGCGCGTCGTCCGGCGATGATCAATCACTCCAATCACGGCGAATTTGCGCTCCGCGACGGTCAGTGGAAACTGGTCCTGCGGAACCGCGGACCGCTGGAAAAATCCCGCGGGCAGAATCGCATCGCCGAACTCTACAACCTGCAGGAAGACCCAGCGGAGACAACAAACCTTTCAATCACAGAACCCGATCGTCTGGCAGCGATGCAAACGCAACTGCAGAAGCTCGTGTCACGGGGGGCGACTCGGGATATTTCCATTGCAGCAAACGACAGCGATGTTCAGGTTCAGATCACCCAACAAAAACGTTGGGCAGACGCCAGCTCAACGAAATAAATCACGCCGTTCGATCGAAAGCAGACCGTCCGGTCACGGCGACTCACTGGTCAGCTGGCGAAGGATTTCTGCCTCCAGTGCCTTGATGTGGATTCCTGAGCCGGCCAGTTTCACGCCGTGCTTCCGCAGCAGAGTGTTCCCGCGTGCATAAGTCGCAGCGAGCATGAAGTAGCCCAGGAATGGGATCATTGCCAGAATAACAGTCAGGCATCCCATGGGCGCATTGTGAGTCTTCGCTGTCAAAATTCCGGCCGACACTCCATTCCCAATCGAGACCAAAAGCAGAACCGGGAACGGCAGATTGAGATTCAATATCGCGTTGCTGATCCGCGACCCGGAATAGTATTCGACAACGACTGCCCCGATAAAAACAGATCCCTGCAGGCACAGCAGCACCCACACGAAGACCTGAGCCCGCGCAATCCCCAACATGCGGTCTCGGACATTTGCAGAACGCAGTGGAAAGCGAACAGGTTCGGAAGCAGCATTCTTCTTCGCAAAATCCGAAACCTCGAAGGGATTTGCGTTGGACACAGTAGAAGCTCCTCAACGGATGGATGCGCGGCGAAAAGACCAGGACGACAGTGACCTCAAGCGTGGGACAGTTTCGCAGGTCATATCAAACCATCTGCAGCAACGCGGGACGCTTCGTGAAGCGACAAGGGCTGTGACAAATCGAGGCGTGTGCAATTGCTGCGGCGAAAAACGACATCGGTCTTCACGCTGATTTCGTGCCACAGGAATGATGGGGCGATGGTCACTGGCACCGCTGTGTCACTGGCACCGCTGTGTCACGCAAGCCAGGATCAGCGGCCACTCCACCTGACTGAAAGAGTTGCTGTCAGCGGCCTTCATTCCAAAGAATATGCGTGCCACTCTTACCCGGTACGACGATGTCTTTCCAGCCATTTTCATCAAGATCATGGACCCGAATCTGCAGGCCAATCCCCGGACCTTCCCCGGCCGCCGCCGTTGAAATCAGCTGTTTACTCCACGTCAGACTCTCCGCCTGCCAGTCATAGTACTGTACGGTGATGTCATCGTGAGCACCTGCATCACGCCCCGAGTGTGCGTAATAGCGTTTGCCGGTAATCAGCTCCGGCTGGCCATCGTTATCGATATCTTCCCACGCGAGGGCGTGTCCTTGTGAGAACTTCTTGTCGATCAAGTGTTGTCTCCAGCTTGTTGCCCCGTTTGACTGAGGCTCCAGCTGTTCGTGCCAGTACAGTCCATAGCTGTGACCATCGGCCCAGACAATGTCATTACGCCCGTCGCCATTCAGGTCCACAACCAGAATCGGACAACTGGCATGCGGCAGATCGAAGTCGTGATGATACCGCCAACGGCTGACGTAAGTCTCCTCCGCCGGCTGCTCGTACCAGCCCCCCTGAAACAGAATATCCTGACGTCCGTCACCATTCAGGTCGCCAAACCCCATGCCATGACCATTGCCACTCTCAGCCAGCAGATGCTTCGTAGCGGTGACTCTGCCATCGGGCTCGCGATTCAACCGAATGACCTGTGTTGGGTTTTTCTGGTCCCATGAGTTCTCGATGAATTCGGGGGTGCCATCGCCGTCAAGGTCATGCAGAAATGTAGCTTCGTTGCGATTCGTTCCCGTATCCAGCAACTGGTGCACGGGCCATGCATCCACTTCATATCCGCCAGCCCCCGGATTCTCGAACCAGTTCACGATCGTATTTGTGAATGCCCCGGCAAGCACATCCAGATCACCGTCACCGTCCATGTCGTACAGGTGCTCAGAATTGTTCTGCAGGTAGTCCGCCCCGAAAGGTTCCAGAGACCGCAGCGGACGCTGTTTGAAGTCCGGGGCCTGATACCAGAACTCACCGGCCGTGATGTCAGCACGACCGTCGCCGTCAATATCACCCACCGCCACTCCCTCGTTGTTGTCACGATGCAGCTGCTGAACCCGCCATTTCAGCTTGCCTGCGGCAGCAGTTTTTTTTCCGGCACGTTGCGCCATGGATGTGTCACTCAGCGAACTGCCAAGGATCAGCACAAGCAACAGAAAGATTTTCATGGTGTTCAGTTCCTGTATCAACGTGCGGTGGACGTTGCGGAAATTCTCAGGAATTCAGGGTCCGCAAATCGCCCGCAGATCAGAGCGATCGGTAAACAGTTTGCAGCGAGCGGAAATCCGTTCCGGATCTGCCAACAACCAACGCAAACGCATGTTGCAGACAGATCCGGGCGGTGTATCCTATCAGACCAGTACAAGAACAGGAATTCCTCAAGGACTCACATGATGATCAGCGTGCTTCTTCGCGGCCGCAAACCACTTCTTCGGTGGATCTGCACGATCGCTCCCGTCCTCGGAGTGCTGTGTCTTTCGCAGCTGTCATATGGCCAGCAACGACAAGCGGGGCAGATGCTGAAGCAGCTGTTAAAGCAGTTTCCGGCAGCAGACGCCAACAAAGATGGCACTCTCTCCATTCAAGAAGCTCAGGCATTCCGCAAACGCATGCAGCGAGATGGCAAGCGCGGCGTGCCGCAGACATTTGAAACGGATCCGGGCTGGGAACTGGATCGCTTTCCGGACAACGCCGTCTGCTATCTCCCCCCCGAAGAAATCGCGGAACTTTATGCAACCGTCAGGAATCGCAACCAGCCCACCATCGCTGCTTTC
>JAFMMM010000031.1 GCA_017859815.1 Planctomycetota bacterium | reverse complement strand
GGCGATGTCCGTTGTTCAATCACTCTTACTGCCGGAAGTTCCTTTTCCGGACGATCCGGAATCACTCGCAGGCTTACTTTCGGAAGCCTTCTTCGCAGCCTCCGCGCCCTTGCGATACGAGTCGCTGCGGTAGTCGGTCTGATAGAAACCAGAGCCCTTGAAGATTACGCCTCCACCCGCACTGATGACTCGCTCAGCCTTCAGCCTGCGACACTCCGGACATTTTCGCGAAGGACTTGATTTGATGGACTGGAATTCTTCCCAACGATGTTCGCAGGCTTTGCAGCGGTACTCATACGTAGGCATCTTGTCTTATTCCCGACTTTTAAACCCTGGTCGAAGAAATCACACCGAGCATGGCTCAACGTCGCTGCCCGGACAGCAGGAACACGCAATCTTCTCAGGACGTACTTTCTGTTTCGGGAGGTGCACAACTGACAATCACCCGCGCGGGACGGACAACTCGATCATGCATTCGAAAACCTACCTCCACGACTTCAAGCACCGTCATTGGTTCATGATCAGCCGACGGAACCTGCGTCAGAGCCTCATGCAGATTGGGATCGAACGGTTGCCCCTGAGGCTCGATTGGTACCGCTGAATGTCCCTTGAGAATATCGCGAAACTGCTGAGCAACCATTCGAATCCCCTCCAGCAGGGCCTGCTGGTCGCCGGTCTGCTCTGCCGTGGTGATTGCTCTGCCAAGGCTGTCCAGCCCCGGCAGAAGGTCGTGTGTCAGACGCAGTGACTCGTAGCGTCTCGCCTCTTCCTGGTCCTTCTGCACACGCCGCCGATAATTGTCAAAGTCCGCCCAGGTGCGCGTCAGCTTATCCTGTAATTCGCTGAGTTGCTCCTGCAGCGCTGTCACGTCCTGTGTCGCTTCGACAGTTCCGGACTCCGATGCAGTTGCGTTCTCCTCAACTCCATCACTGACTCCCTCCGGAACGCTATTCTGCACCGCATCTTCATTGCTCATCGAATTCACCTGTTCCCGTACTGGCCCTCAACCATCCCAAAGTGACTGCGAGCAGACTCCCGGACTGATACTGTCACCCTGTTCACTGAACTGCCTAAATGTCGCTTACTCAGACTCCTTCTCCGAGTCATGGCCGGAAAAAAACTCCCGGACCTGTTCGAAGAATGACTTCTGGTGGGGTAAGACACTGGAATGATCCAGCTCAGCCAACTGCCTCAACAGATCTTCCTGCTGTTCTGACAGCTTCTTCGGCACCTCAACCTGCATCTCCACCAACAAATCTCCGGGACCAGCCCGCTCTCCCTGCAGCGGAGGCATTCCCATGCCACGCAATCGAGAAACCTCTCCCGGCTGTGTCCCAGGCTTTACACGCAGCGTTTCCCGGCCCCGCAGTGTGGGGATCTCGATTTCTGTTCCCAGCGCCGCCTGCGCATAAGTCAGCGGAAGCCGATACATCAGATTGTGGCCATCTCGCTGGAATAAGGAATGCTTGCGGACTTCAATCTCGAGATACAGGTCACCACGACCTCCACCATTTCGACCGGCCTCGCCTTCGCCGCGAAGGCAGAGCTGCATTCCTGAATCGATGCCAGCTGGAATCGATACTTCACGAACAACCTCCTGCATGGTTCGGCCGGCGCCCTCGCAGTCCATGCAGGGATTGCTGACAACCCGGCCCTCACCACGACAGTACGGACAGGTCCGCTGAACCTGGAAAAAGCCCTGAGACTGAACGACCTGACCGCGTCCTTTACACGTGGTGCATGTCACCGGTTCAGATCCGGGAGCAGATCCTGACCCACTGCACGTGCTGCACGGCTCGCGACGGGAAATCCTCAGTTCCCTGCTGCAGCCGCTATATGCCTCCGGCAGGTCGATTGTCACCACCTGCTGCAAAGACTCGCCCCGACTGGCACCACGGCTGCGACGCGAGCCGCCACCACCGCCAAATTGAAAGCCAAAGCCCTCAAACAAGTCTCCGAAGGCGCTGAAGATGTCGTTGACATCGTTGAACCCGCCGCCGCTGCCAGCACCACGAACACCTTCGCGACCGAAGCGGTCATACCGGGCGCGTTTTTCAGCATCGCTGAGAATCTCAAACGCCTCCGAAGCCTCCTTGAATCGGGTAATTGCGTCCTCGTCGCCTGGATTGCGGTCAGGATGATACTTCAGAGCCAGCTTGCGATAAGCCTTTTTGATCTCACTCTGCTCGGCCGTCCGCGAAACTCCCAGCACATCGTAATAGTCTCGCTCCGAAGCCATCGCCGTTCCTCATCACTTCAACCGCGACCGACACAAAATCGACCGCACTACTCCGCTGCCAATTCCCGGGATCTTCTCAGTCTCTCGCACCCCCGCCGCATTCCTCCAGCGAAGAGCACGAGAAAATCCCGTCGGTAGCAAGAAAAACGGGACACCATTCCTGGTGTCCCGCTGAAATTTCAATCCGGGCCCCTCAGTGTTTGGTTACCGGACTCCCGACACGCGGTCCTCAGCGAACCACACCCTCGGTCGACGGCTTCTTGCCGCCATCATCATCTTCCGTCTTCGTCACCAGCACTTGTGTCGTCAGCATCAGGCCAGCGATTGAAGCGGCGTTGGACAGTGCACTTCGAACCACCTTTGCCGGATCAAGAACACCAGCCTCCAGCATGTCGGTGAAGTCACCCTTCGATGCGTCGAAGCCCATCGATCCCTTCAGTTGGCGAACTTCGTCAACGATGACAGCGCCGTCACGCCCACAGTTGGAAGCGATCATTCCAGCCGGTGCTTCCAGTGCACGTGCAACAATGTCAGCCCCAATCGCCTCGTCGCCTTCGAGCTTCAACTTTCCGACGGAGTTGATTGCTCTTAGCAGTGCCACACCACCACCAGGCAGAATTCCCTCTTCCACGGCTGCACGAGTCGCATGGAGTGCATCCTCCATGCGAGCCTTGGTTTGCTTCATCTCTGCTTCGGTGCTTGCACCTACAGAAATCACTGCAACACCGCCGGTCAGCTTGGCCAGACGTTCCTGGAACTTTTCGCGGTCATAATCACTGTCAGTCTTCTCAATGTGGTCACGAATCTGCTGCACCCGAGCCTGAATCGTTTCAGCGTTCCCGGCACCCTCAATGATGGTGCAGTCATCCTTTGAAACTTCAATCCTGCGGGCTGTTCCGAGATGACCGACATCAACGTTCTCAAGCTTGATGCCCAAGTCTTCAGAGATCAGCGTTCCACCGGTCAGAACCGCGATGTCGCCCAGCATTGCCTTGCGGCGGTCACCGAATCCTGGTGCTTTCACAGCACAAATATTCAGAACTCCACGCAGCTTATTCACAACGAGTGCGGTGAGTGCTTCGCCATCAACGTCTTCTGCGATCACCAACAGCGGTTTGCCTGTCTGAGCCACCTTTTCGAGCAACGGCACAAACTCACGAAGGTTACTGATCTTCTTTTCAAAGAGCAGAATCAGACAATCCTCCATGACGCTTTTCATGTCCTCCGCCTGCGTCACGAAATAAGGGCTGATGTAACCTTTGTCGAATTGCATCCCTTCAGCGAATTCAAGAGTCGTTGTACTTCCCTTGCCTTCTTCAACGGTGATCACACCGTCCCGCCCAACACGCTCCATCGCGTCCGCAATGAGATCGCCGATTTCGGCGTCATTGTTCGCGGAAATTGCTCCTACCTGAGCAATCTGCTGCTTCGACTCCACAGGTCGAGCAAGCTTCTCCACGCTGGAAAGAGCCGCCTGCACCGCTTTGTCGATTCCACGACGCACAACAGTCGGGTTTGCCCCAAGGGAGATACTGCGGAGACCCTCGTCGTAGATCGCACGGGCCAGAACAGTAGCAGTGGTTGTCCCGTCACCGGCAATGTCACTGGTCTTGCTGGCGACTTCGTTGACCAGTTTGGCTCCCATGTGTTCGTAGGGATCCTCCAGCTCCACCTCTTTAGAAACGGTCACACCGTCTTTCGTCACGACAGGGTTGCCGAAGCTCTTGTCGATAATAACGTTGCGACCGGTCGGCCCCATGGTTACAGCCACTGCACTCGCCAGTGTATCAACACCCCGCTGCAGTTTGATGCGGGCACGATCATCGAACAAAAGTTGCTTTGCCACTTCGTAGGCTCCTTACAGCGTGGAACGCTGATGAAATCTGAGTTCCCGAATGTCTGTCTCTTCGTCATGTCCCTCTGCGGAGCAGTTTGCTGTCCAACGCTGCCCGCACTGTTTACTTTTCCCGGCTTCACCAGCTGCAAACCCTGCCGAATTCCCGGTCAGGAATCGAAGACCAGCTCCACCGGTACACTACGATGAAATTCCCGAAGCGAAATCCCTCGAGCGAAGTCCACTGCAGTGCTTGTCCGGCAGAATCAGGCAGGGTCACCCTGTGGCGTTCACGCCAGTTTCGCGAGGATATCACTTTCCCGCAGAATCTTTACCTCTTCGCCGTCGACTTCGATATCTGTTCCGCCGTACTTACCGAACAGAACCTGATCGCCAACTGCAACTCCCAGAGGACTGCGTTCGCCGCTGTCCAGAAGCCGTCCAGGCCCGACGGCCACAACGGTTCCACGCTGCTGCTTCTCGCGTGCCGCATCCGGCAGAACGATCCCACCAGCCGTGACTTCTTCTGCCTCGTTTGGACGAACAACAACACGGTCATCAAGAGGATTAATCTTCATTCATTTACTCCAGAAAACGGGACCACCCGTGTTAAGACTGTATTTTGGAAGTCACCCCAAGCGCCATGCTGAGCCGCTTGTGCAAGCCTCAACTCTGTCCAGGTTTGGAAGACAGAGACTGCCGGGGTGACGAAAATCTTCGGTGCTAATTCGCTCGAAGGACTTCGCAGGAATTTATTGACAACTGAACATTCGCAGCTGCAATAAACCCGGCGTCGGATCACATCATCCCGGGCATGCCACCCATGCCGCCCATGCCGCCCATGCCGCCCATGCCACCCATGCCCATGTCTCCCATGCCACCGTCGTGATGGTGGTCATGGTGACCATCACCTTCGGGCTCCTTCGGCTCGTCAACAATAATGCAATCGGTTGTCATCAACAGCGCTGCCACACTGGCTGCATTCTGAAGAGCGGTCCGAACCACCTTCGTTGGATCAATGACTCCGAAGCTGAACATGTCTCCGTAGCGATCATTCATCGCGTCGTACCCGTGGGAAGCCTTCTTGCCCTTCTTCACGCGGTTAGCAACGACAGAGCCCTCAAGGCCAGCGTTTGAGGCGATGGTGCGAAGCGGCATCTCGAGGATCCCACGAACAAGCTCAACACCGAAGGACTCATCACCCTTGAGACTCAAACTGTCAAGAGAATCAGCACAACGAAGCAGAGCAACTCCGCCCCCCGGAACAATCCCCTCTTCGATCGCTGCGCGAGTCGCGGCAAGTGCGTCGTCGACGAGGTCCTTCCGCTCCTTCATTTCAGTCTCGGTGGCCGCACCAACGCTGATTTGAGCAACACCGCCAGCGAGCTTTGCCAGTCTCTCCTGCAGCTTTTCGCGATCGTATTCGCTGTCAGTCACCTCAATCTCGCGACGAATCTGCTCTGCACGGCCGGCAACTGCACCCTTCTTACCGCCACCCTCAACGATCACAGTGGCATTCGCGTCAATGCGAATCTTACGTGCAGTCCCAAGATCACTCAGCTGCACATTCTCAAGCTTCACGCCAAGGTCTTTGAAGAAGGCCTTGCCACCCGTCAAAATTGCGATGTCCTCCAGCATTGCCTTGCGACGGTCCCCGTAGCCGGGAGCCTTCACGGCGGCAACATTGACGATCCCTCTCATCTTGTTCACGACAAGCGTCGCAAGCGCCTCGCCTTCGATATCCTCTGCAATGATCAGCAGCGGCGAATTGCTCTTCGAGATCGCCTCGAGCACGGGCACAAGCGCCTTCGCTGAGCTGATCTTTTCCTCGTGAATCAGAATCCGACAATCGTCCAGCGCCACTTCCTGAGCGTCCTGGTCGGTGACGAAATGGGGCGACAAATAACCGCGATCGAACTGCATCCCCTCAACAAGGTCCACCTCGGTCGTCACATGACGACCCTCTTCGACGGTAATCACACCGTCCTTGCCGACCTTCTGCAGCGCATCTGCAAGGATCTCTCCGATCTCCGGATCATTATTCCCGGCGATTGTAGCCACTCGAGCGATCTGAGCCTTATCAGAGACTCGGACGGATTTCGACATCGCCTGCAGCGCTTCGGTCACCGCTGCGACGGCCTTGTTGACCCCACGCCCCAATGCCATCGCGTCCGCACCGGCCGCGACGTACTTCAGACCCGCGCGATAGATCGCTTCGGAAAGCACAGTCGCCGTGGTCGTGCCATCACCCGCGACATCATTGGTCTTGGAAGCGGCCTCCTTGACCAACTGGACGGCCACGTTCTCATACGGATCCTCGAGATCAATATCCTCAGCAACCGTCACACCGTCCTTCGTCACCTTCGGCGCACCCCAACCCTTGTCAAGAACGGCATTCCGCCCTCTTGGTCCAAGAGTGCTGGCTACTGCCTTCGACAACTTTGAAACGCCGGAAAGCAGACTGCTGCGAGCCTCTTCATCGAACGTTAATAACTTGGCCACGGCTTCTCCTCAAATCTTTCTCGCTTTTCGATGTCGACTGCATCAATCCACACTAACCTGGGCCTGCCCGAAACAGCCGATCATCGACTCAGCAAATGATCAAACCCGCCTTGCAGAAAACCCACCCGGAAAGCCCCAAAAGCCTGCGATTCGACACTCGAATCAACAATCTTCGATGACCCCGAGCACGCACCGCTGCAGTTCCTGCCGTGAATGGACGACGCCAGCCGACAGTGATGGACGCCCCCTGTTAGTGGGAGTGGCAGAGAAAATTCTCTTTTGTCCGGTGGAGCAAACAGTGTGCCGAGCAAAAAAAACGGCACACAAGTCACTCTCAACAAACAACTTACAGCATATTAAACGACGATAGACGATCACATCCCCAGCGTTGCAACAGCCGTTTTGGCAGGGTCCGGATTCCGCCGCAAGTGCCCGTGGAGCGGTTCCCACTGACTGCATCTTGCCGAGGACAGTTCAGCATTGCACGGACCAATGGATTGCGCTGCCGGGGGCAGAAATCCAGCAATACTCTTCAGGCTCGGAAATTCGCACAGCAAACATCGAACTGTTTCTTTCCCCTGACGCAGGCAAGCTTCTCGTTGACGAGTAGCGACGACAGCGTTAATCTGCGGGCGGAAGCGATCAAAGTGCCAATCGGTACTCGACTCGCGACAGGATTGGGCGAAGAATTGGATATTCTGGCGGTGTCATCGGTGTTGCTTGATTCCACCTGCCAGAAACCCCGGCCCCCAAACTTCGGCACCTCCCGGAAAACAAAAATGACTTTCAACCTGCTACTCCAAAAGTTGCTGCTGACTTAACAGTTTCTCTGGGGTGGACGCAGATCTCACAGAAAGACCCCGGGGAGTCTCCCCGGGGTCTTTCTCTTTAGAGTTTTCGGGAACACTGTTTGTTCCCAAGAAATCTCTCTGACACAGCAACCGCTGATGGCATCACCATCGCAGCGGTTGAACCGCATCACGTGATTTATTTGGCGCAGCGGAAGCAGACCAACCAGCCAATGAATTCCGAGCGGAACAGATCAATTCTGCGTCAACAGACGCAGCCACCAAAGTACCGCCTCAGGCAGTACTGAATGACAACGCGATACACAGAACAGACCGTTCATTCGACCGGGCATTCACGGACTGCCCGCACTGATTGACGGTCTGTTCACCAAGGAGTTCTCCTGCATGACCGGTGACCGGATCATCATTTTCGACACAACGCTGAGGGACGGAGAACAGTCTCCCGGCTGCAGCATGAATACATCCGAAAAGATGGAGGTGGCTCGAGCACTCGTTGACCTTGGGGTCGATGTCATCGAAGCCGGATTTCCGGTTGCCTCGCCTGGCGACTTCGAAGCTGTTTCCTGTATTGCAGAGCGATTTGGAGACCGATCGACGATCTGTGCGTTATCGCGCAGTCGAGAAGAGGACGTCAGGCGGGCCGGCGAGGCAATCAAAGCTGCTGAAAAGCGACGGATTCATGTGTTTCTGGCAACCAGTGCAATTCACCGTGAATTCAAGCTCAGGATGGATAAGGCACAAATCATCCAGCGAGCTGTTGAGTCAGTAAAGCTGGCTCGTGAGTATTGCGAAGACGTGGAGTTCTCCCCTGAGGACGCCGTCCGTACAGAACTCGACTTCCTCTGTGAAGTCGTCGAAAAGACCATTGCGGCCGGTGCGACCACTGTCAACATCCCGGATACAGTCGGGTATGCCACTCCGAGTCACTACAACAAGGTCATTCGACACCTGCGAGAGCATGTTCCGAATATCGATTCTGCAGTAATCAGTGCCCATTGCCACGATGACCTTGGACTGGCCGTAGCGAACAGTCTTGCGGCGGTCGAAGCCGGTGCTCGACAGGTGGAGTGCACCATCAACGGTCTTGGGGAACGGGCCGGGAATGCAGCACTCGAAGAAATTGTGATGGCGATTCGCACTCGTTCTGACTACTTCGGCGTCCACACCGGAATCAACACCAGGAAGCTGTTTCCCACAAGTCACCTTGTTTCGTCCATCACTGGAATGAAGGTGCAGCGAAACAAGGCAATCGTTGGTCAGAATGCCTTTGCTCATGAAGCTGGGATCCACCAGCATGGAGTGCTTCAGGAACGGTCAACATACGAAATTATGAAACCTGAGGATGTTGGCTATGCCGGTGACAATCTTGTCCTCGGTAAGCACAGCGGTCGAGCAGCATTCCGTGATCGCATTGTTCAGTTGGGCTTTGAGCTCGACGACGCAGCCCTCAATCAAGCGTTCGAAGACTTCATTCTGCTCGCTGACAAGAAAAAGGAAGTCTACGACAGTGACATCACAGCACTGATTGAGAACCGCCTTGGCGATCACACGGAACGGTGGGAATTAAGCCGGTTCCATACATCTGCCGGCACAGGAATGATTCCAACAGCGACTGTCGAACTGAAGTGTGACGGCAAGCATGTCAAATCTGATGCTTCAACAGGTGATGGACCAATTGATGCCGTGTTTCGAGCGATGGAACGCATTATGGACCTTGAAGCGAGACTGGATGACTTCGACGTTCGCAGCGTGTCGGGTGGCAAGGATGCACAGGGCGAAGTTCGCGTCAGCATCACGGTCACAGGGAAGCAGTACCACGGCAAGGGTGTTAGTACGGATATCATTGAAGCGGCCGCTCTGGCTTATCTGAAAGCCCTCAACAGAGCTGACGTGAACCGCTAATGGTTTGCATCGCCTGGCACGCAGTTCAGAAGATGCCTCTGCAGGAATTCAGAGCTCCATCGGTGAGAACCGGGGGGCCCCATTCCGGGATGAGGACTGCCGTGCAAACGGATGATCTGCCCTCCGTTCACCGAAAGTGATACTGAGTGGTGCAAGGCCGCATCACTCAGTGCTGCGCGGTTTGCCGATCAATTCCGTTGATGCAGCGGGCAGACTGCTCGGAATCGACAGCCCACGCTGCAGACTCGGGCCCAAGCCACCTCAGCGGACCCGGGCTGAACAGTTCAGGATTCTTCAAGGAATGAACAGATGTAGTCCGTGATTTCTTCAACACGGACTTCAAACCGGGAATCAGCCGGAATATTGAACGCCCCTCCTGCAGCCACGGACTGCCACTCGTTCCTGCCGACGATGCTCCACTGCAACAGGCCACTCTGGATTTCCATCAATTCCGCCTTGCCGGTTCCGAATTCGTAATTGCCCGGCAGCATAATCCCCAGAGTCTTCACTGATCCGTCCGCAAATTCCACGGAGCGACTGGTGACATTCCCGTCAAAATAAATATTTGCGGTTTTCGTGACACCAACGTTTTCAAAGCGGTCCATGTCTGAATTCCCTGAGAGATTGTGAAACTGGACTCCGGCACCTCCTCAGCAGTCGGGCCGTGATGTGTTCGCGTGAGTCAGATCCTGAGTTGTCGCAAGCAGACTTGCGGCGGCAGGTTATCGCGAAGGAAGGCAGAATCTGCAGTTCCGAAGAAGAATTCTGGAATTTTGGGGGTTCCTCATGCCTCGATCCTCGCACCAATGCCTTATTTTCGTGATTCTCTCTCGATCTCCGGAGCAAGGACGCAGATAATGCCCAACCGTTCACCGGTTACGTCCGCCTCTCCATTGATTGCCCCCGCACGCCTGATGTCAGCACTGCCACCAATTTCTTTCGATCCCTGGCTGCGACAAACCCGCTGGGGAGGCCGCAGACTGGAAACAATTCTGCGGAAGCCGCTTGAGCGTCACGGTCACTACGCAGAAAGCTGGGAAATTGCTGATCACTCCCAGAAAATCAGTGAGGTCACAGTGGGGCCGCTGGCAGGCAGCAACCTGCGTCAATTGATTCGGCAGGAAGGCCGCGGGATTCTTGGTCGACACGCTCCCCGGACTCGTTTTCCCCTACTGCTGAAGTTTCTTGATGCCAATGACTGGCTCTCTCTGCAGGTCCACCCGAACAACCAGCAGGCAGTCAGGTATTCCGAAGCCGACTCCGGAAAAACTGAGTGCTGGGTCGTGATATCGGCTGAGCCTGAAAGTGAAATCTGCTGCGGACTGAAAAAGGAAATCGACCGTTCCGCATTCGAATCAGCTGTCAGGTCCAGTAATTTCGATGACGTTCTGCACCGATATCCGGTCAGTGCAGGGGACTGCATTTTTGTGCCGGCCGGAATACTTCATGCGATTGGTCCCGGAATTCTGCTGGCGGAAATTCAACAGCAAAGTGATCTGACATTTCGTGTTCATGACTGGGACTACGTTGACGCACAGGGAAAGTCACGCGAACTGCATGTGACCCAGGCGATGGCCTGCATCGATTTCGATGCGGGCCCGGTTAACCCAATCCGTTCAGTGGCCTCTGCAGGTTCAGCAACTGCCCCTGAAGAGCTGGTCAACTGTGAGTTCTTCCGAATTCTGAGGTACACGACAGCGGAAGAATTCAACATCCCTGACGACGATCAGTTTCGCATTCTCATGACGCTGGATGGTCATGCCGAATTGTCGTTCGACGGTGGGACCAGTGCATTGACACGCGGACAGACAGTGCTGCTGCCAGCCAGTTGCGCTGGCGTGAAAGTCGTTCCTGGCAGTCCGATCACGATGCTGAAGATTACACTCGACTAAAAAAAGGGCCGAGGCAAACCCTCGACCCTCCGGATTTCGAACAAGCAGTCTCACAGAAATCCGCATCCTCATGCTGCATCACCATTAGTTGGTGGAAACAAATCGAAACAGCATTCCGAACGGTGTGGTGAAGTAAACATCACCCGATTCATCGGAGCCGAATGACATCACCGGAAGATTGTTGCTTTCCAGAGCGTAGTTGGCTGTTGCCACTCCAGCTTCGCGATCGTATTCAAGAGCCCAAAGCTTGCCGGAAACGTAGTCCCCATAAACGTATTTCCCCTGCAGTTCCGAAACACGACTCCCTCGATAGACTTCACCACCGGTAATCGACTTTCCCGTTTCATGATGGTACTCGTGAATCGGATCGATCAGGGAACTGTTATCGGAATCATTTCCATCCGGTCGGAACCAGTGTTTTGCTTCTCTGATGTTCCAGCCATAGTTTCCACCATTGCGGACAATATTGATTTCCTCCCAGAGATTCTGACCGACATCAGCAGCCCAAAGATCTCCATTTGCCGAATCAAAACTCAGTCTCCAGACGTTTCGAAAACCGTAGGCGTAAATCTCCGGTCGTGCCGGAGCTTTTTGGTTACGGCGTCCGACTGTGACTTCCGTATTGATGAATGGATTGTCTTTGGGAATGGCGTAGTTCATGCCGTCAGACTTGTGGTCCACGTCGATTCGCAGAATCGCCCCCAGCACAGTGGTCAGATTCTGACCGTTGCCGTTAGGGTCGTTACCGCTGCCACCATCGCCCAGGCCAACGTACAGGAATCCGTCATGGCCGAAGGCAATCGTTCCACCGTTGTGATTCCAGAACGGCTGTGGAATTTTCAGGATCACTTCTTCCGAGTTGGGATCTGCAACCGAGGGGTTGTCTTTGGAAATGCGAAACCGCGAAACCTGGCAAACATGCTCAGCTGACGCCGTGTTGTAGTAGACAAAGAACTCGCCGTTCTCGCGGAATTTCGGATGGAATGCTAATCCCAGCAATCCCTCTTCATTCTGGTTGTCTGCGTAAACACAGCGTTCATCAATATCAAGGAAGACGGGTGCTTCTTCCGTTTCCTGATCGTTCGTCAGGACGCGAATAACTCCTTCCTGCTCCGCCACAAAAATGCGGTTGCTGCCATCACCAGCGTGGGTCACGACTACTGGACGGTCGAATTCCAGATTCGGAAAAGCCCGCTCTGTACCGACCTTCATGGCCAGCTCTTTTACCGGCTCTCCGGCGTATCCTGCGGTACAGGCGGCCAGCGCAAGAGACAGAGTGAGTTGAACTGTCTTGATCATCAGGTTGCTTCCTTAAGAAATGTGATGACATACAGGATTGAAAATTATGATTCGGTGGCAACAGAGGTTCGCTCTGCGTCAGTCAGAACAAAACATCCGGCTCTTCACTATCTGACCCGGACCGGGTCCCGCGTTCAAGCGTGGAACGACCATCGAATGGCTCCGTCACCGCCGCCCCTGAGGCATCAAACCCCGTGACCTGCTCGATCCGTTTCGCTGCACTGTCAAGACGCTCGTGACAGACACGCAGTAATGCCATCCCGCGTTCAAAGCTGGCCAGCGATTCGTCGAGTGGTTCCTGCCCCGACTCCAGCCTGCCAACGATCTGAGCAAGTTCCTGCATCGCATCTTCCAGTGCGGGCGCCTGCTCAGTCTCTGAGGTATCTGCTTTTGATTTCTTTTTCGCCATATCTCTGCTGTCTCTCCAGGAGTCGAAGTGCGTGCCGAATCATCAAACAAGGCAGCCATTCTGACAAGTCAACACGGTGGAGCATCGGGACTGTCTGACGAAGTTCCTGCTGCCACGAACGGCAAATGCCTTTCCAACCACTCACTTTCCGCAAATCGACTGATGACCCAGCGGAAGGATTCCAGTGGCCTGGCCAGATCGACATCCTGCAGTGGCTGCTCATTCAGCCCGACAAACCCCGATCTTTGCAGGGAACAGCTCCAGCGTTCGGCCCGCTCAAACTGGGCCATTCTGTTCATAAATCGCTGAGCCCACACCGGCCCGTACAAATCCTGAAACAGCAACCACACTGCAGCAGTCTGCTGGCGCAGATTTGTCGCACAGTCGACTGCTGACGTACGACCACGAAGTTGCCGCAATGTTATTTCTGCTTCAGCAAGCAGCAGTAACGCTGCGCATGGCAGAAGATCCTGCTGAGTTGCAGTCCACGCAGCGGCGGGCGCCAGCAGCACCAGACTGGCTGCAAGTCGCATCAGACAGGCAATCGTGAGAGCCCCCCCCAGACCCGGACCTGCACTCATCAGCAGCACGGCCAGATAACCGGCCTGGGCGGGTCCGGAAAGCAGCAATGGACGGAGATCCCTGGAGAAAAACAACTCTGCGGCCACAGGCCACATCAGCACGAGAATGAGAGGGATCACCACAAACAGCTGCCACGCCTGCAGGCCATGACGACGAGCCCCCAGAGTGCTGACCGCAGGTGTCATCATCAGGACGGCCAGAAGATAATGCAGTATCGACTTTGCAGCGGGAGACACCAACTCAGGAATCAACCCCGCCAGCCCCACAAGCAATACAAATGATGCCGACAGCAACCACCAGAACAGGGTCCAGCGAACCGACAGCCCGCTGTATATCGGACGCAGTTGCACGAGTCGGAACAGCGTAAAACCGCCCGCTACGGCAGCGACAGGCCCTGTAATTGTCTGAACTGCCAACATCCTGTCACCGACTCACACTGAACTCAAAGGAAAAGCTGTCTGCTGTATCGTATGAAGTTTTAGACATCTCACTGTTGAGGTAAAAGGACTGTGCGGACTTTTCCGAAAAGGGAATTTGTCGATTTAGTGAATCCCTGGGTCTGAATCCTGTTTCCCGTACCCGAATCGCATTTGGGTGGGATATTTAGCAATGCATCGGGGCCCTCCGCGAATGTCTCTTTCGGCGGCGGTCGCTGCTGTGTCTCCGATCCGCCGGGACAGGAACAACGATCTCTCCAGGTGAAAACAGGTTTAGGTTATGGAACGAACTGCATCCATCTCGCGCAATACAGCAGAAACTCAAATCAGCCTCAGCCTGAACCTGGACGGTACCGGCGACTGCAACGTGGCCACAGGGGTGGGCTTCTTTGATCACATGCTGACTCTGTTTTCCCGCCACTCCATGATTGATCTCCGCGTTGCGGCCACCGGCGATCTTGAAGTGGATTTTCATCACACTGTCGAAGATGTCGGAATCTGCCTCGGGCGTTGTCTTGCTCAGGCGCTCGGTGATCGTCGGGGGATCAATCGCTACGGACATTTCACGCTGCCAATGGAAGAGACGCTCGTAACCGCCGCTGTTGATATGAGCGGGCGAGTAGCTTTTGCATGGGATGTCACCTTTAACGCTGACAAAGTCGGCAACTTCGACACCGAACTGGTCCGGGAATTCTGGACCGCAGTCGCCTCAAACGGACTCATGAATCTGCACTGTCTGATGCATTATGGTGTGAACAACCACCATATTTCCGAAGCCGTATTCAAATCTCTGGCCAGGGCTGTGCGCATGGCCTGCACCGTCGATCCTCGACAAACTGGTGTCCCCAGCTCGAAGGGAACGCTGACGGGCTGATGCATCAGGCATGCACACTGCCGGACAGGAATTCTCTCGCACGGATGCTTGATTCCCGCCCCGCGGCTATAATTCCGAACGCCGTCTGTTGGACTCCAGTTCATCATCTGTTCTGAATTATCGAATGAGGCCCCCAATGCGTGCCGTTGTTCTGCTGGTCACTGCACTCTGTTTCACCACTCTCGCACCTGCTCTGCCTGCTGACGAAGGCATGTGGCTGTTCAACGATCTTCCTCGTGAACTGCTGATGCAGCGTCATGGATTCGCTCCCGATGCGAAATGGACAGACCACCTGATGCGGTCCAGTGTCCGATTCAATTCCGGTGGCTCCGGTTCGTTTGTGTCATCGCAGGGGCTGGTGTTGACCAATCATCATGTCGGCGCGGATACCCTGCACAAGCTTTCGACTGCCGAACGCAACCTGATGCAGGACGGCTTCCTCGCCCGAAACACGGACGAAGAATTGAAGGCCCCTGACCTGGAATTGAGTCAACTGCTGACGATTCGCGATGTCACTGCAGAAGTGCAGGCTGCCGTTTCTGCAGACAGCACGGCGGCAGAAGCGGCGACAGCACGACGAGCTGTAATCTCCCGCCTCGAAAAATCGGTCACGGAAACCGGCCGACTGCGTGGCCAGGTGGTAACGCTGTACGGAGGAGCCAGATATCACCTGTATCAGTACAAACTTTATTCCGACGTTCGGCTCGTGTGGGCACCGGAGACGGCAATCGCATTCTTTGGCGGGGATGCCGACAATTTCGAATATCCTCGATACTGTCTTGACGCATGCATCTTCCGAGTCTGGGAAGACAATCGCCCCGCCGAAACCACAGATTTTCTGCGCTGGTCTGAATCCGGCCCTCAGCAGAATGATGTTGTCTTCGTCTCCGGGAATCCTGCCAGAACCAGCAGAATCCGAACTGTGGCGGCATTGCAGTACCAGCGGGATCACGCACTGCCGGCAACGCTGAATCGCCTGCGGCGTTATGAAATTCTGCTGCAGCAGTACAGTCTTCGTGGAACAGAACAGGCCCGCCAGGCGCGTGACGATCTGTTCTCGATTCAGAATTCACGGAAAGCTCGCCTGGGAATGCTGGCCGGTCTCCAGGATCCTCGCATCATGAAGATTAAGGCCTCGGCCGAAGCCGAACTGCTGGATGCTGTCCGCAGCAATGAGCAGTTGCAGGCTCTTGAATCCGCGTGGCAACAGGTCGCTCAGACATCAGCAGAGCGAGCGGAACACAGCTCCGGACTCCCGTCTGTCCGCTCCACTCTGCTGCAAAAAGCGATCCAGATTGTGCAACTTGTTGATGAGAACCAAAAAACTGATGAAGCCCGTTTGCCGGAATTCTCGGATGCATCGCGAGCATCGCTGGAGCAGCAACTTTTCTCAGATGCTCCTGTTTATCCCGACCTTGAACAGGTTCTGCTGGCAGAGTGGTTTTCGGAAGTGCTGGAATCGCTGGGAGCGGACGACGAACTCTCCCGGAAGCTGATTGATGGAGTCTCTGCGGCCGATCGAGCAGCAGCAGCAATCGCTGAAACAAAGCTCGCCGATCCGGAGATGCGCAGACGACTTGTCAGCGGCGGTCCGGCAGCAGTTCAGGAATCTGCCGATCCACTGCTCCGGATTGCACGCCTGATTGACCCGGTCCTTCGCGCAGCGCGTGATGAAGCAGATGCTCTGGCCGAACAGGATCGGCAGGCCTACGCTTCGATCGCCGAAGCAGGCTTTGCGGTTCGCGGAACATCCGTCTATCCGGACGCGACTTTTACACTGCGACTGTCGTTTGGTCCCGTATCGGGTTATCTGCAGAATGGCCAGCAGATTCCGGCGTGGACGACTATCGGAGAAGCCTGGCAACATCAGAAACAGCACAGCGGCCAGACGGACTATCAGCTGCCGGATTCGTGGATGCAGGCGCGCGAACGACTCGATCTCAGTACACCATTCAACTTCGTCTGCACAGCCGACATCATTGGCGGAAACTCAGGCAGCCCGGTCGTCAACCGTAACGGCGAACTGGTCGGGCTGATTTTTGATGGCAATATCCAGTCACTGCCGGGCAACTACATCTATTCTGACCGACAGGCTCGAGCCGTCTCCGTGCACTCCAGTGCAATTCAAGAAGCTTTGAAGAATGTCTACCTGGCCGAAAAACTTGTCGCTGAACTGGGACACTAGTCCTCTCCGGAGGCCCTGAACATCAACGGTCCGGTCCAGGGCATCCTGTTGGACCCGGATTGTGACACAGTTTAGACTGCCAATGACAGTCAGTGATCCCCAAACCAGCGGGCCATCCCGATTTGACGTGCGGTATTGTGACGGGCAGTATTGTGATGGGCGGTATCGAACTGCAGCATCCATCATGTGGTGATCGATTCGGAATTTCCTCGGCGGCTTCGGATTCCGGACCGAGAGTCAACGTCCGGATGCGGTTTGCTGCTGTTCGGGGCCCCTGCCGACCGTGGACCGTGGACCGTGGAAAAGTACTGCAAGCGAAAGATTCCATTGACAGCGAGGTGATCATGTTGAAGCAGAATAATTGCAGCAGCAGGGCAACTTTCTGCCTGATTATGCTTTGCATTCTGTTCGTGGCCGTGGTTCCTCAGGCCACAGCGGCCAACGACAGTCCGGTCAGCTTTATCAACGACGTCGTTCCAGTCCTGACACGATTTGGCTGTAATGCTGGTTCCTGTCATGCTCGAGCGGGCGGCGGTCAGAATGGTTTCGAGCTCTCACTTCTCGGCTTTGAGCCACAGGAAGACTACGACCATCTGGTCCGTGAAGGTCGGGGCAGACGTTTGTTCCCCGCTGTCCCGGAGCAGAGTTTGCTGGTGCGAAAAGCAACTGGCTTGATGCCTCATGGGGGAGGCCGTCGGCTGGCAGCGGATTCAGCCGCCTCAAGGACTCTGATCAGATGGATCTCGGAGGGAGCAGTTTGGGACGGAGAAACGGCCCCCCGAGTCACACAGCTGCGGGTTCTCCCCGAAGCAGATCTGCTGCAATCCGGTGAGCAGCGACAATTGCAGGTGACGGCCATTTACAGCGATGGCAGTGAGCGTGACGTCACTGCGATGGCATTATTTGAATCGAATGATTCGGCCATGGCTGAAGTCACAGAGTTCGGTCTGGTGACAGCAGAGGATATTCCAGGGCGAGTCGCGATCATGGTCCGGTATCAGGGTCTTGTTGCCGTGTTTCGCGCTGCAATTCCTCAGGGAGCGACAACAACGGACTACCCTGAAGAACGCAACTTCGTCGACACCCTGGTGTTCAGCAATCTCAAAGAACTTGGTATTCCCGCCTCCCCGCAGGTCTCTGACGCCGTATTTCTGCGTCGTGTTTCGCTGGACATCACCGGCCGACTGCCTCCTCCGGATCGAGCCCGGGCGTTTCTTGAGAGTACTGATCCCGACCGCCGAACGCGTTTGATCGATGATCTTCTGGCCACTCCGGACTATGCGGACTTCTTCGCTGGAAAGTGGTCAGCGCTGCTGAAGAATCGTCGCGACGATACCGGCGACCTGACCGCGAACTACGCCTTTCACGCCTGGGTCCGCGATAGCCTGCTGACCAACAAACCGTGGGACCAGTTTGTTCGCGAACTGCTGGCAGCAACCGGCACGATTCTCAGCAACCCGCCGGTCGCCTGGTACAAACGCGTCAATGAGGCCAAGCAGCAGCAGGAGGATGTTGCCCAGTTATTTCTGGGAGTCCGCATGCAGTGCGCTCAGTGTCATCACCATCCCTTTGAGCGCTGGAGTCAGGATGACTATTACGGTTTGACGGCGTTCTTTTCACGTGTGGGCCGAAAGCCGACAGCAACACGCGGCGAGGACATGATTTTTCACAATCGAGGCGTTGCGGAATCCATCAATATCCGCTCGGGAAAGCCGGTTCGTCCATCGGCACTCGGAACTGTACTCCCGGAAATTGCCCCCAGCGAAGACCCACGACTGAAACTGGCGGACTGGATGAGCTCACCTGACAATCCCTGGTTTGCACGGGCGTTCGTCAACCGATCCTGGAAACACTTTTTCCGGCGTGGTCTGATTGAGCCCGAGGACGACATCCGGGACAGCAATCCTCCGTCAAACCCGGAATTGCTGAGCGCAATGGAGCAGGAGTTCATTCGTTCCGGTTTTGACATCAAGCACCTGATTCGGCTGCTGACTAACTCCAGCGCGTACCAGTTGAGTTCTGTCCCGCTGCCCGATAATACTCGCGACATGCAAAACTACTCGCGATACTACCCGCGTCGGCTGCAGGCTGAAGTGCTGTTGGACGCCATTGACGATGTCGCAGGCAGCACAACCAGCTTCCCAAACCTCCCCGCAGGTACTCGGGCGATTGCCCTGCCGGACAACAGCTTCAACCGCAACTCCGCGTTCCTCAAAGTCTTTGGCAGGCCGGAAAACGAAAGTGTTTGCGAATGCGAGCGTGTCACCACTTCCAGCCTCGCTCAAAGCCTGCACCTGATGAATTCGGGCGAGGTTCGAAGCAAGTTGACGGTGTCCGGCGGGACCGCGAAGACACTTGCCGATTCAGATCTCTCGTTGGAGCAGCGCATCGCACAGCTCTATCTGGCAGCATTCAGCCGCGAACCACAGGCGCAGGAAACTGCTGTTGCAATGGAGTATCTTCAGTCGCAGACTCCGGCATCCACAGAACAGTCCGCCCCACCGGCAACAGCATGGGAAGACCTGCTCTGGGCAATCCTCAACACCAGAGAATTCATGTTTAACCACTGATGCTGGAACTGCTGCAGGCTTGCCCATAAAGGGACACCGCAAGTGCTTGATCACTATAATGACCGCTGGGCTTTGATTACGGGTGCATCATCGGGCATCGGCGCGGAATTTGCCGTTCAGTTGGCTGGTCGTGGCATGCATCTTGTCATGGCCGCTCGCCGGGGAGATCGCATGGCCGAATTGGCACGTGAGTTGAATACTCGACATGGAACGCGCTGCCACATCGCAGAAATCGATCTTGCCGAACCGGATTCCGGCGCGTTGCTGTTCGACGAACTCCGCCGAATGGGAGTCGAAGTTGAGCTGGTCGTCAACAATGCCGGAATCGGAATGATTGGTCAGGTGGAATCCACCGATCCGGATGACGTTCGCCACATGCTCAATCTGAACCTGCTGACGCTCACTGACCTGACCTATCGATTCCTCCCCGGAATGCTGGAACGGAATCACGGTGCGATCGTCAATGTTTCATCGCAGGCCGCCTTTCAGCCTGTCGCATTCATGGGAGCTTATGCCGCCAGCAAGTCCTACATTCTCCACTTCAGCGAAGCACTCTGGGCTGAAGTGCGAAGTCGCGGCGTCACGGTCACTGCACTCTGCCCCGGCGTCACTCGGACAGAGTTTTTCGAGCATGCCGGCGCCCCGGGGTGGCTTGAGAAACACATTTCACAAACACCTGCAAAGGTCGTCAAGCAGGCACTCCGAGCAATGGAAAAACGCAGGCAATACGTCGTGCCAAGCTGGAAAGACTATCTCGTGACCCTGCTGGTCCGCCTCACGTCCAGACGAACGGCGGTCAACGAATCAAAACGATACTTTCGCCCCGGTCGTTCAGACCGGGATGCGGGCAAATCAGACTGATGCTCCCTGCCCTCGCCGAACCGTGCACGGTGGCAGGGAGTCCGGATCCGACGCTCAAATTTGCCGATGGCCTGAAGCAGGCTCCTGACGGTGACGTTTGCCGTTCCATGCAGGCGGTTCAACATACTCGGCTCCAGGTGATCCGGGCGTGATATTCGGAGCGCGGCCGTCGTCATAGACTTCAGGAAGTGTGGAATGTGCACCGTGGGCTGGCGACGCTTCCCCGTCAGTATCCGACTCGCCACGCAGTGGCGGCCACAGCGGCATCCCGCTCGAATCGTCAGCCTCGTCCTGAATTCGTGGAGGCATTTCCTGTCCCGCCGTGCAACCGGTTTTGTCGCCGCACTGCACTTCGGCCGGGGTTGTCACACCAATCGTTCCCTGGCACTCAATTCTTATTGGGGGCGGACAGCAGTTGCGGGCGCGAACTTCAGACCATGAACGGGTTCCCTCGAAGCGGTTATCGCGAGAAAAATGTCCGGGGATGCACTTGAGTGTCTGCAGCACACGATCGCCGATCGTGTGCATTCTGTCAGTGGCCATAACTGGCGTATCGCAGGCACGATCGGAACAGCGATGCTCTGGTGCCGGGTGATTGCAGACTCCCTCACAAGGCTGCGCTTTCTCTTCTGCACAGGCAGTTTTGGAATCAGGCTCGTCGATCACTGTGGCGAGATACTCACTCATACCGGCAGGACGCACCGCAGATGTCGGAGACGACAATTGTTCTTCCGGATAAACAGCTGTGACCTTGTCACTCGCCAATAACTGACCGGACACCAGCAGCAGACAAAACAGACTAGAAAAGCGACGCATTGTGATTCCTTTCCCGGCCCGTCTGCCGACGGAGCATTCCGAGGCGCGGCAGCGGACCTGGCTCCTCGGTTCTGTCTGAGGATTCTCAACCAGCGGTTTCTGCCAACGTGGAATTGGCATCGGCACAAATTGCTGATTCTGTTGCACGCAAGTTTTTCCTGGCTGATTTTTTGCCGAGAGAGGCACATTGATACTACGGACAAGCCAGTTGCACCGAATGTGCTGAATGCGTTCGGCAGCCTTGAAAACTGAACCACTGGAGAGCGCGAGAGAAATCACAAGAACCATGCTGTGGCGCTTCCAGCATTGCCCTCCGAACCCGCAGTTTTCTTTTACTCACCGCAAAGCCCGCGGATTGCCCACAGCAAACAGTCGCTTTCTCCTGGCAATGAATCCGTTGCAGTGGCTGCCAAATAGAAAACAGACGATGACAACGAACGCCGACCGAGGGATAAATAGGGAGTGGCGACGGACGTGGGCGGGGCAGAACGAACGCAGAGCGTCAGCTGAAATCCCAGGAATGGAGATGAACACGGTGAGTGCTCGCAGTTCCAAAGATACTGAATCCACCTCCGGTCATTCTCCCGGGACAACAACAGTGTCCGGCAGGCTGCGAGGCATTCGACCGTCAAAAATCTGGTGGACAACGCTGCTGCTTGCGTTGCTGTTCTTCGGCCCCCTGCTCTCCAGTCTGGTCCCTGATTTGAGTGCACGCGACGAATACAGAATCACCGCTGAGCATATTGCTCTGACACAGGGACCGGCATGGATTCCTGAAGATTTGACTCGCCAGGTCTTCGAAAGCAGCGGATTCATCGATGATCAATTGTCACTCCACGAATCGACTCTGAGCGAGCGAATTGCAGCAGCTTTCCACACGCATCCGTGGGTCGAGAAAGTGATCAGCGTCCGCAAGTCGTGGCCTGCCCATGTTCAGGTCACCGTACTGTACCGTCGACCGATTGCTCTGATTCGTGCAACCGATGGACTCTACCCTGTTGACCGTCACGGGATTCTGCTCCCGGCCAGTGACTTTTCACGGGAAGACCTCGGAAAGTATCCGGTGATCGAAGGCATCGACCAGGCACCAGTCGGACGACTTGGCGAGGCGTGGGGCGACCCGGCTGTCACAGAGGCCGCTCGACTTGCCGAGGTTCTGATGCAGAAAGAGGATGAAGGGGTGTGGTGGGAACGCCTGCGATTACAGGGGATCGAAATCAGATCAACCGAAAGTCGCAAACCGGACACAATGCAATTTGAACTGGTCACTCCCGGTGGTTCGAGGATTTTGTGGGGGAGAAGCCCATCGAGCACACATCCCGGCGAACTGGACGTTCACCAAAAACTGGATCGGCTCCGCGAACTGCATTCCCGATACGGAAGTTTTGATGGTCCCAGCGGCCCATGGCAAATCGATATCCGATCATGGCAGGGGATCAGCCGAGTTGCACTTCAGCCCGCAGAATCACCCGGCAGCCGCATCCGCTAGCAGCTGGCTTAGCCGGGAGTTGCCTCCGGGAAGCCTCCGTCCCATCGCAACAACACATCCCTTTGGGGCAACAATGATCGGGAGCTGAGACTCCGAATGTACGATCAGGCCGGGGAAATCCGTCTGCATCTCTGTGTTGTTATTACGCGACATTTCAATGAGGTTTGCGTTGCTCGCCTGCAACGCCCGCGCAAATTTGCGTAAACATTGATTAGTTGACTGTTCCCAGATCTTCAGATTGGTTTGAACTGCTGCAAATTGGCAACGGTGCTAATCCGCGGATTGCTCGTCCGGCACTTGTGTTTGCTCAATTCTGAGCCAGGATCAAGCTTGGAGTCGCGACCTGGCCACGCACGCGTTCAGGTCGCCTTAACAACGAGATTGAGAGTGCATCCGGCTGGATCGCACCTGTCTGGAGCAGTGATGAAGCCGCTATCCGTACATCAGATTGAAAACAGCCTGACCTACGCCTCACTCAGGGCGGCATTCCTGTTGACATTCGACGAGTTGATGCAATACGCACTTGCTCCCTCTCGTTCCGAAAATCGCCCCGTTGAGCTGATGGATTTCTTTCCGCCACTCAAAGGAATTGCACCGCAGATCCAGCTGGAATGTGTCCTGCGAACATGGCAGTCCACGAGGATCCATGCAGCGAGCAGCTTTTCAGCGATCGACACACGGATCCTGCTTGCTTCAACGGAATTGTTGGCAAGTATGGCGGCCGAATCAGAGAACCCCATGCTACGAGTGGTGTTTCAAGGGCCGCAAAATATTCAGTCCATCAATGACCACTGGCTGGTGGCAAGAATTCGCTGCATGCAGATCTCATGGAGGAGTGATGACCGCCGAATGCTGTACCAGGAACTCTGCACCTCAGCGACACCAAAAACTGGAAGTAATCGACATACGGACAGTGTTGTCGACGAATCTGTCTGGGAGATCCTGGGCAAATGGCGGGTTTGCAAAAACCTGCAACAATACGGATCCGGGCTGCTCACAAATGCGGAAATGGAGCTTGTTCGCGATTTTTTTGAGGAACACTCGATGCTGGCTGAGTGATTGGCTGCTCTTTCACCGTATACTCGGAATGGGCCTCATGGCTGTTTCGATGCAGGTTGCCCCGGCAACAGTGATAAAACACCTGCCCTGCACTTTCCAGCATCCTGTTTGCTGAATGCACCCGCCTCCATAGATCATCCTCAGGATGCATCCGTCCCAGTCGCAACAGAACAGGGCTTACTCATGGCCAAAAAAGCAGTGAAGAAAGCAGTCCGCAAGGTCGCGAAGAAAGCGGTCCGCAAGGTCGCAAAGAAAGCTGCGAAGAAGGCAAGCCGCAACTCTGGCTCAGCCCGAAAGGCAGCCTCAAAAAAGAAAGCCGCGCCCGCGAAAAAAGTCGCAAAGAAGGCTGCCACTCGAGGCACAAAGAAAGCTGCAGGATCAGGTTCAAGTCGCAGCAGCCGTCGCGTGGTGCAAAAGAAGACAGCTTCCCGCAGAACCTCTGATTCTCGTCCTGCAGCAAGGCGCAAGGGCGTCCGCAAAGCAACAATCGCTTCTGGTGTCAAAGAAAGCGGACAGCCACGCAGGCTGGGCCGTTCAAGGATTCCTGTCGACGCTCCACTCGACCTTGTCTTTCAGAATGATATGCAGGCTCGTGAAGCCTTTGTCTTCCTCGGGATTCAGTCCATTCGCGAACTGGAAGATTTCACCGCTGACGAACTGGTCCAGCGGCTGACGAGTCCGGCCAAGCTGACTGTTGGGCGTATTCGCAAAATCCTCGCAATGAACAATCGCTGCCTGACGGATGACGAAGAATTTGCTGTGGAATTTCAGGAGCTGTTATCGCGGCCGCGCCCTGAAGCGTGAATCCACAGAGAACTCAATCCCGTTTCACAATCACCCCGCACTGCTCAATCTGCCCTGTCTTTCTGCGCGGAGTG